>JBMFUN010000001.1:0-52973 GCA_049966495.1 Candidatus Micrarchaeia archaeon
TATTCAGATAATAGATGAACACAAAAATATTTATTAGTATAATAGCGGCAAGAATGTAAAGCGCATTGTCTGCAATCATCACATTAAAGGCAAACGCCCCGCTTGCGCCTACTATAAAACTTACTATTGATGCTAATATGCCCATTTGGCAGCCGCAGCCGCTGATGAGGCCGCCTACTACCACGCTAGCTACGCTTGTTGCCGAGGCGGTGGTATCTGCCCTGTTTTTTCTTGTATTGGCAATTGCATAGATTGCTATCGTAAGCGTCATCGCAGATGAGATGCTGAGAAGCAAGATTATATAATTAGGCGTTGTTTGCACGAATATGCCATTGCTCTGCACCTTAATGAGAAGCTTAACTAGGTAAAAATATGCTATTGCTATTATTGCATTTATGGCTATATATTTCTTTGTATAGAGAGCTTCCAGTGCTGTTGCTACCCTCACCACTTCACTCACGAGGCATTAAAGATAATATTCTCCATCTTTTGTATCGCAGGCTGGCTGCATATCGATGGGGTGTTATTAAGAGACGGGCATAATTCTGCTATGTAGACATCTGCAGCTGCATATTCCTCTTTCGCAAAGGTTGTGTTGAAGCTTGACAATTGAGAGAGTATTTGCCCGTGCGTCATATAAGAGATAGGGGGTAGATTGGTAGGCTGGCCGGGCTGCTGTGTTCCAAACACCGTCGCATCAGCACCGCCCTGCACGACATTGCCCCATATTGAGAATGGAGTACCGACAAACATTCCTGTTTTGTTGATCAAAATAAGTGCATTCTTGTATGTTGAGTTGGGCGCAATGTTGATGAAATAGCTCACTCCGCCAGGTGGAAATTGAAAGCCGCCTGTTATCTGCGAATCGTAGTCTATGGACAAGAAGTTTATCAGATTGCTAGAAAACTTGTTGCCATATGTTGCACTACCTTTCGATGTATAGTTGTCCTGGCTCCAGTAAACTGTTGGGATATCACCGTCGCCAAAAGATCCATAACCTGTGTAAAGATTGTTGAACGAGCCAAATCTTGAAAGTGCAAGCGCCATCGCCCATTTGTTCTCCGAGCAATACGCACACGAGATTGCACCTAGATATATTACACTTGGCTTCCCATTTACCACATATGTGCTCACAGTTGGCATGTGCTTCACTAGGAATACGGCACCTATGTATGAGCCATTCTTGTAGCTCTCTCCAAATGGGTTTCCTGGGGATGTGTTGAATACCATCTCCCCCGCCTGCTCGAAATAGCTGTTTGGCTCATTGTTTATGGCTGCAAGCTCTGTGTTATTAAAAGGCTTGTCTATGTTTGTAAGCCTTGTGCCAAACGCACTGTAATTTGCACTGTTATTTGCCTGTGGCAATTTGCTGGGTTGCACTGGCTGCACAGAACTTAAGCTGTTTATTTTGGCATTTAGCCCAGAAACGCTAAAATATGTGAAGAGAACAGAGCCTACTATCATAAGCACAAGCACAACAGCTATTATCTGCAGCACGCTTATATTTTTCTGAATATCAGAAACCTTCACCTCTATGCTCTTCTCCTCTTTTTTAATGCCTTCTATGTTATTAGGACCTTCCATAAAGCTCACACATAAAATAAAATGGGCCCATAAACATTTATAAAGTTGAGCATAAAAATAAGGAATATGCCTCAAAGGGAGCAGTCTATTGAGAAGACAGAGGAGACTCTTTCGATAACTGAAATGGCTGATGCACACTGCCATTTGGATCTGCTTGGCAATGATGAAATTTTGAAAGCAATAAAATATGGTGTGCAGATAATGATAAGCGATGGTGTTGATACAAGATCAAATGTTGAGGTGCTGAAGCTCTCCGATCAGAGGCACATATTCGCCGCTATTGGCATAGACCCCGAACATTCTTTAATAGGCGAAGATGAGCTTGAATTCAACATAAACCTAGCAAAAAGCAACTATGGCAAGTTGGTTGCAATAGGAGAGATAGGCCTTGATGCAAAGTTCATGACAACACAAGAGGCAAAAGACAAGCAGAGGCATGTTTTCGAAAGGTTCTTGGAGCTTGCCATTGCCCTCAACCTGCCGGTGAGCGTGCATGCGAGAGGTGCTATAGGAGAAGTGCTCGACTTGCTAGAAGAAAAGGGGGTGAAGAAGGCGCACCTCCATTTCTTCGAGGGCAGCATAGAGCAGGCAAAGCGTGCCGAGAGGAATGGTTATATGATTTCAATACCCCCTTTGAAATCCTCAAGAAGGGATAGGATTATTAAGAATGTTGCAATAGATTATATAATGGCTGAAAGCGACGCCCCTATGGCTGGGAAGAGCCCCATAGATGTGGAAAAGTCCATACAGATGGTTGCATTGGCAAAGGGCATCTCATTTGAAAAAGCGGCTGAAACGCTTTTAATCAATACAAAAAGATTTTTCAATATTGTGCCAGATATTATGCGCAGCTAGGGCCCGTAGCTCAGCTTGGACAGAGCGGCAGCCTTCTAAGCTGATGGCCGTGGGTTCAAAATGATTCATGAAAATCCCACCGGGCCCGTTTCTTCTTTTTTATTTTCTTCCTCTTCGCTTTCGCCCACACTAGCTGGCGCTTGCCCATCGATAGCTTGGAACCTCCTGCCCCCGCGCTTTGCCTGCTTTTCTATGCGCGCATTGGCAAACTCAATACTTAAGTCTTCTTCTGCGTTGCTGTCCATCCATGCCTTGATATATGTTGCAATGTTCCTGAACGGCTTCGTGAACCTATCGGTGAGCTCATATACATTGTTTTCGTGCTTCAGCAAGCCTACCTCCACGCCGAAGTCTAAATACCTCTTTGCCGTAGCAATTGGTATGCTAGGGGGCACTTGCTTTAGCCTAAGCTGCTTGTTTTTCTTTATTTCAAGAAGCAAAGAGGCAAACCTATATGCCTCGGTATCATTGTCAAAGAATATCTTGGCTATTTCCCTTACGTTGAGGTTTTTCATCTTTTCCTTGAGCGGTGCATCCTCAAATTCCCAGTATTTTATCGACATATTATCACGCTAAATATTCTGCAGGCAAAAAATTTAACACTATTTTATGAAAGTTATTGTGTCGCCATCATCAAGCACATGCATCGCACCAACCTTTTGGTTTTGGAACTTCGCGCTAGGCCCGGTCAAATAGGCACATTTGAGGCTGCCCTTAAGCTCTGTGTGCACTTTGGCGGCTGCATCAGCCACTGTGGCACCCTTGCGAAGAATGATGGGCTCTGGATTGCCCCCTTTTGGCTTTAAATATATCGTCATCAACCCTAGCTTATTGTATATGTGCTCTTTAAGCTCTTCTATGTTTATCTGCTCTGAAGCACTTATCGGCACGACATCCATTCCATAGGCCTTTTCAACTTCGCTTGCAATGCTTTTGTAATCTGAAACGGTGTCAATCTTATTCAATATTGCAACCGCTTTTATATACCAAACCCTCCCGCTTACTATTGCGATGAACTCATCAACATCCAGCCTTTCTTCTATTGAAACACGTGCGTCGAAGATTCCAAAACTTTTGAGGATTGTCTTCACGTCGCTATCACTTATTCCTGAATTATTCTTTTCTATCTGTATTCCTAAACCTGAGTTTGCTTTTTCTATTCTCACCTTTGGCCTTTCTTTGTTTATCATCACGTTTAGCTTTTTCAGCTCGCTAAGCAAAATTCCGAGCTTGTCATAGCCATAAACATCCACAACGAATGCTATCAGGTCTACGGTTTTGAGTGCAGATATCACAGTTTTGCCATTGCCAAGGCCGGAATTTGCCCCCTCTATAATGCCCGGCATGTCAAAGATCTGTATATGTGCATTTTTGTATACAAGCGTACCTGGAATTATTTCAAGCGTGGTAAAGGCATGCGGTGCGACCTTTGATTTTGTCCCTGTAAGCGCATTGATTATTGTAGATTTACCGGTGTTTGGATAGCCGAATAGCGCAACTGTGGCATCACCATTCTTCTTTACAAAAAACCCTTTTCCGTGCTTGCCCTTGCTGGACTCTATAATATCTCTTTTTACTTCTGCGATCTTCCTCCTGAGTATCCCTAGATGCTTGTCAGTTGCCTTGTTGTACTTTGTCCTTGAGTATTCCTCTTTAAGCTCCTGCAACTTCTCTTCAAGCCCATTTTTGTTCAATTCGAAACACCATTAGCGTGGTAAATTTCTATTTACCTTTATAAACAAATGTTTATCTTTATTTTATTATCATTTGAATATAATTAAATATATATTTATCGAATATAAAATTATAAAAGTGACAGAAATGGCAAAGAAAAAGGGAAAGGCTAAGAAGCGCAAGTAGAGGGTTGTTACCTTCTACTTTTGTTTTTTTCTTTTTTTGCTTCGTTGTTTTTATGTTCTTATTGTCTTTATCGTCTATGTTTCGCTTTTTTGCTTATATTTCATCCAATTTTGAAAATCTCTTCCTAAAGTTGCGGTCATTTTTGAACATTCCAAAAACTTTCTTCAGCTTGTTGAAATCCGATATAAGGCTCCTGACATCCTTCTCACTCGTGCCACTGCCCATTGCGATGCGCTTTATCCTTCCGCTTTCGTGAAGCAGGTGCTCGTTCTTGCGCTCTTCTTTTGTCATAGAGTCTATAATCACCTTGTATTTTTTCAGCTTTTCCTCGCTCTGCTCTATCGTGTCTTTTGGCACGTCAGGCGCACCAAGCATGCTAAAAACATTTCTCAGAGGGCCCATTTTGCCCATCGCCTTAAGCTGCGCATAAAAGGTCTCAAAGTCAAGCTTTTCAATATCAACCTCTTCAGGCTTTATTGAAGCCTCCTTTATCGCTTGCTGCACGTGCTCTATCAAGCCTGCGAGGTCTGGTACTCCAAGAAGCGAGCCTATGAACCTCTCGGCATTGAAAGGCTCTATGTCCTTCAGCTTTTCCCCGGTACCGATGAACATTACCTTTGCGCCTGAGGCATTTGCAGCGCTCAATGCACCTCCACCTTTTCCAGATCCATCCATCTTTGTTATTATTATACCAGATATGCCTATTGCCTCGTTGAACTCGCGCGCCTGCTTTCCGGCAACTTGGCCTATGTCTGCGTTTATAACAAGGATCTTTGTATCTGGATTGAAGACCTTTGATATCCTCTTCAGCTCTTCTGTCAGCGCACTGTCAAGCGCATTCCTTCCGCTTGTATCACATATCACTACTGCTTTGTCCTTGAATTTTTCCATGCCGAGCTTTGCAATCTTTGCCGCATCCTTCTCACCCTGCATGCCGAAGAAAGGTATGTTTGCCTGCTCTGCAAGTGTTTTCAACTGCTCGTATGCTGCTGGCCTTGAAACATCGCTGCAAATCAATGCGGCGCTCAGCCCCCTGTCCTGGTAGAACTTTGCGAGCTTTGCCGCTGTGGTGGTCTTGCCAGACCCATAAAGCCCTGCAAGAAGTATGCGCTGCCTTTTCATCTCTGGCTCATATGTTGAGCCCACAAGCTTCACAAGCTCGCCATATACGATATTTGTTATGTAATCATGTGGCGAGAGCCCTTGTGGGGGCTTGCTTTTCAACGCCTTGTCTTCGATGCTCTTGGTGAAATCATAGACAAGCTTTACATCAACATCGGCGCTGAGCAGCAGCTTCTGAAGATCCTTTGTAAACTCCTTTATCGTCTTCGCGTCTATTATTGTAGAGCGCGTGATCTTCGCCAACGCCTGCCTCAGTCCTTCTCCTAGGTCCATAAAACCACAAAAAGCACTATATTATGTCATCTCTTCTCCCTTATAAACCTATCGCCATTCGTTGCACACAACACATGCGCAACTTATCTGTGCAATCTTCGCATTTTGTTTATGTGCCTTTTTTCGGGCTCCTTTTCAGCAATTTGCTGCTATACAAAATACATATAGCTACATTTCCTACTAATTTTACAATTTTGCATACATATAATTATATATTTTGAATAGAAGATAGAAGTAGGTAATATCTTGAAACTCTTGATAGCCCAGTCTAATCTGGTGTTGAAAGGCGGTGCTGAAAGAGTCGTGCTGAAGATAGCGGAGCACTACAATGCAAAGATTTACACCGCAGAATATGATAAAAGGAGAACATTTGAAGAATTCAAGGATCTTGATGTAGAAGTGATTGGAAAGAATGCATTGTTGAAGCTATTCCCCTATGGAAGAATCTCGCAGGGCCTGAACTATGGGCTTTCATTTTACGATTACAAGATAAAGGATGATTATGATGTTTTAAATGCACATATAGCACCAAGCCATTGGATAAGAAACAAAAACGACAGGGTGCTCTGGTATTGTCACACCCCGCTGAGGGATGTTTATGACCTTTACGAATACAGGCTCTCGCTTAGGAAGCCCTATCAGAGACCTATTTACAAGATTGGAGCCGCAGCCGTGCGCATGATTGACCAGCACATCGTAAAGAACATCGAGCGCATTGTAGCAAACAGCGCCAACACAAGATCAAGGATTGAGAAATATTATGGGAGGAATGATGCAATTGTGCTCGGCGGGGGCATAGATTATGAAAAATTCAGGAATGATGGCGACAAAAAATATTTCTTCTACCCATCGCGCATTTCCCCCAACAAAAGGCAGGAATATGTGCTGCATGCATTCGAAATGCTCAAGAAACGCTTGCACGGATACAAGCTTGTGCTTGCAGGGGATGTCTCGAAGGACAGGTTTTATTATGATTACTACTTGAGAATAAAGAAGCTTGCTGAGAGAATAAGCGATGTCAGGATAGTCGAAGGGCCTCCAGATTCAAAGCTTATAGACTTGTATGCAGGCTCTACTGCTGTGCTCTTCTCTGCGATAAATGAGGACTACGGACTTGTGCCGCTTGAAGCAATGGCAAGTTCAAAGCCCATAATCTCTGTAAACGAAGGAGGCCCGAGGGAAACAGTGATAAATGGCAAGACCGGATTCCTAGTGAATAGCGTCAAAGAGATGGCCGACCGTATGTATGAAATAGCGCAGGATGAGCAACTTGCTGAGAGGATGGGGAGAAATGGAAGGAAAAGGATAGTAGAGAAATACTCGTGGAAGCATTTCTTCAAAGAATACGACAAAATACTCAAGGAAATGGCGAAAAAATCAGGCTGACGATTTTTGCTGTGCTGTGCCCTCGTTTTCCGCTATCACATATTTCGATATTACTTTTGCGGCGTAGTCAAGAACTTTTTTTATGTTTGCTTCTGTATTGGAGCCTGTGCATATCATTTTTCCATTCTTGAATAGTATGATCTTAGCCTTGGGATTGTCGACCCTGAATATGGCACCTGGGAACTGCTCAGGCTCGTAGTCGACCGCTTTCACCTCTTTGGATAGGGCGTAAAGATCTATGGCTGCATGAAGGTCCGCGCTCACGACAATATTCTGGACCTTTATAGAAGGCATGCCTATTTGCACTTTTTTGGTATTTTTCGGCGTTCAACCACCAACCATTAATAATTTATGAATGGAAATGTTTTTATAATAGAGTGAATGGAGATGAAAGTGCATGTCATTGGCGCAGGTATTGTGGGGCTCACATTTGCAAAGGAGCTTGCAGCAAATGGTATAAGAACAACAGTATATGAGAGAAAAAGAGATGTAGAAGCTGGTGCTGAAAAGGCCTCTGGCATACTTTCGATAAAAGGGTTGGAAAAATCTGGAATAAGGTACAAAAATGCGATAGAGAATACCTTAAACGGCGCGATCATACATGTAAAAAATGAAGAGTTGCTTGTAGAGGCAAAAGAGCCGCAAGCATATATAATAGACAGGCGCAAACTTATACGCGATGCATATGAGGATGCAGAGGAAGCTGGCGCACTTGTACTTCTGGGCAGGAACATAGATGGAAATTTCCTAAAGGAGCTAGGCAATAGCGACATAATAGTAGGCGCTGATGGAGCAACATCTATTGTTGCGAGCACATTTGGATTTCCGCGCATGAAAGAGTATATATTGACATACAAAGCCCTATATAGAAATGCAAACATAGAAGATGCAAACAAGGTCGAGATATTCTTCTCAGATGCCACTCCTGGTTTTTTCGGCTGGACTGCGCCGCACAGCGACAAACTTCTAGAATTAGGGGTAGGAGTGAGTAGCAAAGCGAAGAAAACAAGCCTTCAAGCCTTCAATGCTTTCACAAAAAACGAAAAAATAAAAGAGAGGATAAAATGGGCAACAATGGAAAATAGATTTGCAAGCATCATACCTTTAGAAGTTAGAAAGAAAAGTGCCAAAGGCAATGTTGCGCTGGTTGGAGATGCCGCCGGGCAGGTCAAGGCCAGTACTGGTGGGGGAATAATCTTCGGGATAGCGTGTGCAAAAGTGCTTGCTGAAACAATAATTATTAATAGGAACTCTTCTGGCACAGGATTCCTTGAAGAGTATGAGAAGAAATGGAGGAAGCTTTATGGAATGGATCTTATGCTTCATAGTATTGTCCACAGATATTACTCATTTATAGGAATTAGGAATATGAAGATTATGCTAAAAATTGCAAAATTCATGGGTATAGAAGGCTTTCTGAGCAAGCACGGAGACATGGACAGCCCGAGCCTTATTCTAAAGCGCATTATCAAGCGCTAGATGCAATCGAGAAGAGCGAAGCGCTTGCAGTCTTCGCGGCGCTTATCACTGGCTGTGGATATATGCCTATGAGCACAACAACTGCAAGCGCAACGATCACCACAAATGCTACTCTTTTGCTCATCCTTACATGCACATATCTTCTCTGAGTGAACATTGCGCTTATAACCTTGCCGTAATAATATATAGAGAGGAAGCTGTTTATTATGCCTATCAGGGCGAGCCACAGCATGTTTGCACTTATCGCGCTCGAAAAGAGAAGAAGCTTTCCATCAAATCCTAACAATGGAGGTATTCCTGCCATTGAAAGCATGAGCAGGGTCAAAGCAATTGATGCGAATTTATTCCTTGAGTTCAAGCCCATATAATCTTCTATAGTGCGAAGGTTCATCTGCTCAAGCCACATGATTATTGCAAACGCCGCTATGATCATAAACGCATGCGCAACAATCTGCACTATGCTTGCTTCTATTCCGTACTGTGTTGCGACCGCCACGCCTATCATTATGTAGCCAGCTTGCGATATTGAAGAATATGCAAAAAGCCTACGCATCTTTTTCTGGACCATGGCGGCAAAATTCCCATAGAACATCGTGAGTATAGAAAGCGCTGCAAGGATAGGCGAGAAAGTGCTTTGCAAGGATGCAAAAAATATGAAAAGCACTTCAATTAAAACCACGAAGGCAAGCTTCTTGCCTATTCCTGCTATCATTGCTGCTATGTTTGCACTTGCGCCCTCATATACATCGGGCACCCAGAAGTTGAAGGGAAACATTGCCGTATCAAATGACATTGCAGCAATAAAAAAGACCAGCGCAATGACAAGCAACGCTCCTCCGGCAAGAGTCTGAGGCACTATAGAAAAATCGCTGCTATATGGCATAAGCAGCACAAGCGCCACCGAGAACATTGCAATAGAAGCTGCGCTAAGCACGAAGAACTTCATGCTTGCCTCGATGTGCTGCTTTCCTGAAAGAAGGACCATGAGCACAGTCAGCGATGCAAAAAGTTCTACTCCCATGAATATGATTATAATGTTGCTAGCGGAAGGCACCGCGACAAGGCTTATGAACGCAAAGCTCATGAGCATCTGTAGGCTTGGGAAGCCTTTGGTGTTATAGGAGAGCACTTCCACCAGCAGCATGAGCACTGAGAAAAGTGCTATGAAAAGCTCAGAGAAAGGATAAAAGTGCAGTATCCCAAGCAAAGTCAAGCTTGCACTGCTTGCAAAAAGCGCGGCAGCCGCATATGCAATAGTCAAAAGCAAAAATACACTTAGTAATATTGAAAAAACTTTGCTTTTCAAGAATGCGGATACTATGCCCATAACAGGAAGAAGGCAGAGGGCGGCAAGCAATATAATCTCAATCAACATCTTAGTGCACCACATTGAGTATTATAAAAGGCATCATGCCAAGCGCAAATATTGCTGTGATGAATATTGTATAACCTATCTTCTGGCTCGCAC
The DNA here is from genome assembly GCA_049966495.1 of Candidatus Micrarchaeia archaeon. Taxonomy (GTDB): domain Archaea; phylum Micrarchaeota; class Micrarchaeia; order Micrarchaeales; family Micrarchaeaceae; genus JAKAWW01. The sequence goes on from JBMFUN010000001.1 coordinate 10,028, forward strand.
CTATGAATGAGACGTTTTTGGAAAAGCTGCTACATTCAAAGATTGATTTGTTGGCAACATAATATAGGTATGAAGCCATTAGGATTATTGATGCAAAGGGTATAAAGGCATAGAATGAAAAACTCTTGTAGGCACCTATGAATATAAGCAAATCAGCTATGAACCCGGCGGTAAGCGGCAATCCCCCTATGAAGAAGATTCCCAAAACAAATGAATATGCTATGGCTTTTGACTGCATTACTATGCCCTTTAGAAGCCTTATATCCCTCTCTCCAAATTCATGCATTATGGAGCCTGCTATAAGGAACATGAATGCGATTGAAAGCCCCTGCGCCAGCATTCCATATAAGGCTCCGAAAGTTCCAAATGTGTTATAGGCGCTTATGCCCATTCCTATCACTCCCATCTCCGCCATTGCGGCGTATGCGATGATGCGCTTTATGTCCTTTTGTGAAATCATCACAAGCGAGGCATAGATGGATGAAAAAACTGAGAAGGCAAACACATATATTGAATAATGCGAAGCTATAGGCATCAGCTCAAAGCTCAGGAGCAGGCCAAAGGCGCCGAACTTCGACAATATGCCTCCGATGATCATTGAACCCTGGGTAGATGCCTCTGAGTAGGCATCCGGAAGCCATGAATGCAGAGGGAATATGGGCATATTGACCATGAACGCGATGAGCAGGAACACCATTATCATGCTTTGTGTTGAGGCAGGTATCTGCGAGGCGCCAGAGATTATTGATGCAATGTCGAAGGTATGCAGAGGGGTATAGAAATATATGAGCAGTATTGCGAAAAGGAGCATGACGCTTGCGAATATCTCATATATCAGGAAGTTCATAGATGCTATCTTGCTCCCTGAATGGCCAAGCGTGTTTATCATAAGGAAAGCAGTGACAACGCCTATGTCCCAGAAAATAAAGAAAAGAAGCAGATTTCCAGAAGTGAAAATTCCAGTTGCGGCAACCTGGAAAAGCAGCATCAAAGCGCTCGACAGCTTTACCCTCTCGGCTTTTATGTTGCCGCTTGAGGCGGCAACAAAAATTACAATCGAAGAGAGAAGGAGAAGAACAACTGAAAATGTATTGAGCGTCAATGAGAAGGAAACACCTAGTGCAGGGATAAAAGCAATGCTCTTTGTAGTGCTTATACCGCCATCAACAAAATTCTCGACAAGCAGGTAAATAGATAAGAGCAGCATCAAAGCCGCAGATATCGATGCAAGCACAATAGAGTATCTCTTGCTGAGCAATGCTTCAATTATTAGCATCACAACGGGTATTGCAATCATTATTAACAATATGTTCATTTCAAGATCACCATAAAGATCAATAAAAGAAATCCCAGAACAAATGCTATCGCATAGATGTTGATCTGGCCTGTTTCAGCCTTCCTTACGAAATTGCCAAAAAGCACAATGCCTCTGCCACCAGTTTTCACAAACCCTAAAAGTGCATAATCAAATGTTTCGAAGGCCTTAGATATGTAAATGAATATATCGGCAAAATATTGGTAGAATTTGTTTGTGGCAAGCGAATTGTAAGCAATTTTGTACAGGGTTGTATGCATCGCCTCAATTCCCTTTTCAGCACGATGCTTTGAAAACAGCACATATGCAACAAATATTCCCAACACCACAACAGTGCTTTCAATCAGCGAATCAGCAATTGCAATGCGCATCTGCGAGCCTATGTAGCCACTTAGGAATTTAGGCATATAAAAGTATAGTATTCCTGCCGCGAGCACTATGGCACCTAAGATATATTGAGGAACTAGCATGGACTTGGGGGTGCGGCCAAAATTCATCGATACCTCGCTCTCCTCGTATGCGCTCTTCGGCTTTCGCATAGGCACATAGAGCCACCTGAATATGTAGACGCTGCTTGCAAAATCTATCAGCAACAGCACCACGTACACGTATATGTTTGAAGCAGCAACCTCAACACCCACCCTGCCGAAGAAGCCGCTGACCGGAAATATGCCTGCAAGCGAAAGCACACCGATGAGCATTGTTATGAACAATGGCTTATAAGATTTTGGTGAATAGCTCCTGTAAATATTCTCTTCTTCATTGTTTGCCTTCATTATCGTGCCAGCATTCATGAAAAGCAGGGCTTTGTAGAAGGCCTGCACAACGAAAAGCAGCATTGCGCCTATAAGGGAGCCAAACCCAAGTGCTACGAACATCAGACCCATGTCTTCTACAGTCGAATAAGCGAGTATGCGCTTTATGTGGGTTTCTGTAAGTGCGTTTGAAATTGCGATAATAGAAGTTATAATTCCAAGCATTATGATAATCCAACCCATGCCAAAGCGCATGTAAAGCGGAAGCAAAACTGCAACCAAGAATACGCCAGCCTTGACCATTGTGGAGGAATGGAGAAAAGCAGATACTGGCGTTGGGCCCTCCATTGCGTCTGGAAGCCATTCATGGAATGGAAATTGAGCAGATTTGGTATATGCTGCTGCAAGCACAAGGACCAATGCTATGTATGCATAGGCTCCTGAGCTCGCCTGCATTATATAGGCAAAACTAAATGTGCCATATGCTACCCAAAGCATGATCATTGCTGCAAGCATCAATATGTCGCCAATGAACACAGTAGTTATTGCCTTCCTTGCTGCATGTGCTGGAGCGCGCTTGCGGTACCAGAAGCCTATGAGCAGATAGCTTGTAATGCCTAGCATCTCCCAGCCTATGAACATTGTAAGGAAGTTCCCAGCAAGGGCGAAAAGCATCATCGCGCTTGCAAACATAAGCAGCTCAAAATAGTAGCGCGCCTGTTCGCTTGGAGTATCCATGAATCCTATTGAATATGCTATTATGAGCGGTGTTATTACTGCTATGAGGTAAAGAAGAAGCATGTTCAATGGGTATGTGTATGCTACTATGTGGAAAGAATAATTGCTTATTGAAAACCAATTTATGCTCTCCACATGGGCGCCCTCCATGCCCAAAGCAAATGCCATTATCAGCGAGGCTAAGCTGGCAAAAAGCGAGAGGTATCTTACAATTTCGAAATGGTCCTTTAGAGGCAATGCCAGGATGGCTGCAACAAGCATCGGCACTACTACGAGAAGCGCGAACATTCAATCCCTCAGCTTTGAAAACTTACTCACGTCAAGGGTGAGCTCCTCCTTCTCCATGTACCTGTAAAGTACTACCGCCACAATTACCTCTATCGCTGCAACCGCCCATATAGAGAGCAGGAGTATTATTATGTTGCCGGCAGCATAATAGTGGAAGATTGATACTGCAAGAAGCGAACTCCCAAGGAGCATAAGCTCCACAGACACCACGATCATTATGAAGTGCCTTGTTGCTGTAATCCCTGCCAGGCCTATCGAAATAATCGCAAAGCTCAACAGCATCATGTATGTGAGCATTATCTTTCACCCAAGCGCTTAAGTAGTATTATTCCGCTAAGCCCTACCGAAAAAAGCACTAATGTAAGAAAATAAATCAACCATATGCTTCCAGATACGTAATTCACAATATCGGCTTTTGTAAGCATGTTTTGCCCTGTAAAGTTTACTCCATTAGACATGTAAGCAAGCACCATGAACATCGTTATGGAGAGAATTGCAAGGAGCGTGTAAGAGGTGTGTTTGAATCTTGAAATACCTGCAGATGCCACACCTATGAAGAAGTATGTCAGGATGGTGCCCACAACTATGAAAAGCTGAAGAAGCGCAAGAAGCGGCTGCTGCATTGCCGCAAACAATACCGAGCTTATGACAAATGCCACTGCAAGCATTATTATCGAGTGGAGCACGTTCTTGAAAACAAATATAACTATTATGGAAATAAGTTCCAATGCGGCAACAGCCAAAAAGATCGCCAAAAGCATCAAATCACTTGAGCTCCTCAGGCCTCTTTATGAATTCCCGCCTGTCATAACTCTCGAAATCATAGTCCTTTGTCAACACAAGGCACTTTGTAGGGCAGACCTCCTCGCAAAGAGCGCAGAAAAGGCACCTCTCAAGGTTTATTTGTGGCATCTGCTTTGTGCCTCTGCTTGTTTCTATTTCGACCATTGTGATTGTCTGGTTTGGGCATATCCTCGCACATGCCCCACAACTTATGCATGTGTCAATATCAAGCTTGTGAATGCCCCTGTAGTTGTCTGCTATGCGCTCCTTCTGGTCGGGAAACTGCACAGTGGCAGGCTTCTTCGCCGCTTCTACGATAGTCTTCAGTATGGGTTTCAGCACCATCATACCACTATTTAATGAATACGATAAATGTTATTAATAAGTTTATTATTGAAAGGGGCATCAGATAGAGCCATCCGAGCCTAAGTATGTGGTTTATCTTCATCCTTACCAGAGACGCCCTTATGAACATTATGAAGATTGTAATAAGCACAACTTTTATCATTAGGTTTAATATTTGGGGCATAGAGGAAAAGCCAAGCCAGCCGCCAAAGAACAGCAAGCTCACTAAAAGAGTGCCTACAAACATGCGTGTATAATCAAGGAAGAGCGCAAGGCCATAGTAGTTTGCACCATAGTCGTTGAGCCAGCCAGCTATAAGCTCGCTGTCCGCCTCTGTCATATCAAATGGCGTGCGCTCCAGGTCTGCAAGAAGCACGATGAAGAACACGACAAAGCCGATTGGCATCAGCAGCGCGTACCAGTAATGGCTCTGGGACTGCACGATTGTAGAAAGGTTGAAGCTCCCAGCCATCATCACTACCGCAAGCACAGATATCAGCATTGGCACCTCATAGCTTACCACAACAGTTGCTGCGCGCTGGGCGCTTATTGAGCTGAACTTGTTTCCGCTCGCCCATGCGGCAAGAAACAAGAGCAGTGGGGAGAACGATAGGAGTATGAATACAGCAAGCAGGCCTAAGGATGTACCTATGCCGACAAAGCCGCTTGAGAATGGAATGAATGCAAGAATCAGCACAAACACAGCAAGCATTATTGGAAGTGCTGTTGCCATCAGTGGCCTGTCTGCCGTGGCTGGCATGATGTTTTCCTTGGAAAAGAGCTTTATCACGTCTGCCAGGTTCTGCAATATGCCGAATGGCCCTACATATGTCGGCCCGTGCCTCGCCTGTGCTCTCGCAATGATTTTCCTTTCAAGCCATCCGAACACATATGCAAATACGGATATGAATATCGCAAGCACTATCGCAAAGATTACGAGCGCAACGAAGAGCGAGAGCGCTTTAAAAGGAAGCGAGTTGGCGCCAAATAGCTTTAACATATTGTAGAAATAAGCTGCAACGAAAGGTGAAGAGATATTCATGTTTAGCGCCTATGAAAGAATAGTATTAAATATTTTTAAACCATGCTATAATGTGCTATAATATGCCATTCCTCTAATGGGCAATAAGAGATTGGAATGGCTGCTTGTTTTTAAGATGGTTTGATGGATGCAAAAGACATCATAAGGAAAGGAGAGATAAAGATAAGGGTAAACAGAACGGGCATGTACCAGCTGCTTACTTTCACTGTGAAAAAGGTCCCGATAGGCGGCTCTTATTTTGTAGAGCTCTACACGAAGAAGGTGGTTGACTTGAATGAGCTGAAGCGCGTTGCAAATGAAACAGGACTGCCAGTTGAAGCTGAGAATGGAAGGGCATTCCCAGACGGAAAAGGGGCATCAGACTTCATAAATTTCGATCAGCCAAACCTGTAATTGGTGACATTCATAATGCCTATCGAAGAAACTGTTTTGTTCATGTATGTATAATTCATCAGCAGGTTGAAGCTCTCTCCTGTGCTTATCACGGGCAAGCTATATGCAGAGCAGGAAACATTCAGCTCGATTGAGTTGCCTGGTGCAATATCTTTGCCTATGCTCTCTGGCAGTGCTGAAGCTCCGGCCATAAAGCACGACAGGCTGCTTACCTTTATCGTGTTGCCCATGTAGTTTGATATAGAAAGATACGCCTTGCTGCTCGAAACATTGAAGCTATCCACTTTGCATCCTATCGAATTATTTGAAAATGCGCAGGTATTCTTGAATATTGAAACCCATCTGATGCTCTTAGGCATGCCCAAAGAGCTAAGCAATTTCACTGCGCTTGCGTGCGCAGACATCAAAAGGCTCGAATTTGTAAGGGAATATAGAGATGCAACATAAGCTGGAAACGCGGATGCATATGTTGAATTGATCATACCGTATTGCGGCAGAGCCTTGCCACTTTTTGGGATTACATAAACAGAGCATATGCTGGTGTTGCTCTGGTTGTAAAGCATGCCGTAGCATGTGTTGTTTTCTATTGTTGTATTGGCTGATATCGATCCTGCAAACAGCCCATAGCCATTTTTGAATATGTTCACTGCGCTCATGCCATGCATGGAATAGGATAGGATTGTACCTACCTCTGATGAATTCGTATAGATGAACCTTGACTGATACGCTGTCAGGTTTTTGTTATCATGAAGCGCGCTGACCAACATGTTGCTTTCACTTGGAATATATGTAGAGAAGTTGGCGCAGGTGCCGGGCATTGAGTTGTTATAATATGCGAATATTTTTGTCCAGCCTTCCTGGTAATAAACACATATGCTTGTTGTATTGCTCTCCTTCCACAGGCCGATTTTATTTCCATTGAAGCTTATAGTAGAGTGGGCATAGCCATATGTGGAAAGGAGATTGCCTATAAATTCTGGGTTTACCGTACCTTTGAGCCAAAGAGTATATGCAACCGTTTTGTTAGAATAGTTTGCGACCGCACCATTTGCATAGGCGACGTAGCCAGAGGAGTCATAGGCGATGATGGGCAGCACATTGTATAGAGGGCCGAAAACATTTTCGAAGATCGTTAGGTTGTATGTCGATGCAAGCGCGGATATGCTCTCCAACCCAGCACCTGAAAATGAGAAACTGCTTGTTTCTATGATGTTGTTGTTAGGTATAGACGTATACACGTTTGGCTGCTCGCTTGCACTCACGTTTATGGTTACTGCTGAAATTGTGCGCTTCCTGTTAGGTATGTTGAACAAGTGAGCAGGATCTGCAATTGCTTCGAATGTGTATGTGCCATTAGAGAGATATGTATAATTGGCACTTATTGACACGTTTTTCCCGGAAGGCAATGAAATCTTGTAAACGCTTATTGCACTCCCATTTTCATAAAGCCCTACAACTAAGTCGCTTATGCTTCTGCCGCTATTCTGTATGTGTATCTTGAAAAATGTTACATTGTAAGGATAAAGGTTTTTTGTGCCTGTTGCGTTCAATCCCACTATGATGGAATATGAAGAATTTTGGGCAAACAAATCAATGGCTCCAGCTATTGCTATTGCCCCAAGCAGGACTATTAATATGTAGAATATGGTTGCTTTTCCTTCCATAGAAACACATCACCTTGTCTTAAGCTCACTGAGCACGCTGATAAGCTTCTCCTTTATTGGGTTGACTCTTGAATCTATATAGCTGCCAACCCATGCGCTTATGTCGCTCAGGTCGGCATTTTCCGGCCTTGAAAGGAAGTATTTTCCCTTCGCATTGCCCACTATGCCCGCCCTTTTCATCTGAAGCAGATGGTACCTGAGGGTTTTCTCATTTATGGGGCTCCACTTGCTGCCTATATATTCCATGAGCTCTGGCACTTCCGGATCTTTCCTCTCTTGAAACTGAAAGTATAACATTGCGTCAAGCACAGAGACAGCGCTCAGCCTTGACTCCCCAGGACTTATTATGCCAAGCGCAAGTGCCAGCCACCTCACTATAGATCTTCTGGTCTCTGTTACATCTTTTGTAATCCTGAGCTCGCGAAGATTGAGTTCGCTAAGTATAAGCTTTGATTCATTGATCTCCATAAACACACCTAAGGCAGATCTTGTATGCTTTTATACCTTTTCTATTTAATATTTTTTCTATTTGTATTAATAAGGTTTATTATTTATAATACTTTTATTTATAGTTTAAGATAACTTAGGTCTTAGGTGGTCATTTTGGGAAATATAAACATCGAATCCAAGATAGAGCCCAATGTGCTAAGGGCATATTTTAAGAACGAGGCTCTTCTTTCAATGATTTTTGAGAACAAATATGATAAAATTCTTTGGTGCGAATCCGAGATACATGTTGAGAAACCCCTTTCCCTGGCGCCTGACAAGGAGCTGGAGGTTGGCAAAACCAGGATAGGCCTCCTCAAGCCCAGTGAAAAAAAGGAGAAAGCTGTCAAAATTTACACAATGCCCAACAACTTTCCGAACGATTACAAGTTCACTATCGTGCTTTATGCTTACGATGAGGATGGCGCTATAGAGGAGCGCGCGGAATATTCTGATACGGTAAAGTGTGTTGAGAATGGCAAAAACATATAGAATAAGCAAAGGAAATGATTATGTTATAGTCACAGTAGACGATAGTGGCGCCTATATTATAAGAGACAGCGCAGGGAGGAAGGTGTTTCTATCCAGATACCAGGCTAAGCTCATGAAGTTTGGAATAGAAAACATCTTGGGAAAGGCACTCGGCGATGCTGATACCAAGGACCTAAAGATAGAGGAAATAAGCTTTAGTGATGAAAACAAAAACAACAATCAGGACAAACAAACAAGTAAACAGTGAAGCATAAGCATTAAGCATCAAACGATTATGAGACCGAAAGAGAGGTAGAGCCTTTTATCCTCCTGTTCATCAATATTCCATTCTTGTAGCATTTTGATGAGCAGAAGTAAGTGATTCTGCCATCTTTGAAAACATACATTATACCTGTACCTTTCTTTACATCTTTGCCGCAATAGGAGCACTTCATGCGATCACTTTACCTTTATCTCTCTTGCTTCCCTGCTTGTGTCTGGAAGCCTTATTATGTCCCCCACTTTTATCGGGCCTAAAACGGTTCGCCTTATGATCCTGCCCTTGTCTTGGCCTTCAAGTATCTGCGCTGAAACAAGGTATATTTCACCAGATACGCCAGTCTTCTGCTCCCGGTTCACGCTAACTATTTCAGCCAGAAAACCTGCAAACTGCCTCTTTGGCTGCTCCTCTGCCATAGGTACCACAAAGCTTTATTACTTCTTTTGCTGGGCCTGCTTGGCCTCAGGCTGCTTTTCAGCCTTCTCCTTCTGCGATACTCCAGTAACCTTTGAGATTATGTCCTTTATCGAAGGCTCGGCTTTGCCCGGATTTTCAACAGCTATTGCTGTGCATGGAACGTTGAGGCCTATCGCCTTGCCCAAATCAAGCTTGCTTGGAACATACGAATAAGGGATCTTTTTCTGCTCGCATATCTTTGGTATGTGCATAACCACTTCTTCCGGCTCGACATCCTCTGCTATCACCACAAAAGAAGCAAGTCCGCGCTCTACGCTTTTTGTTACCTCATTTGCGCCTTTCCTTACTACGCCTGACTGCTTGGCAAGCTGCAGCGCCTCGTATGTCTTGTCAGCTACATCTTTAGATACCTCAAACTTCACGTATGATTTTGCCATATACAACACCGTCGGTTTTACTTCATCCAGTGGATAAAGAGTATAGAATTTATTCCTATTAAGGTATTTAAAGCTTTTTGTCATTCGGCGCTTGCTAAAAAGTCAAATTCTTGATAAAAACCGTTGCATTAGTCGCCAAAGCTGGAGTCAGCCTTGTTGTCTACTATGACTTTTGCATTTGGATATTCGTGCTTCAATGCCAGGCTTATCTCTTCAGCAAGCTTGCCGTATGATGTAGCATGCCTGCCTCGCAATAAACTGTTCAACCCAAAGAGTATGCCTAAGCCTCTCAGCCCATCAGTCTTGAGGTGCACATATATCCTGTCTTCATCAAGGACGACTGAGGCCACGTAATACCTGCGGTTTGGTTCTCTTCCGTATATCCTTTCCATGAAAATATCAGCCCATTTTTCAATTATTGGATTAGTTGTTAGTGAATCAAATGAAAGACTCTCAGATTTTGCCGCCTGCCTTATCTTGCTCATGACAATGCTTCCTGCCTTTTCAGTTTCTATGCTTAAGCTGGCATCTCTCTCCATCTTATTACCAAAATATTGTAGGTTTTACAAGTATAAAAATTTTTGATTATTGCCTATTAAGCGAAACAACTTTAAAAATGATCAAATTTATAGGAATGTAAGCATAATATATCCAATAGTTGCGACTATGAAGCCGATCTTTTGCTTTGTATTGATGACCTCTTTATATGCAAAATAGCCTATAAGCCATATTGCAACGGGCGCCACTGAAAGTATCGTTCCGGCCAATGCAACGTTGTTTGAAAATGAAATCACTGTAAAGAGTAGATTCGCCGTGCCGTCCAAGATGCCAACTCCTATTGCCAACAAAGACATTGCGTAAAGTGTGTTTTTCGCTATTCTATTTCCTTTTATTCTTGCTTCGCCTTTCTCATGGCTTAGTATGTATGCTGCGGCAAATACAGCAGCGAAAATCCTTATAAGCAGTATCGGAAAGACAAAGGATTTGTAATAGAATATTGCAATAATCACAAAAAACCAATAGAGCGCCCATGAAATATTCCCTACTATTGAGGGAACCAATTTTTTATTTATCTCAAGGCCTTTTGTAAGGGTTATCAATGCAATTCCCAAAAATATTACCAACATGCAGATCAATTGCACCTGTGTTAAATGCTCCCCGAGTGCAAGCACACCGAATATTATCAGAAGAGGAGGCTGTATCTCTTCAATTACATACGCATTTGAAATTCCTGATGTATTGACTGATCTGTATACAAGTGCAAAACCCAAAAAAAGCGCAAATCCCGCTACTACAGTAAGAGCAAGCATTATTGGTAAGTGATGCATTCCAATTCCTGCCCCGCTTGCAACCCAGAGCAAAAGCATTGGGATTATGCCTGCAAATACAACAATGAGCTGTGATTTTTTTACTCCTATCCTGTTTATAAATTTCTTAGAAATAGAATCCACTACAACCCATAGAAAAGCAGCTGAATAGGCGTAAACCTCTATACTGAGCATAAGAAAGTTTTGTTACAAAAATTTAAATATATGGCATAAGGCATGCAATGCAAAGCTTGTATCATACATCATACAATTCTAGATTGCCTAGCGAGCTTGTGGCCCTTCGCCTTGAGCTCTATCTCATAGAACCAGCCAAATGCGAGCTTCTTGGTTGAGAAGCTTTTAGAAAGCTCTTCCGCAAGCTTTGATGTTGCACTCTGCGCGAATTCAGGGCTCGAAAGCTCCCCGAACATGTGAGCATAAGGATTGATGACTATTTCTTTTGTACCCACACTTTCTGCAATTTCTCTTATCGCCCTTGCTCCATCATCTATTATGCTGAGCCTTTGCTCATCGCCCTTTTCAAAACTTACAAACACAATAAGGGATTCTCCAGTGCTTACGGGCTCTGCGCTTTCAGCGATTTTTGAACGCCCGCGCTCTGTTGGGTTAGCCCTGAAATAGTCAAGATGCCAAGCCATGAATCGCATGCACTCAGTCCAAAAACTGGCTTGGAGTTGGCGGCTCGGGAGGCTGGCCCTTCCTAGTGCGTATCTCCCTTACAATCTTCTCCTGCAGCTCTTCAGGCAGCTTCTCATAGCCAGCAAACTCGTAATACCATATCGCCCTTCCTTGCGTCAATCCTCTAAGATCATTGGAAAAGCCTTTTATCACTTCCGAAACAGGGATCTTTGCGATTATTACTGCTTGCTCCCTCTCCTGGCCTATGCTCTGTATCACAGACCTCTTGCTCTGCAAAAATGTAATCACATTGGAGAGGTAATCCTGGGGCATGTTTATCGTAAAGATCTGTTTAGGCTCTAGGAGCTTAACTCCAGCTGTAAGCATCGCAGCATATATGCCGCGCCTTATTGCCGGTATTACCTGCGCAGGGCCCCTGTGGACAGGGTCTTCATGTATGGTTGCATCGACAATGCTTACAAGCACGCCAGAGCATTTCTCTCTAGCAAGAGGCCCGTCTTTTACCGCTTCTGTAAACCCGTCAACAACAAGCTCCATCACTTCATTCATGTACTGCACTCCGTGCGTCACATCTGCAAGAATGCAGTTATTAGAAACATATACCGTGCTCTTTGCTATCTGCCTGTCAAGTCCCGCACTCACCATTGCCTCTATTGCTGCCTGGCCTTTTGGAGCTCCTTCCCTTATGGCTCCCTCGTCAAGGGCCTTTAGCACAGATTCACTCAGTGGATCAACTTTTATGTAGAACTTTGAATGTCTATTCGGCGTTTTGCTCTCCACGGGGCCAGCGCTCGAGAGTATTGTTTCGTGATAAACAACAATGGGCTCGCTTGTTATTATAGGAATCTTGAACTCATCTCTGAGCTTTGTCTCTATTATCTCCAAATGCAGTTCACCCATTCCGCTCACAAGGTGCTCCCCTGTCTCCTGATTTATTTCAACCTTTATAGTTGGATCCTGCTTTGAAAGCTCCCTCAGCGCCTCTATGAGCTTTGTGGTATCCCTTGAATCCTTTGCCTCTATCGCCTTTGTTACGACTGGCTTGGAATAGTGGACTATCTGCTCGAAAGGCTCTATCGGCTTGCCCTCACTAAGCGTGTCGCCAACAGATACATCTTTAAGGCCTACAAGCGCAACGATGTTGCCAGCAGGTATTGATTCAACAGTGACACGATCCCTTCCCATGTATATGCCCACCTGCTGCAGCCTCTGGGTCTGGGCCCTTCCTGAGATATAAAGCTCTGTGCCCTTTCTCGCTGTGCCTGAGAATATTCTGCCTACTGCCACTTCGCCGCTGTGCTCATCATAGGTTATACCAAAAACTACAATGCTCGCCTTAGCGTTTGCATCCACATCCAGCATCGCCCTTCCTTCCTCGCTGTTCAAGTCGCCATGCCATATCTGCGGTATCCTGTACTTCTGGGCAACCTTGGGCGAAGGCAGATGCTCAACGACCATGGCAAGCGTTGCCTCGTCAATAGGCGCGATCTCCTGGAGCTTTTTCAAGCCCTCCTCACCCTGCGCAGTAAGCTCGAACACGTGCTTGAAGTTCACGTTGTTCTTCTTCATTAAATACATGGATATGGCCCACTTATCCATTGCAGAGCCGAAAACAACGCTGCCGTCTTCCACACTTACGCGCCATTTGCCTATGAATTCCTCAGGCACATACTGGTCTATAAGCTTGTTTATGTCATTTATTAGGTTTAGCAGCCTCTCGTATGTCTGCTCAGGTGTAAGCCTGAGCTCGTTTATGAGCCTGTCAACCTTGTTGACAAAAAGCACGGGCTTTGCCTTTTCCTTCAGTGCCTGCCTCAAAACAGTCTCTGTTTGGGGCATTACCCCCTCTACAGGATCCACAAGGAGCACAACTCCGTCAACAGCCCTCATCGACCTTGTCACATAGCCACCAAAATCTACGTGGCCCGGTGTATCGATAAGGTTTATTATATACTCCTTTCCCTTGTATTCATAGCCTAGGGAGATGTTTGCAGATTTTATCGTAAGGCGCCTGTCCTTCTCTATCTGCTCGTAATTGGTATAGAGCACTTCTCCAGCTACAGCCTTGGATATTATGCCTGCCTGCGCAAGGAGCGAATCTGTAAGCGTTGTCTTGCCATGATGCACATGGGCTATTATCGCTATGTTGCGTATCTGGTCTATATTGCTCATAAGTTTTGATATTTCCTCTACAACATATTCCTTCCTTACCATAAGAACCACGTCACTTTGCACTCCTTGCCATTCTCTCTATCTCATTCTTGCGCTTTATCGCGTAGCTGTTTGGATCGTTTCTTGATGCAAGAATTAGCTCATTGGCAAGAACCTCCACTATGTCCTTTTTGCTTCCAAAAGCGCCTATTATGGTTGCCATTGCTATGTTCCTTAGCGCTATGTCAAGCCTCCTGCTCGCACTCACATCGACAGCGACATTTGAGGTTATGCCTCCATATATAACTCTTGTTGTATCTTCTATCGGGGCGCAATACTCTAATGCATCTATAAGAACTTGGAGTGGGTTCTGCCCTGTCTGCTTGTTTATTATGTCAAAGGCCTTTTCGACGATCTTTATTACCTTAAGCTTTTTGCCTTGCAGCCTGCCTTCGGTTCTTATCACGTGGCCGCTTATCTTGTCACCTGTGCCGCCGCGCATAAGCGCGTTTTCAAGCCTCTCTACAATGTTGATCTGCGCCTTGGAAAAATCCTTGTTGCTTCCTCTCCTGTATGAGTTTGGATATGCCTCCCTCTTCAAATTTATGTAGTTGCGCAAACTAGGATCATGTATTTCTACATTATAGCTGTACTTGTTGAAAAGCATTATCTCGTTGATTCCTATCTCTGTTGCAGGCGTGGGCTGCGGCTTTGGCTTCTTTTTTGCCTTCTGCGTGCCTGCATTAAGTTCTTCTGCACTTGGCACCTGCTGGCTCTGCTGGGCCTGCTTAACCTGTGCATCTTTGCTTTCATCAGCATTCATTTAATCATCTCTTAGGCTTTTCCTTCTTGCCCGTCCTTATGAGCTTGAGGTTTACGCCGTTTACCTCGACAACCTTATATTTCATCCCTGGTATGCTTCCCATCTGGCCCCTCTGCGAGCCCCCGAGCCCTTCTATTGTCACCTCGTCATGCTCGTCTATGAATCCTATTGAGCCATCACCGGGCACATAAGCACCTACAACCTTGCCGTTCTTTATAAGCTGAACCTTTACGCATTTTATCTGCCCGGAGTGCGGTTGCTTCTGACCTACTGCAAACTTCTGAAGCACAAGCGCCCTCGCCCTTGGCACTGTACCCACTGGGTCATATTTCTCTTTAAGCTTGAGCATCTTCCTCTTGAGCCATTTCTTCAACAGCCTTTGGTGCTTTCTCTGCCTCAAAAGCTTCCTTCCTGCAAATTCACCGTTGGGCAATCAATCACTCATTATTTTGCTTCTTTATTATTTATTTTCCTCCAATATGCTTGAGTTTCCTGGGTCTATTATCGCAAGCGTCGAGACTGAAAAAGGCTTGCCACAAACTGCGCCGAGCTCTATAGGGTTTCCATCGAACGGTATGACCTTTATAGATGCAATCTTTGCGATATGTGTAATGTCACTTATGTCGGAGCTTCTTCCTTTATTAGACACAACTACAAGCTTTGCGTCGCTTTTCCTTATGCTTGCTGCTACCTCTTTCACTCCGAACACTACCTTTCCGCTGTCTACAGCCAGCCTTATACTGCTAGATAAATCTGCCATATTACCAGCATGAAAAGCAACAGATTGCTGAGCTTTAAATGTGATTAAATATTATGAAAGGAAAGGTATAAAAAGGATTATTTCTGCCTATGATGCTATGATGCCACTGTGCCTGTCATTTCATGCATGCACAGGCTTATTGCGGAGCAGGCTTTCGGGCTTTTTTGTCATTATAAAGTCCCCTGCTCTTTCTTCAATAAGCTTCTGTATGAGCTCATCTTCACGTAAGTGATGGAATTCTAATGATGCATTTGCAAGCGCCTCTTGTATTTTTGCACTTGCATCCGATTCTATGTACCAGCATTCGTCGGCAAAACCCTCGCAGTTGTTGCACCTATCTTTAGATATCACTATTACGTAAAAGCCCGCCTTGCGGAGCATTATCTGCTCCTCTGTGAACTTACGGTTAAGGTTATGATGCGGATTTATGAGCACAATTCTGCCATCATCTGTCATTAATCCTGTTATAAAATCTGGTGCGTGTATGAATGTTTCATTGAGGTCGAATTTTAATTCATATAGTGCAGGGATATTGTTTGACAAGAGCCACTTCTTAACATAGTTCTCATACACACCGCTAACCTGCTTCTCCCATGTAATGATGTAGCTTTTCAAAAATAAAGGAAGCTTTTCTGGATCCACATCATAAGAAATATTTTTGCTGTCATATTTTGCGCTAATTTCTTGATCCACCCTAAGCAGCAGGTGCTTGCTTTCTTCCCTTCTCTGCTCCCCCACGCTCTTCAGCATAATGTAATTAAAATCTTACTTCTTATAAACCTTTCGCAATTCCAACTGGGGGCATGAGCCCAAGATAATGAGAATTTATAATGAAGACTCGTATAAAATGAGAAGGATTACTGCACATTAGAGATAGAACTCACAAAAGGATATCCAAATATAAGCCCAACTGGCGTTGCATGATTAGTGCTGCGTGGTGAAGTTGCATCCATATGGCTGCGAAAAGCTGTTGCTCATCACAAGCTTCAAGTAACCTATATATGGTATTACCCCCACCACTTTGCCCTCCACATCTTTCAATGGTATTGGGTAATTTCCATACTGCATGTCAAGCCCTGGGTTGTTGTCACCTTTAGTAAGCACATAATAATTGCCGCTTGCATTTATTATCGCATAGACCCTGTGCACTATATACAAATCGCCTTCCTTGTAGAAGCTGTCCTGTGGAATTGTCTTGTATACTATGATGCTGTTGTTTCTGTCGCCAACGATCGTTGTACCATCTATAGTAATGGCAGTTGTATAAGCTTCTTTCAGCATTGTTCCATTCTGGAATATAACATTCCTCTCCCCGCATGTATATGTTATGATGCCATTTTGCATGCTTAAAGGGATTACTCTGTTTATGGCAGGGGCATAAAGGCCTATCGAATACCCTGGCCCCACAAACTGCGATATTACATAGCCCTGCAATGTAGGCTTGTAGGCTACGCATTCCAAGAACTCGCTCTCCATGCTACTGTTCAGCCCTGCAAACTGCGAGGCAGTCATATTCACTACAGGAGCTTTGAGCTGCTTTATTGAGCTTACTCCTTCTATCACAACAAGGTCCCCTCTGTGCAGCGTCGGAAGCATGCTGCAGCTTGGCACCACATTCAATGGGGAGCCAGTTCTAAGCAGCATTTCGAGCCCAAACCATATGCACACAACAATAAGCACTGCAATGGCGACTTCTATGATATTCTTCTTATAGCCCGCTTCATGCACACCATTCATGAATTCAAGTACAATAATGATTATTATGAGGAGAAACAGCAGCGACCCAACAATAATCGAAGCTCCGCTATAATGCTGCACCATTATATATATGACAAAAAGCACAATGAACAGTATATAAAGGGGCCATGTCTTAAGCTGTTTGGTTTTTTTCACTTTTTTCATTTTAAGCACTTCCTTCTACCTGCTCCTTTGCCCTTAACTCTGATATCTCTATGCCGAATGCCTTTGACTCCCCGTTGTTCTTTGCCACCCCTATTGCAGCATCAGCGGATATTATCAGATTGTCGTTGTGGCTCACAATAATCATCTGGGAATTTTTGCTTAGCTCCTTTATAATCAGAGAAAGCTTCTTTGTGTTTTCCTTGTCAAGCGCAACATCTATTTCGTCGAAAATGTAAAAAGACATTGGCTTGCACATCTGTATTGCAAATATGAGCATGAGCATATAGAGGGATTTCTCACCGCCGGAAGGCGCGATGGTTATCTTCTCCTTGTTGTTGCTCCCGCGTATCTTTATAAGAAGCCCGAAATTGAACGGATCTTTTGGATTTTCAAGCTCAAGGTAGCCGTAATCTGGGAAGACGTTGCTGTACAGCTTTTTGAAGTTTTCATTCACCTCGTTGAACGTCTCCATGAACACATTTACCTTCTTTGCCTCTATCTCGCTTATCATGCCTAGTATTGATTCCTTCTCGCTTTCCAATGTTGCAACCTTCTCCCTCGCCTCGTTGACATCCCTGTTCTTTTCTTCATATATCTCAGGTGCTTTGAGGTTTACAGCGCCAAGCTTCTCTATCTCTGCCTTCCATAGCACAGACTGCTTCTCCAGCTCCTCTGAGCTCTTATCAAGTTGTTGCATTGATCCAAATGTCAAAAGTTCTGCCTTTATGTCACCCAGCTTTGTCTCTATCTGCACTTTCGATGATTCTAGGTTATAAACATCGCGCTTTGCCCTTTCCAGCTCGCCCGAAAGCCTTCCGCGCTCCTGCGAGAGAGATGCAAGCTTTGCGTCCAGCCCGCTTATCTGCTTGTACGTGCTGGAAGACTTTTCGTCCATGCTTTTGATCTTCGCCTCAAGCTCCTTGGCGCTTCTCTTTAACTCTTCGAGCTTCCCACTGGAGCCTTCTGCCCCATTTTTGAGCTTTTCCTTCTCTTTTTCAATTGAACTGAGCTCTTCGCTTATCGCATTGAGCCTGTTTTGTAGCATCTCGCTTTCCTTCTCCTTGGTTGCCATTTTTATTTTCAATCCTTCTACCTCCTCCCTGAGAGCGCGCACCTTTGAAGGGCCGCTCTTTGCAGTCTTTGAATGAAGCCCCGATATGATCCTGTATAGGCTTTCATTCTCATTTTTAAGGCTTGAAATTTTTTCCTCTGCTTCTGCAAGCTTTACAGTTATATTTCCAAGCGCCTCCTCCTCATTCTTGAGCTTCTCCTCCAGCATGCCTTTGTTGCTCTGCCTCTCATATAATTCGTTGCTTATCTTCTTTGCGCTGCTTTCAAGCTCCTCTATTCTTACCTTCATGCCCATTTGCTCTACTTGCATGCTTGCGATTTCCTTTGCCTTTGCTTCTATGCCTGCTTTTATCTCATTTATCCCCTTTTCAAGGCTGGCTTTTTCATTCTCTATAGATCTCAGCCTTGCATTAAGCTGCACGCGCGATTCTTTGATTATTCCTCCACTTACAACCCCGGAGCTTTCTATCACTTCTCCACCCGGTGTTACAAACCTTGCCTTGCCTATCCCTATGGCCTTGGCATGCCCTATGCTTTCCACAAGGTAGGTATTTGAAAATATGTAATAGAAGGCGTTTTCGAACTTTTTGTCAAAATTCACTAGAGATATCAATGGAATTGCGCCCTTTATCTGCTTTTGCTCTTTTGCCACAACTAGGTCTTTCAATGGTATGAATGTCGCCCTACCAAGCCCCTTTGCCTTCAGCACTTCTATTGCTTTTGCTGCAACATCTATATTGTCTACAACAAGGTAGCTGAGCCTGCTCGATGCCGCTGCCTGTATGGCAACCGCATGCTTTTCTTCATATGTGCAAAGCTCTTCGGCGCTTCCGTAGAAGCCATCAATGCCCCTAAGGAAAGCAATATTGCTTCCTCCGCTCCCCATCATCGCAAGCTTCTCCTTTATTTCAACACTCTGCCTGTAGTAATCGTCAATCTTCTCTCTAAGCTCTGCCTCATTTTTCTTTAACTTTGCAAGCTCTCCTGACGCAAATTCTATCAATCTGCTCTTTTCTTCTGCAGAAGCCACTGCCTGCTTCTTCCTTTTTTCGGTTTCATCAAGAGCCTTTGAAGAATCTGCTATTGCTTCATCAGCCTTTGAAATCTCTTCTTTAAGCTCGCTTATCTTCGACTCACACATTGCCTTTTCGCTTGAAAGCGCCTCTTTTTGCGAGACAAGCTCATAAATCACTTTCTGATTTGCTTCGTATTTTGAAACAGTCTCTGCTAAGTCCTGCTCAGGCTCCAAATCAGGAATTTGAGGCTCCTTCTCTGCAAGTTGCTTCCTTACCTCTTCAAGGGCTTTTTTGCTTTCTTCAATAGAATCCAAAATTTTTTTCCTCTCGCTATTTATTGATTCCTCTTTTGCCTTTAGATCTTCTATTCTTGATGCTGCCGAATTTATCTCTGCTTCAAGCACCGCAATATTTTTGTTTATCTCCTCCAGTATCCTGCTGCTAGCGCTTGCTTCAGATGAGTGCGTGCTCAGGGCATCAAGCAGGGACTGCTTTTGTGAAGATATCTTCTCTATTTCCATATCCAGCTCTTTTATGCTATTTTCCAGGCTCTCTATCTTAGAGTTCTTCTCTGCAAGGTTTTTTGCAATACTGGAATATTCTTTTGACAATGCCTCCTCCTTTCTGCTGAGCAAGGTGAAATTTGCCCTCTTCAATAGCGAAGTGAGCTCCATGTAGCGCTCGGCATCCTCTTTCTCCTTCTTCAACTCCTCTAAAAAGCCGATGCGCTCGTTAAGCATGACCTTTGCCTCATTTATTTTTTCCTCCACTTTCTCCAGCTCCTTCAGCGAGGCTTCCTTTTTCTCATCGAATTCCTTAATTCCAGCTGCCACATCAATAAGTTCCCTCCTCTCCTTTGCATTGAGATCAAGCTTTTTCTCTATCTCTCCTTGAGCTATCACATTTGTCTCGTTTATCTCGCAGTGGTGGTGGTGCAAAAGGTCCAATATCTCCTGCTTTGTGACATGCTTTCCGTTTAGCCTGTAGCTTATCTTGTTGTTTGACTTTATAACTCTCATTATCTCATATTCTGCATCACCGGTAAGTGTCAGCTTTACATAAGCCCTCTTTACGCCATCTTCCGGCCTCGGCTTTGCAGATGTATTTATTAAATAGGAGAAAGAAGGGACATGAAGCCTCTTGAGAGAATTTTCACCAAGCGCAAAAAGGAGCGAATCGCAAATGCTTGACTTGCCTGAGCCATTGGCGCCAATAATGCAGTTGAAGCCATTGGCAAACTTTATACTCGCATGCTTGAAAGACTTGAAGTTGTGTAGCACTAGAGTATCCAAGTGAAGCATATCTGCACCTCAGTCGCCTTTATAGATATGAAAGCACATTTATTTATTTGTTATTTTATTTGCTATTTTATTTGCTACTTGCCTCTATTGCGCGTGCGCTATTTCTTTGCGAAATCACCCTTTGCATTGGTATGCGAAAGATAGAGGTTTATTATTGCTTCAGCATGCTGCATGAGCAACAGGCCAACGATCTTTTCGCGCTTTGAAACTGCTGCTACATTGGTCT
This sequence comes from Candidatus Micrarchaeia archaeon, assembly GCA_049966495.1. GTDB lineage: Archaea > Micrarchaeota > Micrarchaeia > Micrarchaeales > Micrarchaeaceae > JAKAWW01. Next base: position 30,659 of record JBMFUN010000001.1, read on the forward strand.
CGTTGATCTGCATCCTTTGCAAAGCGTTGTAAAGGCTTTCAAAATATGATATTTTTGGTATTTCAACCCCTAGCTGCGAGACTGTCGTATATGCATCAATAGTAGGCTTCTTCAGCGCCTGCTTTGGTATGTTTGGTATTATGTATACCTTGCCGCCAAGTTCATATATTGCTATATGCGTATGGCGCTTGAGCATCTGCACATAAAGCTCTGCTAGCGTTGTCGTAGGCTTTACGAATACGAAATTCTTGCTCATCGCGTTATGCACATGAAGCTTTGTTATGTGGGTTTTTACAAATGCAGTAATAAGCTCTTCCTGTGCACCATTATATATGAAAAGTGCTATCACAATATCCCACAGGACTATGAACTCCTTGTAGAAAAATGAGCCCTTTATAAATATCACATATACGAATGTGCCTATGATGAAAATGGCGGTGATTGCATTGCTGACAAGCACCGACTTTTTTGTTGCTGCATAGTAATCATTGCGCCTCTGCATATAGCTTCTTAGTGCCCTCCCACCATCGAGGGGAAGCCATGGAAGGAGATTGAACACCCCAAGCAGGATATTGAGTATGAATAGAATCTGTATCGTATAACGTATAATGCCTGCTGGTGCATATGCTGCTGCTATCCCGAACACCGCTCCAAGGAAGAGGCTCATCAATGGGCCTACTATTGCTATCCTAAACTCTAGGTCTGGCTTTACCTTCTCAAAGTCTATTATTGAGCCCCCGCCAAACGGGTATAGCACGATCTTCTTCACCTCTACGCCATTCCTTTTTGATGTTATCGAGTGGGCGAGCTCATGTATCAGCACGCATATAAAAAGAAGCACCCAGATAAGGAATAGGTATACACTCAATACGAGAAAAAGTAGTAAAAGAAGGATGAATGACCAATGGAGCTGAATATCTATCCCAAACATGCTTCCTATTTTTGGTGACAATCCAGGCATACAAAGACTTATGTAGAATAGCCAATAAAAGTTAATAAAAGTAGTTGTAAAATAATCTTATGCAAAAACTCAAAGGGATAAGATTCTTATACGGCAAGCCTGCGCTGATTGCCACAATAATGCGAGAGAGGTACCTTGTGCTTGGCGACCTCCACATAGGGATAGAGCTGGAACTGTCAAAAAAGGGCATATACCTGTTTGATGCAACGGAAATAATGCTTGAGAAAATAAAGGCAATAATGGATGAATATGCATTGAAGCACATGATAATACTTGGAGACATAAAGAACAGCATAATGAGGCCGACAAGGCAGGAGGCATTTCTCGTCAAAAATTTCTTCGATGGATTGACTGGCAAAGAATACGATATAAAAATCATTTTGGGAAATCATGATGCTCATCTTGATGATCTTATAGATTTGCCGATGTACAAAGAGCTTGTAATAGGGGGTTTTGCATTCCTGCATGGGCACGCGAAACCCTCCAAAAATGTGCTTTCGAGCAAATTTATCATTGCTGCACACAACCACGCTACGGCACTAATAAGGAAAAATAGCACTGAGGAAGAAAAGGTTTGGGCTATTGCCCATTCAAGAGGCAACATTCTTGTGGTTGCCCCGGCATTCAATGAACTTATAATGGGCACGCCAGTTGGAAATGACAGAGGCAGAAGCGCTATGAGTGCAATGCTTAGAAATTTCAATATGAAGAATGTTGAATTTTATACGCTTTATGGGAAAAAGCTCAAAGAAGCATAGGGTACTTTTCACTGCTCATCGGAGCTTGCGCTTCTCCTTATTACAGTGATTGGAATCACGCCTTTCTCAAATTCGAGCTCTGCTAGCTCCAGCGGGTCTATCATATGCTCCGGCACCTTTATGAGCGGCGGGGCGCCATATGCCAGCTGAAGCGCCCTTGCACCTATAATCCTCGCCTTTTCAAATTTTGTATACTCTTCCATAAACACACCACATTTATATTGGATCTGGCTTGAATCTCTCCTTTGCCAGGCTTATTTCTTCCTGCACTGCCTTCTTCCATTTTGGAAATTCTTCTGGGCTTCTCGGGTAGTTGCTGTAAAGCTCGTTTAGCTTCTTCATTTCCTTTACTACGAAAAGAAGATTCTTAAATGCATTGATGTTTGCCGCACCCTTGAGGATTGTCCTGAACTTTGAAGCGATGCTGAGCTCAGGCACAAGCCCGTAGCTTAGCTGCTCAGCTTCCTTGGCACTTATGAATGTTTTTATCCCGTAGTTGAGCCTCTCGTTGTTCAGCGACTGCAGGTAAATCCTGAAAACCTCAAGCCCAGCGGTCTTTTTTCCATATGATTCGTTGAATTTTACGTTATAATCCCACAAGCCCTTTACGCTTGTGTCATTGTTGTGGACAGCTTGGGCAGCAACCTCTCCGGCAAGCACTCCGGCAACCATCGACGGGCCTATGCCTCCGGCACTTAGCGGGTTTGGCATCGCCATGCTGTCTCCAGCACCCATATAGCCTTCGTAAACTAAGCTCTCCATCTGGCGCCTTACTGCAACAGACCAGTATCCCCTGCCATTGTTGTTCCTGGTGTCTATGCGCAGGTTCTTAAGCACAGGATTCCACTTCACATATTCTTCAATAAGCGTGTGCAAAGTGTCTTTTTTGCCCAGCTTCTGGTTCCTTATGTCAAGGCTCTTCTTTTGCACTCCTACTCCTATATTCACCCTTCCATCACTCTTTGGGAAGACCCATCCATAGCCACCGGGCGCCAGCTCCTGGTTCAGGTGTATTATTGCATTCTTCGGGTCGTAGTAACTTACATCTTCATGGTCCAGATCGAAGTAGTATATGTACCTTCCTGTTGCCTCTATGTCATTGATATCTATCTCCCTGTCTATGTATATATTGTCTGGAAGCTTCCTCCTAAGCACTGTTGCAATGCCCAATGCATCAATCACAACCTTTGCCCTTACCTCCCTATGCGCCTTGCTCTTGTCCCTTCCAAATATACCGACAACCCTGCCATTCTCTATGATTGGACCTTCAACCTCAAATTCGCTCTCATAATGAGCACCATACTTGAGCGCATAGCTTAGCAGCTTTCTTTCAAATGAGGGCCTGTCCAAAGAATAACCTACACCTTCAAACTTGAACTTATGGCTGAGATCTGGGGAAAACGCAAGAACACCATCAACTTCAAGGTCTAGCTCTGGCCTTCCAAATGTTATGCCTGTCTTTTCGTTTAGAAAATCTAAATGGGCTTTTGAAACTGCATCACCGCATACCCAGCCCCAGTTTGTTTTTTTGCCCACTTCTTCCTCTTTGTTCCTGTCGAGCAACAGCGTATTGGCATTATTCTTCGCTGCCATGGCTGCAGCCAGAGAACCTGCCATTCCTGCACCTGCAACTATAACATCATAGCTCTCCATTTCAATAACCTTGCATACAATTAGTAGATTATGTTATTGAGGTAAAATATTTTATTTCTTTGCTTGAAAGCCCGCACTTTCCGGACCCAAACTTAAGCAAATATTAGTATTTAATAATTGCACTTTTATATACATAAATGATCTTTATGAATCCACAAGAAAATTCCGAATTGCTCGAATACATGAAAAATGTTGCTGAGAAGGTAAACAAAGAAATAGAGGAATACCTTACAAATGAAAGCTCTCCAAGAAACCTTGAGAGGATACTTGGAAGAAGCGGCTATCAGTTCGATTCTAAAGCTATACTGAAGGGTGTCATCGAGCCTTCGAAATACATACTCGAAGCGGGCGGCAAAAGGATAAGGCCTCTGCTCATGCTAACCATCATAGAGGCACTCGGCAAAAATCCTGATGATTATATGGAGTTTTCTGTTATACCTGAAATAATACACACAGGCACACTGATACATGACGACATAGAAGACAATTCAGAGATGAGAAGAAACAGGCCTACGATACACAAAAAATACGGCCTTGACATTGCAGTAAATCTTGGAGACTTTATGTTTTATTTCCCTATAGTTGCACTCCTTGATAGCAGAAAAGTGAGTAGAAGCACAAAAACCAAGATACTCGACATATACCAGAGGGATATGCTGAAGCTCGGCATAGGCCAGGGCATAGACCTCGCGTGGCACAGGCTTATGATAGACCCGATGAAAATCACAGAAAAGGAATATTTGCAAATGGCATATTCAAAGACAGGCGTGCTCACCGGAATGGCAGCCAAGATCGGAGCTGTGCTTGGCGGCGCCACAAAAAGGCAAGTCAACCTTCTTGGGAAGTTCGGCACAGAGCTGGGCATAGCCTTCCAGCTGCAGGATGACATACTCAATGTAAGCGAAAGCAAGGTGGCAGAGAACAAAGGTGTCATAGGGGAAGACATTACCGAAGGCAAGATAACACTCCTTGTGATTCATGCACTCCACAAGCTAAGTGAAAACGAGGCAAGAAGGCTTGTGGAAATACTCAACATGCACACATCAGATCAAAACCTTATAAATGAAGCAATAAAACTTATTAGTAAAACAGGGGCAATTGAATATGCAGACAAGAAGAAGCAGGAGCTTGTCGAAAAATGCCTCAATGAACTTGACAAGGCGCTTCCCGAATCGAAAGCAAAAGAAAGGCTTAAGCTTATCGCCGAATTTGTCATAAGCAGAAACGCCTAATAAGAAGAAATAAGTCTTTTTCGTTGCATATTATATTGCGGTGGAAAATTATGGTGAAAAAGACAATAGAGGCATCGCAGATTTATGGGAGTGTCGCAAAGGAGATAGGCAAAGCGGTTGCTTCCTCAATTGGTGTTGATGCAAATGACATAATACTGAAGAATAAATCTGAAGAAGGGATAATGGACATACTAGTTTTCTACAAAAATGAACATACAATGCTGGTGAAGGTAGAAAACACCAATAGCAAATTCAGAGTAAGGATCAATGCGTACCATTTAAGGGACCTGACGAGCGTAGATGAAAATGAATTATTGAGAGCTATCATGAAAGGCATAAGAGAAGTACTTAGGACTGACAAAGAGCATATGATCTATGACGTTCATTATTGAACTAGGCTCTTGCATTTTCAAAATAAGAAATTGAGCAAAAATTCTTTATTCTAAAAGAGATCCTTTCTAAATCCTCAACATGCACTTAGAATTCTCCCACACCAAAACATGCTTATGCAATGCGTGTCTTGAAGGTGCAGGGGGTGAGATTTGAACTCACGAAGGCGCTAGGCCACAGGATCTTAAGTCCTGCGCGATTTTCCGTGGCTTAGCTAATGCCAGCCAGACCAGACTCTGCCACCCCTGCTTAAGCATACATCGATGGTCCAGAAGCCTCCACAACCTTCTTATAGCTTCTATGGCTTTCGGAGTGCTTCTTTATGAGCTCTTGGATTTTTGCTTCTACCTCTTCTGCCTCTTTCTTAAGCTCGCTTGTGTCTATGTTCAGGTCAAGAAGCTTGTTCAATGTGTCTATGGCGTTTTCTGCGTATTTTGGATCGATTATATCCTGCTCCACGGGCACAAGTATGTTGATGTCTGGCAAGCTGTCTAGCTTTGCCTTCATTAAAAGCAGCGCGTTGACACCGCTTGCAACACCCTCTTCTATAGGCTTCATGCCTGCTTTTTGAACCTCTGCACTGAGGGAATTCAATGAAGCAATTGCAAAGGAGTGCACGCCTCCTTCGCTTGATGGTATGCCACTTATAGAGATGATCTCTTTTATCTTGTTTGCTGTCACGAAGCTGTATACTGCATTCGTTATGCTGCCGACAAGCTCCACAGGAAGAGCGAACTCGGCAAATATTGTGACAATCTTGAACTTCTCGCTGTAGTAAAGCCTCACAGGTGGCATAGGCTCACCTTTGTGTATTGACACTAGCGGAGGAAATTCTTCGCTCTCAATATAGCCTATATAGGCCATGCCAAGCTTGTCTATTATATAGCTTATTGCCATCGGCCCTACCAGCCCTATTCCTGGAAAGCCTTCTATCATTATTGCGCCGCTTAGGTCTAATTTTTTCAGCATTTTTATGTTGATCATGCAAACCACATACTTATTCCATAAGCAAAATATTTAAATAGGAATTGCTCTGTTGAATAATTGAGTATATGGGTATTATACTCTTTTGTCTCCGCAAATTACAGTTATGCATTTACATTTTGCTGAGCGCATAACTCTCCAACATATCATATACCCAAAACTTTTGGATCGCTTCTGCAATCATCGATTCGTCTGTTTTTGAGTGCAGATTTTTCACCGAATTCTCTCTTCACGCATGAATTTCTCCTTCAACTGCGAGTCTGTCATTATATTTCCTTATCATTCTCCGCATTTCTCATACATTATGAAGAAGCAAAACTCTCAAAAGTTTTGTATTTACCTTGCTCTCGACGCTTCGACGATAGTTATTTAAATGTATTTATCGAGATATTATTGGTGAGATAAATGGCTGAAAGAGTAGGAAGCGAAAGAATAGAGAGGGAAGACGGCTATCTTTATTATCTCGGAAAGGATGGCTACGTTTGGAAAACACCAATGAAGGCAAACGCACGCGGAAGAAAGGCGAGGATAGGAAAGGAAAAGATAGAGAGAGAAGAGGGCTACTTGTACTACATAGATAAGAACGGCTATGTTGCAAGAGCGAAGATGAACAGGAGGGGAAGAAGGTAAATCCTTTTCCTCTTTTCTTTTTCTTTCTTTTCATCGAATATTTTTCGTATTATCATTTCCTGCCAAAATTGATATTAGATCCTATCTTTATCCCTAGCTTTTTTATTGTGCCGCTTCTCATTTCTGCTATGAATTTTGCGTTTTCCCTTGGCATATAAGTAATGCAGTCAAAAAGCGCACAGGGCTTAGCACCTTTTTTGTAATCTACAACAACCATCTCTTTGTTGATCCATATTATGTCTATAGGAAAGAGCATATTGCGCATCCATATTCCATATCTACCCTCCCTGGGAAACACAAAAAGCATGCACTCCTTTTCTCCAAGGTTCTTTCTGAACATTAGGCCTAGCGCCCTTTTGGCCCAAGAATCAGCTATTATGGCATTAAGCGTATGATTGTTAATAGAGATCTTTGACTTCCTATATTTTTGGAATTTGTAGAGCAGCCTAAGAAGCAAAGAATCACTGCTTCTTTATGGTGAGAGAGATGCTCTGCTCACGCATGAACTGCTGCAGATAAAACTTGCTTCCCGTGCCCTTGCCAGTGAGGCCGCTTCCTTTCCATCCTACAAATGTGTGCAGGCCCACTATCGCTCCGGTTGTGGCGCTTATCGCCCTGTTGATATACATTACGCCAGCCTGCATCTTATCCATAAATTGCTTTATCTCCTTCCTGTTGTTGCTGTACAATCCGGCGGTAAGCCCATATTCTACATCATTCGCCATTCTGAGCGCTTCATCAAAGTCCTTGTAGCCTTCTATGGTCAATATTGGCACAAATAGCTCGTTGTGCACTAGATAGCTGCTATGCGGCACTTCCACAAGCACCGGCTCAACATAGAATCCGTTCAAGCCAGTATTTACCCTATTGCCCCCATAAAGAATGCGGCCTTCCTGCTTCGCCCTCTCTATTGATTCCATGTACCTTTTATATGCGCTTTCGCTTATCAATGGACCCATATAAACTCCTTTTTCCAACGGATTGCCTATCTTGAAGCCCCTTATCTTCTCTATGAGCTTGCTTATGAAAAGCTCTTTTATCGATTCGTGCACATAAACACGAGAAAGCGCGCTGCATTTCTGGCCGTCATAGCCAAAAGCAGCACTTGCAACCCCTGTAACTGCGTCATCTATGTCTGCATGTTTAGACACTATTGTCGGGTTTTTTCCACCCATTTCTACAATGAACACCTTCTGCTTTCCTGCAGCAAAGTTCTTTGCGATCATGCCAAGACCTGTGGCCCTTGAGCCAGTAAAAACAATTCCGGCAACATCCGCATTGCTAGCAAGCTCATCTCCAACTTCTGATCCAGGCCCTGTAAGGTAGTTGAAAACACCGTCTGGCAGGCCCGCTTGCTTGAAGAGCTCATAGATCTTGAGGCCCGTGAGCATGGACATGTTGTCTGTTGAACTTGGCTTGAACACCACAGTGTTGCCTGTTATCAGTGCACCTACGCTCATCCCTACAGATATCGAAACAGGAAAGTTGAAAGGTGCAATGACTCCGAAGACACCGTATGGCTTCATCGCTATCGTTACGCGCTCCTCGCTTGATGGCGCGCCCTGGAAGCCCGCATTTACCTTTGCGCTGCTTGCACCCATGAATGTTTTCCTTACATAGCCTTTGTTCATCTCGAGCTCGTTTGCATAATAGCGCATGAAATCTATCGCTTCATCTACCTCTCCCACAGATTCATATCTGGACTTGCCATTTTCGTAGCTCAATATTGCCGCAAGCTTAAACTTGTTTTGCGCGAATATGTCTGCAGCTTTCCTGAAAAGCGCCGCCCTCTCCTTGTAGCTTGTGCTGCTCCACTGCTCAAAAGCTTTCTTTGCCTCGATTATTGCCTGCTTTGCATGATCCCTTGTGCCTTTTTGAAAAATTCCTAGAATGCTTCCATCTATCGGGGATTTCTCTGTGAGCTTCTCACTTGCATATACTGCTTTTCCTCCTATATATAGTGGGTATTCCTTGTTCAGCTCTCTTTTGACTTCCTCCACGGCGCTTTCGAAAAGCCTGTCAAACTCCTCCTCGCGGCCGCTTTCAAGAAACTTCTTGAAGGTGAATTCATTTTCGAATTTTGCTCTCATTTTACCACCATAATAAACAATAAGAATCCCTATATGACAATTATAAGTTTTATGCTGAACTTTAAATATTTATCTAAATTCTTTGCACATCTTGAAAAAGCATAAAAACATGTATTTGCATCTAATGCATTGCGGAAAGCACGAATTTGCTCATTGGAGATATTATGGACTGGAAATTGAAGCATAAGCTCATAGAGATTGCAAAGAAGAACATTAAAAACGATCCATCGCACGATTTCAACCACGCGATGAGGGTGCTCAAAAATGCAGAGATGCTCGGCAGGATTTACCATGCTGACATGGATGTGCTTATTCCTGCTGCGCTATTCCACGATCTAATAGTATACGACAAAGGGAGCGAGAAATCCAAATACGAGCATGAAGAGAGCGCGAGGATGGCACTTCGCATTCTGAGAAAGTTGCATTACAACCCAGAAAAGCTCGATAAGATAAAATACGCAATAGAAGTCTGCTCATATAGCAAAGGCATAAAACCCACCACATTGGAGGCGAAGATACTCCAAGATGCAGACAGGATAGAAACAGGCGCAATTGGCATAATGAGGACATTCAGCTCCAGCGGAAGCATGGGCAGGCAGCTTTATGAGCTCAGTGATCCCTTCCTGAAAAGAAGAAAAGGCGATTCAAAAATCTCTGGCTTGGATCATCTTATATTAAAGGTGGCAAACATCCACAGCGCCATGAACACTAAAGCGGCAATAAAGATAGCAAGAAGAAGAGAGAAATTTGTAAAAGAATTCATAAAAGAGCTGGAGTTGGAGTTTAAGGGCAAGTAGCGGCAACTAACCTTAAGCATATTTTGTATTGCATAACAAAATTTTTTTCGAATTCTTAATAATGTTTATTTCTTTTATTTATATGAAACTTTTTAATGCTATTGCAGGAAACAGTACTATGGAGATCGACGAAGGTAATTACAAGGAGAAATTCGGATGGCAGGACAGAATAGAGTATACATTCAAGACGAGGAAGGGTATTGATGAAGAGATAGTAAAGGAGATTTCAAGGGCAAAAAATGAGCCGGAATGGATGCTTGAAAAGAGGCTCATCGCTCTGAAGATATTCAACTCGAAGCCAAACCCAAAATGGGGCGTAGATTTGAGCAATATAGATTACAACAGCATAATCTACTATGCAAAACCCACTGAGAAGAAGAGCAGCAAATGGGAGGACTTACCAGAAGAGATAAGAGACACATTTGACAAGCTTGGCATACCAGAGGCGGAGCGCTCCTTTTTCCTAGGCACCGAAGCGCAGTACGATTCGGAGGTTGTTTATTCGCATGTCAAAGAGATGCTTGAAAAGCAAGGCGCTGTATTCATAAGCACTGACGACGCTGTAAAGAAATATCCTGATATTGTAAAGAAATATTTTGGCAGTGTTGTGCCACCAACAGACAACAAGTTTGCTGCCTTAAACACAGCAGTATGGAGTGGTGGATCTTTTGTATACGTGCCCAAGGGGGTGAAGCTTTCTGTGCCTTTGCAAGCATACTTCAGGATAAACGCTGAAGGCATAGGGCAGTTTGAAAGAACCCTTATTGTGGCCGACGAAGGCTCTGAGGTAACATACGAAGAAGGCTGCACAGCGCCTATATACTCCAGTGCATCGCTCCATGCCGGAGTTGTTGAGATTGTTGCGCTGAAAGGCGCACATGTTAGGTATATCACAGTGCAAAACTGGTCAAAGAACATATATAACATGGTGACACAAAGGGCGCACGCATATGAGAATGCATATGTGGAATGGATTGGCGCAGACATAGGGAGCAAGGCGAACATGATATATCCTTGCGTAATGCTTAAAGGGAGAAATGCAAAAGGCAAGATTATTTCGGTCTCGCTTGCAGGAAAGGACCAGGTAAAGGACACTGGAGGGAAGGTATACCATCTTGCTCCAAACACTTCTTCGCAGATTGTTTCTAAAAGCGTTTCATCTTCGAATGGAGCTACTACATACAGAGGATTGCTCCATATTGCCGAAGGCGCGGAGAATGCAATCGCAACAATGCGCTGCGATTCGCTGCTTGTAGGCAATGAATCAAAAACAAGCACTTATCCATACATAAAGATAAGCGATGAGAGCGCCTCTGTGACACATGAGGCGACAACAGGAAAGATCGGAGACGACCAGCTTTTCTATCTCATGAGCAGGGGCATGAGCGAAGAGGATGCAACAGCCATGATCGTGCTTGGATTTATAGACCCACTGGCAAAGGAGCTTCCTTTTGAATACTCCATAGAGCTTAAAAGGCTTGTAGAGATTGACCTGTCGCACGCGGTTGGTTAGATGGATTTATATTCTAAAATTGCAGACGAAGCACTCCAAAAGTACAGGATTTTGGAAGAGGAGAGCAAAGATATTTTAGAGCTCCATAAAAGGAACTATATACCAATACCAGGGGATTTTGACAATATAGAGGAACATGAGCATATAGACGAGCATACCCTTGTGAAGGGGCTTGAGGAAAACGGACTGCGCTTCTCTGCTATAGTGGGAAACGACATTTCAAAAGAGAGCAAAAACATAAAGATAAGAAAACCAGAAGATTTGGGTGAAAAGGAGCTTGCTGCACTTGGATTGGAAGATATAGAAAGCATAGAGGACAAATACCTTGCATATGTGGTTTCAAAGCTGGACAAGATCGTACTTGTAGATGCACATGAAGATGCGCAGGAAAGCATGCTTATAATGGGAAGCAGGCTCAATGTTGCCATATTGGCAAACACGGGAAAAAAGGTAAGTCTTAGGATTTCCGGGCTGGTGATGACAACAAGCAAAAGGGCTGAGATTGGCATATATTCAAATATGCATGCAGAGGAGCATTCTGACTTGGGCATTGATATTGTGCATAATGAGGGCGCAGGCGCCAATGTGCTGAGCTTTTCAAAAGGATCTGCCGAATTAGGTGCCAGCATTTCGTTCAACAGCGCGTACTTTGGCGGCGACATTACAAGATCAAGGAACAGGATATCTGCAACTGCCCCAACAAGTTCCGTAAGCTTGAATGATGTAACGATTGCCACTAACAAACAAAAAGTAGACATTCTCAACTTTATCGCAAACATGGCTGGAAAAACGAAAAGCGAGTCACATTCCAGGGTTATAGCTTTTGACAGATCAATGTGCATAGTAAAGGGATTTGCCAAGATAGGCAAAGGCAGCTCTGAATCTTCATCTTATATAGAGCAAAAGGGCATTTCAGTAGGGAAGGGCGCGCAGGTACAGGCGCTGCCTGAGATGGCAATAGAGGAGAGCAATGTGAAGGCAAAGCACTCTGCATCTGTGGTGCCAATAAACGATGATGTGTTGTTTTACATAACAAGCAGGGGTGTGCCCTACGAATCTTCAAGAAGGCTTCTGCTCATTTCCTTTGCTTCACAATTGATAAACAAGTTTGGAAGCGATTTTGCAAAGATAATTGCCTATTCTATTTTGCAGAAGAAGATTATGGGCGATATAGAACCAATGCCAAGCGCCGGCATAGAGTTCAACAGCGTTTTGAAAAGCACAAATGGGCTGGTGATGGAATGAGCGGAATGATATTAGAAATAAACAACCTTTATGTCGAAACCGAGGGCAAGGAGATAATAAAAGGGGTGAACCTCACAGTAAAAAGTGGCGAGATACATGTGCTCATGGGTCCGAATGGCTCTGGCAAAACAACACTAGCCAATGCCATATTCGGTCACCCAAAATACAGGATTACCTCTGGGGATGTATTAGTCAACGGCAGGAGCATACTGCAGATGAAGACATATGAAAGGGCGAAGCTTGGGCTTTTCATGCAGTTCCAGAATCCTGTGGAGATAGAGGGCGTAAACTTCATACACTTCCTCAGGACAGCAAAAGAGAGTATGGAAGGCAGGAATATAGATTTCAAGGACTTCATGAATTGCATAAAAAAATACATGAAACTTCTCAACATGAGCGATGAATTCATAAACAGGCCCCTCAACATGGGCTTCTCCGGCGGGGAGAAGAAAAAATCGGAGATATTGCAGCTTCTTCTGCTAAAGCCCAAGATAGCTCTGCTTGACGAGCCTGATTCCGGCCTTGATGTAGATGCTCTTAAGAATGTGGCCATGGCGGTCAGCCAGGCGGTGAAAGAGAACAATACAGGCTTATTGCTCATCACACACTATAGCAGGATTGTCTCGCACATTGAGCCTGACTTCGTGCATGTAATGATGGGTGGTAAAATAGTGGAGAATGGAGGGCCTGAGCTTGTTAAAAAAGTGGAGGAGAAGGGCTATGAAGCATTCAACGACATTGAGGGCGAGCAAAAATGAAAACTAGATATGATGTTGAAAAGATAAGAAGGAATTTTCCCATATTAAGTATAAGGATGAATGGCAAGCAGCTCGCATATTTGGACAATGCAGCAACATCTCAAAAGCCCCTGTGCGTGATAGACAAATTGTACGAATACTATACAAAATATAATGCAAATATCCACAGAGGCGTATACAAGATAGCGGAGAAGGCCACGGAAGAATATATAGCTTCGAAGGCGAAGGTCGCGAAGTTCATAAATGCCAATGGCATAGAAGAGATTATTTACACAAGGAACACAACGGAATCAATAAACCTCGTGGCGCTTGCGTGGGGAAATGAAAACATAGGCAAGGGAGACCATATATTGATAAGCGAGATGGAGCACCATAGCAACCTCGTGCCGTGGCTTCTTTTAGCAAAGAGGAAAGGTGCGTTTCTTGACTATGTCAAGATGGACAGCGAAAAGAGAGAGCTTGACATGGAGAGCCTTAGCGAAGAGCTCGAAAAAAGACCCAAGCTTGTTGCAATAACCCACGTTTCTAATGTGCTGGGAACAATCAACAATGTAAAGGATATCTCAAGAAAATCTCATAAAGCAGGGGCTCTTGTGCTAATAGATGGGGCGCAATCTGTCCCACATATGCATGTAGACGTGAAGGATATGGATGCAGACTTCCTTGCTTTTTCAGCGCATAAGATGCTTGGGCCAACAGGAATAGGTGTGCTCTATGCAAAAAGGAGCATACTAGAAAAAATGGAGCCGGTTATAGGCGGCGGGGACATGATAAGCACTGTAGGATACTATTCTTGCACATGGAATGAGCTGCCGTGGAAGTTCGAGGCAGGCACCTCAAATATTGCAGATGCCATAGCTTTCGGCTCTGCTATAGACTACTTGGACAAAATAGGTGTTGAAAAAATACACCAGCATGAAGAGGAACTGACAGAATATGCGCTGGAAGAGCTTGGGAAAGTAAAGAACGTGAAGGTTTTCGGGCTTGGAGCAGATGCAATAAAAAGGCGCGCTGGAGTAATATCATTCTCAGTTAAAGGCATACACGCGCATGACATAGCGCAGATATTTGACAGTGAAGGAATAGCTATAAGATCAGGCCATCACTGCGCCATGCCTTTGGTCACAGAAGAGCTGGGAGAAAGCGCAGTTTCCAGGATGAGCTTCTATCTCTACAACAAGGAAGAAGAGATAGATCGTGCAATCAACGCTATTAAAAAGGCAAAGGCATTGTTTGGGGTGGAATGATGGACCTTTACGCAGAAGAGATCATTTCGCACTATGAGCATCCACACAACAAAGGCAGAATAGAAAATCCCAGCGCCAAGATGCACGAGCACAACGCACTGTGCGGCGACGACATCACCGTTTACTTAAAAATAAAGAATGACATTGTGGAAGATGCGAAATTTGATGGAATGGGATGCGCGATAGACACTGCAAGCGCAAGCATGCTCACAGACTACATAAAAGGCAAGCATGTAGAAGAGGTTGAAAAAATAGGATTGGAAGATCTTCTTCACATAATAGGAATCAATCCAGGCCCGGCAAGAATGCACTGCGCAACGCTTCCGCTCAAAGCGGTAAAAGAGGCGCTCTTTGTGTATAAGAGCAAGACTGCTCGGTCAAAAGCTTGAGATAGACTACTTTAGCACAATCTCTATGCGCTTGTTGTGCGAGCCCTTATTCTCGTATTTTAGCATTTCAATTTTGCCAACTTCGCTTGTATTTGCCACATGGGTGCCGCCATCAAGCTGGAAGTCAAACCCTTCTATATCAATAATGCGCACACTATCAAGTTTTTCAAGCAAATCTTCCCCTGGTTCCGTCCTTGCAAGGTTTGGTATCTTTGCCGCTTCCTCTTTGCTAAGAAACCTGACTGAAACCTTATGACCTTCATCAACAATCCTCTGAGCTTCGGCTATTATTTCCAATGCTTTGTTTCTGTCCAATCCAGGGACATCGAAGTCCATTCTTGCCCTGTCATCATATATCTGGCCGCCTGTTATCCTGCCTTGAAATTTCTTTTCTACAACACCATCTATTATGTGCAATGCAGTGTGAAGGCGCATGTGCATATACCGCTTTTCCCAATCTATGGTACAATGCACCGCATCGCCAACTTTGAAGTCTGGCTGCACATCAAGAACATGAATAACATCATCGCCATCCTTCTTTGCTTCTACAACTTTGAATGCCCCGATTGATCCAGTATCACATGGCTGGCCCCCGCCTGTAGGATAGAATATAGTCTTGTCGAGCTTTACCTCAAGGCCTTCTATTGCAGTGATCTCTGCATCAAGCTCTTTTGCATATGAATCAGTTAAGAATATCCTCTCTGTCATGTTAACACCAAACCATCGAATCAGACGACTCTCTTTTCATCACTTCTCAGAAATACCTCGTCTCATCACATTATTCCTTATCAGTTAAATTTATTATTACTATTCATTTTGGCGATCAATTCCAATAATAAAAATCTTTATGCTACAAGTGCATATGCGCATAAAACCATCACTATGCCAAGGATTACTTTTTTCAATATTCCATCTTCCTTGAAAAGGATCCCACCGCCAATTACTATAATAAGCACGTTTATCGTGTTCCTAAGCGGCATCGCCAGGCTAACGGCAGCTGTATAAAGTGAAAAGTAAAATGTTAACCTGTAAAGTATTGCCAACACCACTAAAGAGGCAATAGGTACTATATGCTCTTTCGTGTTTGAAATAACTTCTCTCACACCACCGAACTTTATCGAGATATATGCAATCATGTTGATTGCGATAAATATCTCTGATACTATCAAAAAGGTGAATGCATTTATGCTTCCAAGCATGTATTTTGCCACTGTAAAGCCTATTCCAGAAAGGAATGTGATGAGGAAAAGCATTGTTATGTATTTGCGTGGAGGTTCGTCGTGCCTTTTTAATATCAGATATGTAGATACTATAAGCACGGAAATGCTGGTGTATTGCACTACTGTGAGCCTCTCGCCAAGAAATGCCAATGCAAGTATTGCTACAAAAAGCATCGGCATTGAGCTCAGTATAGGCGTTGCAACTGAAACGCTTGAATGCTTGTAGACCTTTGCAGTGAGCAGATAGGTGGATGTAGATATCACGCTTAGAACATATAATATCGCAATATTCCTTATGCTTATGTGGAAATTGGCAAAAGGTATGAATACCAGCGATGCTATTGCAATGAGTGTTGTAAAGCTAGCGCTATACGCCGTTGGGTGCTCTGTCTTTAATGCCCTTTTTTCTATGAGCGTGGAGAAGCCCATGAATAAAGAGGATAGCAATGCCAGATAATACCAAGCAATCATTATTGCACCAGTATAGCCCCGACCGGATTCGAACCGATGTAGCAGGCTCCAAAGGCCTGCGTCCTTGGCCGCTAGACGACGGGGCTTCTGCATATTAGAAATAGCGAAACATGTTTATATGCTTTTCGAGAATGCCAAATTAATATGATCTTGCGAAATTCACTATGGCGTGGGCATCCTTGCCACAGTATATACATTTCTTGCCTTTTGCCTCTTCTTGCACTTTGAAAGGCATGTTTGTGGCCTTTGCACCTGTTTCTTCCTTTATCTTGTCCTCGCACTCCATGCTGCCACACCATGGAGCTTGTGCAAAGTTGCCCGACTGAACTGCCTTTTTCAGCTCCTCCATGGTGCTTACCTTTTTAATATGCTCTTGCATAAACTTCTCAGCGCGTTCGTACATGCTTTCATGTATTGACTCAAGAAGCTTCTCTATGCCTGCTTCGGCTTTTTCAAAACTGAGCCGTGACTTTTCCAAAGTGTCCCTTCTTACAACTGTTATGAATCCTTCTTTGGCCTCTTTCCCGCCTATTTCTATCCTTACAGGCACACCTTTCAATTCCCATTCGTTGAACTTCCATCCTGGAGAATATGCTTCATTGTCATCTATATATGCCCTTATCTTTTTGCCTATCTTCTCTTTCAGCTCGTTGCATTTTGCAATAACCTCCTCTCTGTTCGAGTTGTTGTATATAGGTATTATGACAGCTTGTATGAGCGCAAGCTTTGGAGGTATTACAAGCCCTTTGTTGTCTCCATGAACTGCTATCATGACACCCAGCTCCCTTGTTGATATCGCAAATGTGTTCTGGTAGGCAAACTTCACATTACCATCTTTGTCTAGGAACTTTATGCCAAATGCCTTTGCGAAATTCTGCCCATCGTTGTGGAAATCAGGCCCCTGTATTGCCCACCCGTCTGGCATCATATGCTCTATGCTGTAGCTAGCTTCTGCGCCAGCAAACTTCTCCTTGTCTGTCTTCTTTCCAGGTATTCCAGGCAGAGCAAGATACTCCTTGAGAATCTTTGCATAAATGCCCAGTATTACATCTCTCTCTGCTTCTGCATCCTCCCTTGTGGCAAAAACCGTATGCCCTTCATTCCATAGGAATTCCCTCGAGCGCAGAAATGGCGTCGGGTGCTTGAATTCCCACCTCACAACGCTGTTCCACTGGTTGTAGCGCATTGGGAGGTCGCGCCATGAGCGTATCCACTTTGCAAAGCTCGGGTACATTATTGTTTCTGAAGTGGGCCTTACCGCAAGCCTTTCATCAAGCTTCGACTTGCCTGCATGCGTAACCCATGCTACTTCTGGCGAAAAGCCCTCTACATGCTCCTTTTCTTTTTCTAGAAAGCGCTCTGGTATGAAAAGCGGAAAGTATACATCAAGTATGCCACTTTTTTTGAAAAGCTCTGACGTTGCGCTGCGTATTGTATCCCAGGCAAAATACGCCATAGGCCTGAACACTATCATTCCTGAAACAGCACTGTAATCGGCAAATTCGGAATTTATGATTACCTGCTGGTACCAGTCAGAAAAGTTTTCCTCTTTTTTTGCAGTAAGCATCATCTTCTCTACATTTCCATTTTCTTTAGCCATTCAAATACCCTGCTTCTCTAGCAAAGACCTCAGTATTATTTTAACATGACCCGCTTCGCGAAGCCTTCTATATGAATATGCAACCCACTCCTTCCCGAAGGGCACGTACATTGCAACGCTTTCCTTCTGCGCAAGCTCCAATGCAAGCCTGTTTCTTATTCCGTTGAGCATTGCGAAAGTGACATTCCTCCTGTATCTTTTGTTTAGCTTTATTCCAAGCTCTATCATCCTGGTATCGTGCGTTGCAACCATGAATGTGCGCGAATTCAAGAATATATACTTCATAAGCTTAATAAAATTATTGTCTACTTCGCTTTTGCTCTGGTATTGGATTTTCTCACTGCCTGTATAAGCGCCCTTGACAAGCCTTATTATCCCTTTTCTTTCCAATATATTCCTTACATCTTCTGCGCTTCTCTTCATGTTCGCCTGTATGCATATGCCAGAGCTTGGCGAAATGTGTCGCATGTAGGCTTTTATTGTATCATCTATGTAGACATGCTCCTCCATGTCAAGCCATGTGAATATGCCACTGCTTGCTGCTTTTGACAATATCCTTGCATAATTGCTTTCAAAAAGGCCATAGCTTATTGAAAGGCCTAGCTGCGTCGGCTTCAGGGATATGCTTGCGTTTACCTTGCCCAGCTTTATCGCATCTATGAGCTTCAAATATACCGCCACAGCATTGCTTACTTTCTGCCTCTCGGTATAGCTCTCGCCCAAATAGTTCAGGATTGTCGCTATGTTTCTCAAATTGAATATTTTGCTTCTCTCTATCGCATCGCTTATCGAAGGCCCTGCGATCCATCTTCTGGCAATGAGCTTTTCCCATATCCCGGCCATCATAACACGCCATCCTCTATAAGCTCCTTGACAAGCTTGTCATATGATTCAAACCTTATGGATTTTATACCTACTTGCCTGGCACCCTCTACGTTCCTTTCCAAGTTGTCTATGAATATGGCCTCATTGGGCTTTGCATGCATTTTTTTGAGCACATATTTGTATAATCTCGTAGAGGGCTTTGCCATTCCGATATAGCAAGATGCAAAAACCTTGAAGTCAAGTTTGTCCAAAAGCATGCGCTTCATCTGCCTGTATCTGACAAAGCATACATTAGTAAGAAGTACAACCTTGTACCTCTTCGAGAGCTTTGTTGCAATGCTTATCGTGTTTTGATCAAGCTTGGCAAGATTCCAAAAAGACTGCCTGAACTCAAGCTTTGATACAGGAACATGGAACTTTGATGAAAGGATTCTCTCCATGCGCTTTGATGGAAGTCTTCCAACCTCTGCTTTCTTCAGCAATGCCCTCAGCGTTTTGAGGAAATCTTTCTCATTTATGCCTAGCTTATGCGTTATATAGGCAGAGTACTCCTCCTCTGAAAAGTCTAAAAGCACTCCTCCGACATCAAATATTATTAGCTTGACCATAAGATCTCTCTTTGCGGGTTTCTTGGCTGCGATATTATAGTTAGCTAAATGGCTTTAATAAATTTACTGCTTTTAATTTATTGTGGGTGCTTGGAAACAATTGTCATAGGTCTTGGAGGAAACGCACTGCTTAGCCCAAGAGGCAAGCAGAGCTTTGGCAAAGAATTAGGTAGTGCAAAGGGCACTGCAAGGGCAATCGCCAGGCTATCAAAAGAATACAGGATCGTGCTGACCCATGGCAATGGCACGCAGGTTGGGGACGAGCTGCTTAAGAACATGGGCAGCATAGAACCCCTGCCCCTATACCTGCTCAACGCAGAAACCCAAGCATCGATAGGCTCCGTGCTGGAAACTGCGCTAAACAGCGAGAAGCCTGCGCGACCTTTCTGCACGATCATCACGCACGTTTTTGTTGATAAGCATGATCCTGCCTTTTCCAATCCGACAAAGCCGATAGGCCCTTTCTACACAAAGGCGCAGCTTAAGAAGGTGCTGAAACACGAGAAATTCTCCTATATTGAAGAAAGGAAGATGTTCAGGAGGGTTGTGCCCTCCCCAATGCCGCGCGGAATCCTAGAAATAAAGCAGATAATGCATCTGCTCAAGAGGTTCAATGTCATATGCGGCGGCGGAGGCGGCGTTCCTGTATACAGAGAGCATTCTTCATACATGGGTGCAAACGCGGTTATAGACAAGGATTATGCTACCCAGCTCATAGCGAACATTATAGGAGCCAAGAGAATGATTATACTTACAAACACAGATTATGTATACAGGAACTTTGAAGACAAGAGCACATTTATAAGGAAAGCAAAGAAAGATTATATGAAAAATATTCTAGGAAATCTTGAAGAAGGCACGATAAAGCCAAAGGTTGATGCTTGCATAAAATTCATCGAGAACGGAGGCAGGATTGCACAGATAGGAAGCATAAATAAAATAAATGAGGTAATTGCAAAGAAAAGCGGCACTATAATAACGTGGTGATTGTTTTGATAAAGGCGATCGTGTTTGACCTTGACGGCACGCTTGTCGACACTATGGACTTGTGGGTTAGGGTTTGGGGTGAAACGCTCAGAAGGTTTGGGATACAGATATCTGATGATCGCGTCAGACCACTCATAGGCCTGTCTCCAAAAGGCATCATAGAAGGCGCCACACACAAGGAATGCAGCCCTGAAAATGAAAAAATGATGGTGGAATACAGAACGAAGCTTCTTTGGGAACTTGCGTATATGGCGAAGCCTTTCGCAGACGCAGAGCCTGCACTCAAAAGCCTTAAGAGCAGAGGCATAAAGATTGCGGTGGCGAGCTCATCGCCTGACAATTGGATAAAAGAGATGCTTGATATGGCGGGAATAATCAGCTACATAGACAGCTACGTGAGTGCAACAAAGGTGGAGAAGCCAAAGCCCGCGCCTGATGTCTTCATAGAAGCCTTTAGGTCAATAAGCTATAAGCCTAGCGAAGGCATGGTGGTCGGCGATAGGGAGAGCGACACACTGCCTGGAATGAGCATAGGGGCGGTATCTGTGCTGATAGATAGAATGCAGGAATTCAAAAATCCAAAAGCAGATTTTGTCATTCGCAGCATGGGCGAGCTTGAAGAGTTGATAAACAAATTATAGAATTATAGCTATCTCGAATATGTGGAGTTGAGCAAACCATCTATGCTGCTTCTTGCCCCATTCATTACAACATTGTGAACGCTTGTCTGGAAGCTGGTCGAGCCGAAGGCGCTTAACAGCTCATTTGGCTTGCTATGGACCGCTATCGCCATTCCGCCTCCACCGCCACCGCTGAGCTTTGCCCCGTATGCACCGTGCTTCCTTGCATGCTCCACCGCTTCGTTCAGGCCTTTGCTTGACACTCCGAGCTTGTCGAGAAGCTCGTGGTTTTTGAACATCAGAGAGCCGGCAACTGCAATATCGCCTTTTTGCAGCGCTTCCAATCCTTTTGTGGAGCATTCCTCTATCATGTCAAATATCCTTTCCACATATTCTTTGCTATTATTGTAAAGCTCGGCGACATGGCCCACTGTCTCAGCAGTGCTTTTTTTCGGGCCGGTGTCTATGAATACAATGCTGATGCTTGAATTTATGGGCTCCTTGCGCACACCTCTCATGCTGCTATAGCTAACATAGCCGCCGTAGAATGATGTACTTACATCTATCTTGCCCGCGCCTTCGCTCCTGTGAAGTATTCTGTCGCCATCCCTTGCTATCTCTATAATTTCCCCTTCTGGCAATGAAACACCCTCGTGCTTCAGCAGCGCAACAGTGAAAGCAGTTGAGCAGGCGGCGCTGCTCGCAAAGCCTTTCTTCATCGGTATTTCCGAGCTTATCACAACGCGCTTCCCAAGCACATTTATACCATAGCCGAACATAAGCCTTCCTGCTATGGTGCAATAAGGCAGCATGTGCTCGCTTATGCTATTGTGCAATGAGCAGAATTCCTTTATATCGTTCCTGAAGGCATAGCCGTAGAATAGCTCTTTAAGCTGCTCCTTTGAAAAGCTCTCCCTTATGCCCATCTGGGAAAGCACTATCTCAAGGGCATTGCCTTCTGAATCTGTTATTTCGGCATTGGCAAAGACGTCAAGTGCCGCAGCAACAGAAAGCCTTCCATATACAACTGCATGCTCGCCAAAAAGCTTTGCAACAGCAGGAGCTTTTACGATCATCCAATCATTTATAAGATGTCAAAACTAATATTTAGCATTTTCCATACCATGGCGTTGTCCAATAACTTCCAGCTAGGGAACTAATATTTATATTGTTTGTTCCTAAATGGGAACGAACATTGAAAAACCGAGCTAACATCTCTAAAGAGTATTGGATTTCCGCTCACTCCTTAATCTCCCAATCTTATCGTTAACATTGCAACGACAATCCTTTGCAATGGATGGCTTTTATTTGATCTTGCCTGTGCTCTTCAGGTAGCT
>JBMFUN010000001.1:53073-55206 GCA_049966495.1 Candidatus Micrarchaeia archaeon
AATCCTTTGCAATGGATGGCTTTTATTTGATCTTGCCTGTGCTCTTCAGGTAGCTCTTCCACTTGTCGTATTCATCAGCCCATACGATCTGGTAGGAATTGTCATTGAGCTTTATTACCCTCTGTGCTCTGTGGGCATCCTTGTCTATGAGTGCCTCTCTTCTCTTCGAGAAGAGGAGAAGCCTTTGGAACATGTTCATTTATTTCACCCCTTTAGCCTTGGCTTTTCCTGTACTGCAGTGGGCTTATCAGCACACCGTAGTCTTCACCTATCCTGCTCTTTATATAGCGCTCTATGCTGTTAGGCATATCGCTGGAAAAGAATTTAGCCTTTACCATAAATCCGGCAATGCCTTCTGTCACGTAAACCTCTGCCACCTCGTCAAAGGAGATAAGCTTCTTTGCAAGCTCCCTTGCATCTGCATTGGCCTTGGGCTTCAGCAAGAAAAACTTGTAGTAGTCGCTCGTCTCTGATACTTTCTTATGCGCATCGCCAGCAAGCTGGGACCTCTGGATTCTGTTGTTCATTTCACCACCCACAGTTTTAAGGATAAAGCATAAAGCAAGACAATGAGCCTGTACTGTCTAAGCGAGAGTTAAGCATAGAAAATGAGCGGCTTGCGTATGAGCAAGCCTTAAGGGATGGGATGGGGCGCATGCAAAAGCATGCGCCTGGATGGGTTTGTGTAGGTTTGGAATAAGGAGATGGTGCGTGAAGCACAAATGCTACAGCAACATTATTATTCATTAACCCACACATAATAATATAGGCAATAGAATATAAATATTTATTGGAAAAATATTTTAGTAATAAGAAGATTTGATTAAAAATTTAATAAAAATATTAAAATTTTGAGATGATAACATGACAAAGTCCCGGGCCGTCGCCGATTACATAGAGAAAGAACTTCCTTACCAGCTGCTCATGCGCCTGAACGACAACTCGAGGCTCTCGCTGAGGAAGCTCGGCAGAGAGCTAAACATATCCTATCATGTCATTGCTGCGAAGCTCAAGGAGCTAGAGGAAAAGTACAAGCTCTTCTACACATTGGACATAGATACAGACAAACTGGGCTTTGCCGAGGGCAGGCTCATAACAATAAAGTTTGAGAAGATGCCAGATATAGACTTCATCAAGGGCCTGTTTGCAAAAGATATTTTTGTGCAGGATGCTTATCTGGCGCAAGGAGACTTCGACCTGGTCATGTATGTGGTAGGATTGTCGCAAAAGGATTTCCAAAACTGGCAGTTCAACTTGAGGATAAAGCTCAAAGAGTACAACCCCACTCTAAAGGTATCTAACTTAAACTACCTCTCAATAGGCTTTTTCCCAATAAATAACGAACTCTTAAAACAGAATAAAATATTATCTAACAGCGAAAAGAGGGTTCTTATGCTTCTTAATGATAATTCTAGAATGAAACTTAGTAATATTGTAGAAAAAACACATTTGTCGCAGATGAAAGTTCTATATATAATAAAGAAGTTGAGGAAGATTGGTATAATAAATAGGTTTACCACTATAGTACAGAACCCAGATAAACGCATTTACTCTGCTTTTGGAACATATATTTATCCTTCGCCAAATTGGTTTGATCTGACATTGAAATTCGAAGAAGAATTATTGAGGGAGGATTTGCATACATATTCAAATGATTACAGTTTGATAGCGACAGTTAATGGATCTTATGATCTTTTTTGCATATGCACGTTTAAGAGCGGTGAATTACTTACAGAAAGAGGATCTCCTTTAATACAAAAGTTATGGAGCGATGAAAAGCCAAAAATAGAAAATGCATTACTTATAGATTTGCTGAAAGGATTATGGCCCTTTTCACTCAATAGATATAAGAACGCAGAAAAAGATGTTAGTTCTATGAGGGCAAGAAGCTTAGAGTAAGGGTAATATTTTTATGATATCTTTGCTTATTTTTATATTATTGTGATAGTCATCCCTACACATGCTGCCATTACTGCTTATTATAAGCCGAGGGCACTGTGAATCTGCAGGCGGAGATGCAACTAACACCTTTATACCTTTATAATTACGGATTTTTTTAATCTTCATTTTATCACCATAAATATCAAGAGAACAGCCTGCTGATTAGGTTGTTTTTTATTTTTATGCTGCCGT
>JBMFUN010000001.1:55306-57840 GCA_049966495.1 Candidatus Micrarchaeia archaeon
TTGCAATTATGACAGTTTTATTTTTGTATTTTAGAATCTTCATTTTATCACCATAGCATAGCAAAAATCCTTGTTATCAAAGCTTTAAAAATCTTTCTATTTTGAGACTGTAGTGCTGTAAATGCCACATACTTATTGAAATGCTCCTTATAACAGCAAAAATTGAATCGCATTATAAATTCAAAGACGCACAAAAACATATTTAAGCTTTGCCAGGTATATTGAAATTGGTGGTAAAATGCCGGCACCGTTTGTTGATCCTCTTTGCATAATGTTGGTTGCGGTCGCGGCTAGCACATCTCTTGTTGCCTTGTACCTTATAAATGCAGCAAAAGGCAGAAAGGACCTTTCAGGTTTCGCACTGCCTGGCGCAGTGATAGGCGCATTCGACTTCATCAGCGGCTTCTTCATGTCCTTTGTTTGGCCGTTTCCAGGTCCATTGAGCGCTTACAACATGCTCTTTGGAGACCCAATGCTCTTCTTGGGCATAATAATGCTTGCAGGGTCGCTTATGGTCTACAAGAACATGAAGCCAAACATAGTATCCCTCTTCGGATTCTTCATCGGCATTTACCTCTTCGTTGAAACCTATGGAATTGTAGCACTAGGGCTTGAGAAGGGCTCAGACCTCTACATGGCGCTTGGCTTCTACTTCTTTGCAGCGCTTTCTTCCATATTCTCACCTATTGTATATCTGGACCCAAAGAAAAACAGGGGCGCATATTACTTCCTAGCTGCATTGCTTATCATAACAGCATTCTTTTCAATAGCCATAGGTAGCATTGGCATATACGGGCACCTTGCATCGCCGCCATAGCTAGCCATCGTCTGCATCATATACCTGCTTTCTTTTTAATTCCAAAGGTATTTTTATTCCTTTTTCCATTATAACATTATGGCTGAAAAGATAAGATGCGCACATATACTTGTTGAGAAAGAGTCTACTGCAAAAGAGGTGCTCGATAGGCTCAGCAAAGGGGAGAGCTTCGCAAAGCTTGCCGAGCAGTATTCAATAGACGGCTCAAGGAAGCGAGGCGGCGACCTTGGCTTCTTCTCCCATGGGCAGATGGTTAAGCCTTTCGAGGAAGCTGCATTCAAGCTGAAGAAGGGTGAGATATCCGGGATTGTCAAAACCCAGTTCGGCTACCACATCA
Organism: Candidatus Micrarchaeia archaeon; assembly: GCA_049966495.1. Taxonomy (GTDB): domain Archaea; phylum Micrarchaeota; class Micrarchaeia; order Micrarchaeales; family Micrarchaeaceae; genus JAKAWW01. The sequence continues at coordinate 56,461 of JBMFUN010000001.1, forward strand.
TAAAAAGGCTCGAATAGCAATTGCTGAAGAAAAGGCTTAAATATCTCTTTGCCACTTTATTATTGATTGTATGGCTAGCAGTAAAAATGAATCAGAAATAGAGTACATTAAGCAGTTGGATAGCGACACGAACAAGCTCATTTCTGTTTTTGGCGCAGGCAGCATAAGCGATCTTTCAAGCAAGCCAGCATACCGGTGGCTTCCATAACGGCTTGCTGAGCTCTCACAGGGATTTTGACCTTTTCTATTCCAGGCTTTTGGAAGGGCAAAGAAGCGCAATAGTCTCTGGTTTAAACCCAAGCGGCTTTTTCCACTTTGGCCACATCGGCGTTTTTGACACAAACCTTTTCTTCCAAAAGGAATACGGCATAGAGGTGTTCGCACCCATATCTGATGACGAAAGCTATGTAAGCGATAAGATCAAAAGCCAGGAGGAGGGCATAAGGAATGCGCTTAGGCTTGCAAGAGAGTATCTTGCATATGGATTCGATCCAAGGAAAACACACATTATAATAGACCAGCTCTATACAAACATATACAATCTTGCCATAAAGCTTTCAAAAAGCATAACGCTTAGCACGAACATTGCTGTATACGGCTACAACCATTCTGACAATATAGGGCTCAATTTCTACCCCGCTGTGCAGTCTGCACATGTGCTGCTGCCAGAAACTCTCGGCATGAGAAATGTGCTTGTGCCTATAGGCCCTGATGAAGACGCACATTTGAGAGTTGCGAGAGACATTGCAGAAAAGCACGGCTACGAAAAGCCTGCGGTATTGCACAGCAGATTTCTTCCAGGGCTAGATGGCAAGAAGATGTCGAAATCCAAGGGCAATGCCGTATATTTCATGGAGAGCGAAGAATCAATAAAAAAGAAGATATCCAGTGCATTCAGCGGCGGCAGGGCGAGCATAGAAGAGCATAGAAAGCTTGGAGGCATACCAGAGATAGATGTCGCCTTCATATATTTGAAATACCTATTTCTTGAGCCTGAAGAAGCTGAGGAACTGGCGAAAGATTACAGAAGCGGAAGGCTGCTGAGCGGCGAGCTCAAGAACATCCTTTATGAGAAGGTTGCTGAGAGGGTTGAAAGATTCAAGGAGAATTACCAAAGGATCGGCGAAAGGGAGCTGTCGCTTTCGATAGTTAAAAACGAGGATGTCGACCTGGAAGGGCTTCTCGACAAGTATGAAGTACTTGAATAAGAGTGCATCGTACAGCAAGCACTATGCAAGATGCATAACTCAAATGGCGTTAAGGAAATATTCAGAAACTTGGGCGTAACTTTGAGGATTCTTCATCAGCCTGCTTATCTCTTATTCGTGAATTAATATTTATGCTTTATTTCTATCAAAAATGATTAGATAGATATAATGT
>JBMFUN010000002.1:0-22246 GCA_049966495.1 Candidatus Micrarchaeia archaeon
TTTGGGGTTGCTGGGATTTGAACCCAGATTTGCAGGTTACTTCATTGCTCAAACTTCCAGATCCTCATCATCGCTATTGCTCAATCAAGGTTAAACATCTGGAGCCTGCCGCGCTGCCAGGTTACGCAACAACCCCTTATGAACCTAGTCTTAGATTAAGCCTTTATCTATTTATACATTTTCCTTAAATTTATAGTGATTGAATGAAGAAAATTTATTACAAAGGAAATTTGCTTACACTTGAAGAAGAAAAGATAAAGCTCAAAGGCAATAAGATTACTGCAGTTAGGATAAAAGAAAACGATGCAGTTGTAATACTCCCCATTTTCAACAATAGGATTGTGATTGAAAAGCAGTACAGACCTCCAATAAAAAAGTTTATATACGAGCTTCCTGCAGGCCACATAAAAGGAAATGAAACACCAATAATGGCGGCGAAAAGGGAGCTTCTAGAAGAGACTGGCTTTTTTGCCAAGCGCCTCAGGTTTATGTTCAAGGCCTACCCGCAACCAGGCACCACAACGTCAATGCATTTCTTTTATTACGCGGAATGCTCCAAGAGAGGCGAGGCGCGCCCTGAAGCAGATGAGGATATAAAGATAAAGCTTATGAGAATCGACAAAGCGCTTAAGATGGTAAGGGCACACTTAATAATAGACACGAAAACCATTGCTGCGCTGCTATATTATGCAATTTTTAAGTGATTATTTGCTTGCAATACTGGCATATAAATTGGGAGTAAACATCGCTGCATTTCAGTTTATGAAGAGCATAGCCAGCCCGATGCTAAACTATTTGATGCACGCACTTTCGGAAAGCTATTTGATTGTCCTGCCCCTACTAGCAATATACATGCTCCTTAGGAAAGACAAGAATGTATATACCTTTGTGATCGCAGTTGTGCTGTTCTATGTCGTGAGCGACTTGATAAAGATTATTGTAAAAGAGCCAAGGCCGTGCAATACGCCTGAACTATCTTGGATAAATTCATATGCTTGCGAAGCAAACTATTCCTTCCCAAGCAATCATGCTACTGTGCTTACTGGGCTGGTGGCTTTTATGGGCAGGTACAAATATGTAAGGATTGCTTATATCGCATGGCTGCTGCTTGTGCTTTTTGGCAGAATTTACCTTGGAGCACATTACTTCACTGACGTGCTTGCTGGGGTGCTTCTCAGCATTGCAGTGGCGTACGTGCTTTATGTTTACAGAAACGAAATAAATAATTTAATCAACAAGATGCTTAAGAAGATTTTACCAATATTGTCGATATAAGATTCTATGAACAAAAAAATTGCCTATGCAGGCATTGGAGTTCTGGCTGCAGTAATCGTAATTATTGCTACAATACTTCAAACTGCAAGCAGCGGCATTGCTTCAATGGACAATGTTGCAGTGCCTGCAGATACCCTTGCAATTCTTCGAGAAATCTCAAACAACTATACCCTTGCAAATGACATAGGGATGGGAATTGCGCAGGATTTGCCAGTGGCGGTCAACAGAAGCACATTACTCACCATAAATGGAAAGCCTGCTGTCATATATATAGGTGCTGATTACTGCCCAAACTGCGCCATATTAAGGTGGAGCCTCATACTTGCATTGTATAGATTTGGCAATTTCTCCTCATTGCATTATATGACTTCAAGCGCAGCAGACGCTGCCCCTAATTCACCAACTTTCACATTTTTCAAATCATCATATCAAAGCCCTTATATCACATTTGAAGGCCTTGAACTATTTAACAATAAGTATCCATACACACAACTCCAGGAATTGAACAGTACAGAAAGTGCAATATTTAATTCATTTGACCCTAGTGAATATACTCCTTTTGTTGATTTTGGAAATAAAACAATTCAGATTGGCGCTGAATACACACCCATGCTCATATACAAAAGCAATTGGAGCAGCGTAATAAATGAACTAAGAATTGAAAACTCGACAATTGCGCAGGCGATCATAGGAAGCGCCAATGTATTCACGGCGCAGATTTGCTCATTGATAAATAATACCGCGCCAGTGTGCAGCGAAAAGTTTGTAAAGAATCTTGAAAAACAATTAGCTTGAATGGTAGTGGTAGTATTGCAGCATCTCCAATGCAAGTTGCCTGTTTGAATCTATTATATTGTCGCTTTCTTCTGGGTCATTTTCTAGATTATAGAGCTCGTCCCTGCCATAACCGCAATGATGCACCAGCTTGATGCTGTTCTTGTAGATCGCAATAGCGGGCATGTTCATCGCACGCTTCGTTTCGTATATCCTGCTTACTATTCCAGAGCGCTGCTTTAGAAGCCTTAGGAGCTGCTCGTCCCATCCTTCGCTTATCCCTCTGTGCTCGCTGAACACATATCTGTCCCTTCTAAGGTTTCCGTTCAGATGCTCCTCTCTGCCAGAAGCAATGTCCAAGATTGCGTTGTGGAGCGACAAAAGGCTCACAGGATTTTCAACATGCTCTTTTTCTTTTACCAGCTTGCCGTTTTCAAAGTTTATTGCCAGAAGGGGAACCTTCGTGATAGGCTCATATGGAGGCAATGAATGATATAGCAAACCATGTTCACCAAATGCCTGGCCATGGTCAGAGGCAATGATCAAAACAGCATTATCCAGTATGCCTTTTTTCTTTAGCAGGGTTATGAGCTTTCCTATTCTTCTGTCCAAATATTCGATCCTTTTCGTGTAGGCACTGTGCAGCTTCTTTACTACATATTCATCAAAAGGCTCTATGCCGCTGAGATAAAGCCATTTGTCCTGCGTGATTCCGCGTACCGGATAGTTCTCATGCGCCTCTATGTAGTTGATGAATATAAACTGTGGTGAAAGGTCGTAAAGATAGTCCAGATAATGCAAAAACCTTCTTTCTGTTTCAAGTGCACCCCTGTCAAGTGTGAATGTGCCATCGGCATTTGCAACCCCTTCGTCAAGCTTCTTCCTCAGATAGAGGTAAAGTCTATCCAAGGCTTTTTTTGGAAGCACCCTTGTCATAAGATAGCTTATCTTGTACATCTTTTCTCTTGCGCTTGCACCCCTCTCAAGTATGAATGAAAGCTTTTCTGCCAGGCGCTTGTTCTCCTTCACATTTGTATCGAGCCAAAGATCATATATCTTGTCAAACCCTATGCCTAGGTTTGTAAAGCTTGAAATAAATGGATTGTTCGAGAAAAGCACCGACTTGTAACCGATTTTAGAAAGCTTGCTCGCTAGAGTGATAGAATTATTGGGCAGGAACTTTGTCTTCACAAGCCAAGGGTCTATCTTTGCACTGCCATCCCTAAAGAAGTCTCTTGAAACATACCTAATGCTTGAGACTGGCTTGTTTACAAAGAGCGCTGCATGCGTTGGAGCGGTCCATGTTCCTGGTGCAATAGTGTTTTCATAACTTACCCCATTCCTATATAAGTAGTTTATTGTATGGAGCTTTGGATTGTGATAAGCATCGCTAGCCCTGACCGTGTCTATAAGCAAGAACACTATATTCTTTTTCATGACTATCTACTATCAATGTGAATTCTTTGACTTTATGTAAGGCTGAAACACTATTTATATATAACCATGAAACGGTTTCACTATAAAAATAGGTATTTAAAGCTTACAAAAAAATAATTCTGTGTGGTCCGATGCATATATGCGTGCTTAACCCTTACTTCTATCCCTATCATGGCGGAACGGAGAAGGTATTGCTTAATGTTTACAAAAGGCTTTCAAAAAAGCATGAGATAACTGTAATAACCTCTTCAATGCTTGGGGTAAAGGCGCCAAGCAGCGATTATGTTGATGGTATAAAAGTGATACGACTTCCAACAAGCTATATCTCTGCGCCGGGGCTGCCCCTTCCTTTTGCAGTGATGAAAGGGTTGAATGATGCCATAACAAAAGAACATGCGGAAATCTACCACATAAATAACAGATACCAGTATAATATGTCAAATATACGCGCGATAAAGAAAATTGGGAAGCTTGTGCTGACGATACACAACTCGCTCCCTAAGAACATAGATTTCTTCACAGATCTTGGCGGGCTTGCATATGATGTGTTTTGGGGAAGGAGGATGATGCACGAATCTGACATGATAACTGGCGTTTCGAAATATGCAATAACTTCAACGGTGCCTGAGAAAGACAGGTACAAGAGCCATGTGGTTTATAATGGTGTGGATTTCAATATTTACAGGCCTCTCAATATAAGGCATAGGGAATTCGTTATCCTGAACAATGGAAGACTCGTAAAGCAGAAAGGCCAAGAGGTGCTGCTTAAGGCTTTTGCGCTATTTGCAAAGAAATATGATGCAAAACTTGTCATAATAGGCAAGGGACCACTTGAGCACAAACTTGTCAAAATGGCCGAAAAATTTGAAGTTGAAAAACAGTTTTCCATTGTGAGCAATATAAAAGAGGAATCTATGCCAAGATACTACAACAGTGCAAATGTTTTTGTGATGCCTTCGCTCTATGAGCCAGCAGGAATGGCACTGATTGAAGCGATGGCATGCGAAACTCCTTCTATCGCCTCTGATATCGGTGGAATACCTGAGGTTATGGGCAATTGCGGTGTATATATAAAACCAAACGATGTAGATATGATTTACAACAAGCTCGTATTTGCATTAGAAAACTATGATTATATGAAAAAACTTGCAAAATGTGCGAGAAGGCGCGTCATTCAAAATAACAACTGGGATTCGATAGCAAAAAGATATGAGCACCTCTTCTTAGGGCTTGAAAAGAGGTAGGGATAAATGCTTGATACAAAAAAGAAATCGATATGGTACACAATTACACATATACAAAGGCTTAACAGAAAAGAGTACATAAAACTTATAAGGCGCGTCACCGCCTTTATAATGGTCGCTTTTGTTGCAAGCTTTTTGGTATTTTTTGGAATAGCGTGGTTTGGTGGGATAAGCAAGGTTACGCACATAATTGAAACATCAAATCTTTACATATATTCTCTAGCTTTTGTCTCTGTGCTTGGTGGATACCTCTTAAGATTTGTAAAATGGTACTACTACCTTAAAAAAATGAACATCAAGATACCTTTTAGGAAGAACCTGATTGTTTACCTTTCTCTCTACTCTATGAACATAACACCAGGAAAGGTAGGAAGGATCCTTGTGGCATATACACTTAACAGGCTTACTGCTAAAAAAACTTCTAATATACTTCCAATAGTAACCTTGGACATATTTACAGATTTTATAGGAGTTGGCGCGCTTGCTTTGCTTGCTGCGATATATTTCCACACATATGTACTCTATATAGTGATAATAGACATCGTGCTCATTGCTCCATTCCTTTTTATAGTGAGCGACTGGTTTTACAACATTATCAAAAAAATAATCAAAAGCGAGAAGGTCATAAAGTTTTTCACGCTTTATGGCGATGAATATTTTGCGAGTCAGAGCAGGCTCAACACCCCAATGGTTTATGCAGTTTCGCTTGCAGTATCTCTGCCTGCGGCGTTTTTGAACTCTATGGCGCTATATTTCTCGCTTCTTGCAATAGGCTTTGCCCCGCATATAGCAGGCGTAGCGTTCATAGAGTCTTCTTCTATGGTGCTTGGTATGATAACCGCGATACCTGGCAACATAGGCGTGACAGATGGGGCTCTTGTTGCCTTTATAGGAAGCGCTTTCGAGGCGAATGCGGCAATCAGCTCTGCAGTCACAATAATGACAAGGCTGGCAACTCTTTGGTTTGGAGTTATCTTAGGAGGAATCATGCTTATATATAGCCTCCGCTATTGGAGTAAGATGCCAAGAAAACAAACAAGGCATTGAAAAGGAAATGGATTAGGAATCTTCAATGTCATCAGTTGGAATGTCTTCTTCAGGCAGATCACCAGACCTGTCCTCATCCTCAGTATTGGTAAGCTCTTCAGAACTTCCACTCTTTTCAACAACCCTTATCTTGCCGAATTTCCCAGTCGAAAGCTGAGGAGTGCCGCGAAATTCGTTAACATAGCCATTTGAGACTTCTATCACATCTCCCACATTTACCATGTCTATGTCATTGCCCCAGAGTGACATCGCTATTGAGCCTGTTTCATCTTGAAGGGTGATGTTTGCTACACTCAGCCTTTTGCCATATTTGGTGACAACCTCCCTTGGCTCCTCCTTGTTCACTACCTTGCCTTGTATGGTGACATTACTAGTACCTACCTTTAAATCGCTTATTTTCATTTTCACACCTTTAGCATTTTTCGGAATCAGTAGAAGTTTTATAGTTAGAAAATTATTTAACACTTGCTAAGCCATTAGCGGAACTGAAGCAACAAAAACTTATAAATATATAAAAATTCTCAGGATAATGGGGTGAAAAAGTGGGAGAGGCAACGCTTGACAAAAAAAGGATGAAACTTGCTTGGGAAGTTTTCGATATCTATATTAACAACTTGGAAAATAAGCCGCTGGTAGATTATTTGGAAAAAAGGCTCGTCTCTGCCGGCATAAATGCTGAAGAACTCAAAAGGTTGACAAACATGGAATTTCATAATATAAGTGAGAGCGATTTTGATATAATGATGGTCAACCAGGCTAGACCAAATATGCTGGCACCAACTGGCGGCGATGTGCTGCTTTGGATCACCCAAAAAATAGATTTTATGATTGATAACCACTACCTGCCGCTCAAGGAAGCAATCAGCAAACTTGATGAGAATACGGTAGAGAGTATTCTTGAAGAGTTGCACAAAATTAGGCATCCGATTTTGTCAAAGATGCTACGAAAGTCCTAACAATATGAAAATGCCGTTTTTGCGGCGATAGATATAAATATATATCGACATATGATATATACTAGTAGATCTTAGTAAAAAGTAAGCAACAAAAGACTCTATTTATTAAGAGGATACTTAGAATACTTAAAACTACAAGGGTGAAAATATATGGCTGAAAATCAACTTGGTGGACAACAGGTTTTGTTCCTTCCTGAAGGTGCTACAAGAATCCTTGGAAGAGACGTGCAGAGAACAAACATAGCGGTAGCAGTGGCAGTTGCAAACGCGGTAAAGACCACACTTGGCCCAAAAGGAATGGACAAGATGATGGTAAGCGATCTTGGCGACATAGTGATAACAAATGATGGCGCTACAATCCTAAGCGAGATGAATGTGGAGCACCCGGTCGCGAAGATAATGGTAGACATAGCAAAGACCCAGGAGAAGGAGGTTGGCGACGGAACAACAACTGTTGTAATAATTGCAGGAGAGCTCCTGAAGGGCGCAGGCGAGCTCTTGGAGCAGGGCATCCACCCTACCACCATAATAAGGGGTCTAAAGATAGCATCTGAGAGAGCTTCTAAGATCTTAGATGAAAAGGCCCTTAAGGTAGACATAAATGACGACAAAACCCTCCAGAAGATAGCGCTTGTATCTATGGGCTCCAAAAACATAGGTGATGATGCGACGAAGAACCATCTTGCAAACCTTATAATAAAAGCCGTGAAGCAGGTAATGTCGAAAGACCCAAGCGGCAAGATTGTGATAGACCACGACTTCATAAAGTTAGAGAAGAAGCCTGGCGGCAGCGTAGCCGACACTGAACTTATAAATGGCGTCTTGATCGATAAAGAGGTAGCACACCCGGGCATGCCAAAATCAATAGCAAATGCAAAGATCGCACTGCTAGATGTCGCCCTTGAGATAGAGAAGACAGAAACAGACGCCAGGATAGAGATAACGTCTCCAGACCAGATGCAAGCATTCATACAGCAGGAAGAAACAATACTCAAGGAGAGGGTAGAGAAGATCAAGAAGAGCGGCGCAAATGTTGTATTCACTCAGAAGGGCATAGATGACGTTGCACTACACTTCATGGCAAAAGCAGGTATCATGGCTGCAAGGCGCATAAAGAAGAGCGATATGGAGAAGCTCGCAAGGGCTACTGGCGGAAAGATAGTGACAAGCCTTGACGACCTCAGCGAATCAGATCTTGGCTACGCGGGAATGGTTGAGGAGCGCAAGATTGCTGGGGAGAGCATGATATTCGTTGAAAAGTGCAAGGATCCAAAGAGCGTAACGATATTCATACGTGGAGGCACCCAGCAGGTTGTTGACGAGGTAGAAAGATCAGTCACAGATGTGATAGGCGCGGTATCTAGCACAATAGAGGATGGCAAGTACGTAATCGGTGGCGGCGCGATAGAGATAGAGGTTGCAAAAGAGCTCAGGGAGTTTGCAAGTGAGGTAGGTGGCAAAGAGCAGCTTGCGATACAGAAGTTTGCGGATGCACTCGAAGTTGTGCCAAAAACCCTTGCAGAAAGCGCCGGAATGGACACAGTAGATACACTGGTGCAACTGAGAAGCAAGCACAATACGAAGGATGGCGCAAACTACGGAGTTGAGATATTCAAGAATACGATTGCAGACATGAGCAAACTAGGAATTCTAGAGCCCAAAAAGGTAAAGCAGCAGGAGATATACAGTGCAAGCGAAGCGGCGCAGATAATACTCCGCATTGACGACATGATAAGCTCCAAGGCGAAGAGCAGCAGTCAAGGCCCAGGAGCAGCAGGCTCACCAGGCGCCGGAGAGATGGAATAATCCATCTTTTCCTTTTTTTACTTTCTTTATTTTTCTTTATTTTCTTTCCTTATAAGTTGGATATTATTGGACAACCTCATTCTTGGCTAAATATTAAATAGATTATCAGCAAGATATTTTTATGGCACAAATAGTTGTAATCGCAGGCTCGCCTGGCGCAGGCAAAACTACACTCTTGGAAAGCTTAAAGGGCTACAAGATAGTAAATGTCGGAACAATAATGTTTGAGCATGCACTTTCAATGCGCAGCGTGAAGGACAGGGACGAAATAAGATACCTAAGCAATGGGCTTGTAGACCAGTTGAGGCTTGCCGCTTTTAAAGAGATCTCAAAAATGAGAGGCATAGTGCTTATCGACACCCACGCTTCCGTAGAGTGCAATGGCAAGTTTGTACCTGGAACGCCAAGAAACGCGCTTGAGACGCTTGGCTTGCACAACATAAAGGCATTCATTTACATAGATGCGCCTACCAAGGACATACTGACAAGAAGGCTAAAAGACAAAAAAAGGAAGCGCGAAATCGAAAAAGCTGAGATCATTGACGCCCAGAGGGTTGTAAATCTTTCCATACTTTCGGCGTATTCGGCAGATTTAAATATCCCTTTGTACATAATAATTAACAAGCAGGGGAAGCTTGAAGAAAGCAAAGCAAACCTCAAAGCCTATTTGAAGGAAATGTTTAGCTGATTTGTATGTTTTTGATGTTCGTAATGTTTTTGAACTCTCCAATAGACGAGCTCATAGTGATAGTTACTGCGCTTGTATACACACTTGCTTCGGTAGCTATACAAAGGAAACTGTCAAATCCAGTAAGACTGCAGGAGATACAGATTCAGATAAACAAGATATCAAAAGAACTAAATGAGATGATAAAGAACAATGCGCCAAAGGAAGCGATTGCTGAAAAGCAGAAGGAGATAATGCCTCTGATGGGCGAGAGCATGAAGGCGCAGTTCAAGCCCATGGTCATAATACTGCCGCTGTTTTTTATCGTCTATTACGCCCTTGTGCCTTTAATACCTATAGGGGTGAAGAGTATAAGCTTGCAGGAATCCTTCTTCGTGGCTGTTTTGATAATAGGTCTCATAACAAGCATTGCGCTTATGATAAAAGACAGGGCAAAGGCAAAGAAAAAAATGAATGAAAAAAGCACAGATTGATAAGGTGTTTAAAATGCCAAAACCAATGCATAGGTCAAGAAGCCTTAAGAGGGCAAATAGAGTGACTGCAAAGCACAGGAACGTTATCCATTACGAGCGTAAAAAAGGCAGTCTTCCACATTGCGCAATATGCGGTGCAGAGCTCAATGGGATAAGCGAGAAGGGAGGCCGCACAAGGCGAACAAACAGCAGGATTTTTGGAGGCGTGCTCTGCTCAAGGTGCGCCGCTGAAGTGATAAAGCTTGGCAGCAGGGTTGAAGAAGGGGACATAAAGCTTGATGATGTTGGGGTGAAATACAGGAAGTATGTGCTTCAGCTTGTTGCACACTAGGTAATCCCATGCTTAGGATATGCATAAGCGGGCTTACAGGAAGCGGCAAAACCACGCTTGGCGGCCTGCTTGCCAAGGAGCTGAACGTAATGCACATAAGCAAGGAGCTTTCAGAGAGCTATAAAAAATTCTCAAAGGAGCGCGGGCTCCTTGGCAGAAAAGCCCTCATAGAAACAGCAAACACCAGGTATGCAAAAAACTTTGACAGGGAGATAAGCCTGCTTGCAAGGAAAAACAATTGCGTTGTATCGACTTGGCTAGGGCCTTGGTTCGTCAAAAATGCAACGCTCCGCGTTTGGCTCAATGCAAGCTTAAAAGAAAGGGCAAGAAGAAAAGCTAGGCAAAACAATATGACGTTGAAGAATGCGCTCGAATTTGTGAAGAGAAAAGATAGCGAGACAATAGAAAGCTTTAAAAAAATTTATGGCATTGATGTAATGGACCATTCAATATTTGACCTGGAGATCAATACCGAGAAAATGAATAACAAGGAGTGCGTTGCACTTATATCAATGCTGAGCGCAGAAAGGGAAGGAATAGTGTTCAAATAGTTAGGTGATTATATGCTGTTGGAACCTGGAAGGGTATGTATAAAAAAGTATGGAAGAGATGCTGGTAGCAGGGCGATAATAACAAAGGTGCTGGATGACGGATTCGTAAACATAATAACTGCAAAAAGGAAGAAGGAAAGGAGGTGCAATCCAAAGCATCTTGAAATCTTAAACAGGATAGTAGATATCAACAGCAAGGAGCAGGTCAACAAGGAGCTCGGCATTCAAGGCTGATCTCTCTGCTTTTTGCTTTTTATTCCTCTTTGCTTAGGTGCTCCATCGCCTCTTTCAATACCTTCTCCTTGCTCTCTGGTGAGCTCAGTATATTGAAAAGCTCCTGCACATCAACCTTTGCGTTGAAGTTTGCTTCCTTTAGTTTATTCATAAACACCCTTATTCCTAGCTCTTTGATTGGCATCTCCCCTATCTTGCTTTCCCTTACGCCCTCCATGCTCGCCACTATCTCTGGGCTCTCAAGCCTCGAGCTGTCTATGCTAAGCACGGCTTTTGATGAGTAGCGCTTTGCAAGTGCACTTAGCAGGAAATCGCTTGCGCCAGCTATAGTGCCTTCAAGCACAAGTCTTACAATAGGAACCCTTTTGAAAGGGTCTTTGCTTAGCTCATCTATTGCACTATTTATCTCCTGCTCGCATCTCTGCTCAATTTCGCTGGGCTGGGCGTTTGAGAATTTGATATGGATAACCTTGAAAGGCCTGGAGTTTATTTGTATAAATTCTTCCTTATAGGCTTTTGTGTCGAAGACAAAGAAGCCCTTTGGTTCCTGCTCATTCTCTTTCAATTGCGTGAGCACAGTGCTTCCAGGTATTATAAATTTCTTACCGTATATGCTGCTTATGTATTTCGAGTGTATATGGCCATCTACATAGAGGTCAAATCCTTTTGGCAAGTCACTTAAATGCATGAAATCCTCGCTAAACGGGAGCAGCTCGAATATCGATTGATGGAAAACGAATATGTTGAATGAGCCGGGCAGGGGCTTTGGATTGAGCTCTAAGAGTTTTTGCTTCGCCTGTTCTTCCGATATGCCGCCAAGGCCAAAAATTGAAACACTCTCGCCATTGTTCTCTACAGTAACATAAGATTCGCTTGCATCTACAAGCATACCAGCAAGCGCAAGCAGGTTGAGCGGATTCTCCTTTCCGATTACGGTTCTTTCATGCGTTCCAGGTATCGCTATGATTGGCACGCTTGTAAATGACTTTGAGCCTTCCAATGGAGTAAATTTTACCACTTTTGCACTCCATTCCTTGTGCGATAGATCTCTAAATATGTTGAATGCCTGTGCCAGCACATCGGGCCTTGGAAAACGCTTGTCAAAAATATCCCCTGGCAGCAAAATCATGTCAGCTATAGAAGAAGCCTTCTCAAGCGCTTCCTTAGCTTGCATATAGGCGTCTTCTGCAAAGGGCTCATAGCCCAGATGCGTGTCAGAGACTATTGCTATTTTCATTTGAGCACCCTCTCAGCATGCTCCTTTATGCTCAAGTTGAAATTGCCTATGAAGTCCTCTATGCCAGAAATTTCGTTGCCGTATGCACCCGCTGCGCACGGGTGGCCGCCGCCAGTGCCATTTATAAGGTAGGCAAGCTTCTTCATCACATAGCCCAGATGAATGCCTAGCTTTTTGTCAAGCGGAGGCCTTAGCCTTGCCGAAAACGAAACCTCTCCATAAGCTATGCTGTAGAATAGCGCAACGTCAGCGCCGATTTTTATCGCGTTGTCGGCGACTATGTTCGCATTGCGCTCTGCAAAGCCCTCAACAAACAACAGACCGTATTTTACGGCTATGTGTGATTTTGCCATGCTCAGGAGCAGTTCTTCCCTTTCTTCAGGCCTTGCGGTATGCTGCACATATTCCAGCAAAGATGGATAGTCTATATTTGCAATTTTCATAAGCTTTGCGATCTGCTCAAAAGTGAGAGGTTTAGAGTTCTTGAATTCGGCAGAATCGGAAATAATCCCAAGAGCAAGGAGTATTGCTGTGTTTCTGTCTATCTTTGTGCCAAGGCCATCCAGAAGCTCGAACACTATGCTGGAAGTCGCCGAAAAATCCTCGCTGTTAAACACATATACCTCTTTGTCCATCATCTTGATGAGATGATGGTCTATCATTATTATCTTGCCTTTGAATTCTATGAGTTTCCGGTAAAATGCCCCGCAATCCTCAAAGTTATTTACATCAAGCATTATCACTACATCCGCGGAACTGTCGAAAACGTTTGATATTTCGCTGCTCATGCCAAGCCTTTCTAGTATGTGCCGCGCGTTTGCAGTTATGTGGTCTGGGGTCACTATGCTTGCATTGTCTAGGTATAGCTTAAGCGCGTATGCTGCAGCAACAGCGTCGGTATCCCCTACAGAGTGAAATGTTAGCATCACCTTCTTTTTGCCTATGCTGGCAATCAGTTCCTTAAGCTTGTCAAAGCTCAAAATCTCCATTTGTTTTCACTGCTTAAGCTCCTTGAGCAGCTCGTTGAGCTTTTCGCGAAGCTCCTGCTCTTTCTTTGCAAGATCGCCATACTGCTTGTTCACTATTTCAAGCCTCATGTCGAGCAGGCTCTGCTTCTCGTCGATGTTGCTCTTGGCTTCCTCCTTGCTGACTTCAACCATTATGCCACCAAGTGCCAGATATATCTTGCCTTGAGCCTTTTCTACCTGCTGGAGTGCTTCCTTGTATTCTTCCTTCTGGAGCTTGTACTGCTCCCTCTGCAATGCAAGCGCCTGCATCTGCTCCTGCAGGAGCTGGTAATCGGCTGTAAGTTTCTCTATTTGCTCTTGCTCCACAAAATCATCATATAGATTTGACTATGAATATTTTTAGCAGTTTCTAAGCAAAGCAATCATCTTTAGCCAGCTTTTGGGCATTCAAAAGCCAGAACCATGCTGAAGAAATGCAAAACCTGCAACGCCAAGTGCGGCGACAGCTGAAATATCTACTGCTAATATAATTAATGAAGACTGCGCTAGAACAACTACTGATGCAGCCATCCACAACATGCCTGCAACTATGGTTGCCTTGCCTGCTTTTATGTATTCCTTCGGCTTTAAAATATTTTCATTGGTAGGAATATCACTTATCCTATTTTTATCCTTGCTGAATTCGTTCCTGTTTTCTGTTACGCTTGCATTCTCTTTTACTGCTTCGTGCCTTAATCGCACATCGTTGGGCTTTTCAATAGTCGGCATTTCACCATCATATTCATACGAGCATGCCATTCTGCTTGCACGCTATCTGTCTATTTCTGCCATTACGACATCAAGACTTCCAAGTATGGCAAAGAGATCTGCAAATTTCTGCCCCTTCGCAATTACGGGGAGAACGGAGAGGTTTGCAAAGGCTGGAGACCTAAGTGCTATCCTATATGGCCGCTGCTTATCTGGAACCATGTAAATCATGCCCTCGCCTCTTGCCAGCTCTCGCTTGACAAGCACTTCGCTTGGATTTGCATTGGGGCCTATGAGCTTTATGGGCATGCCAAGCGCATCCCCACTATCGGGCATCTTCATAAGCACCTGCCTTATTATAGAGATGCTTTCGAGCATCTCCCTATATCTTACATGATAGCGGTCGTAAGAATCGCCTTTTGTGCCTGTAGGCACATGGAAGTTCACCTTTCCATACATGTAATACGGGCTTGAAAACCTCACATCTTCGTGTACACCAGAACCTCTTAGCACCGGCCCCGAAACACCATATTCTATGGCTTCTTTCATCTTGAGCACACCTATGCCTTTTGTGCGCTCCATGAATATAGGGTTTGAATCAAGCTCGTCCTTGTAGGATTTGATGCTCTTTTCGAGATAGTCGGCAAGCTCTTCAGCCCTATCCTTAAAATCGGCAGGCACATTCCTGTTCAGCCCGCCAAGCCTCCTGTTCACGTAGAACATCCTGCTACCAGTCACGTCTTCAAGGAATTTGAGTATCTTTGCCCTCTCCCTGAAGGTCCACATGAACATTGTATAGAACTGGCCTAGATCATTGCAGAAAGTGCCAAGCCATATCAAATGGCTTGCGATCCTCTGGAATTCCAGCAGTATGGTCATTACCTGCTGTGCATACTCCTTGGTCTCTATGCCCATTGCCTTTTCCACTGCTGCAACATAAAGATCTTCCCATCCAAGCGGCGCTGCGTAGTCAAGCTTCTCTACGTAAGGCGGGCTTTGCATATACATCCTGTTTTCCATCAGCTTCTCAACACCCCTGTGGAGGAAGCCTATGTGGGGCTCCACATTTTCTATTGTGTCACCATCAACATCCACCACCAGCCTTAGCACACCATGCGTGCTTGGATGTATGGGCCCGACATTTATCTTCATCAGCATTTAATCACGCCTTTTGTAATCCTTCCCCCATTCAAAGCTCTTCCTTAGTGGAAACTCCATGCCATCCCACTCCTCCAAGAGGAGTTTCTTTGCTTCTCTGCCTTCTATCCTTATCCCGAACATCTCTAAAAGCTCCCTCTCATACCAGTCAGCAGCTTTGTAAATGTGCATTATCGTTGGAATAGAATTATCGCCTTGCAGATTGACCTTTACAATTTCATCGCTTTTTGAAGAAGTGTTGTAAAGTATATATATTACTTCCAAGTGGTCCAAAAGGTCAACTGCAGTTATCTTCTTGAGGTAGTCGAAACCCTTCGACTTAAGCTCTTCTAATGTTGCTACTAATTGTGCTTTCTGAATCTCCTGCATTCTTACCACTTATCTTTTCCTGCAACTTCATTATCGCTGCAAAAAGGTTCTCAGGTTTTGGAGGGCAGCCTGTAACATAGACATCAACAGGAAGTATTTGGTCTATTCCATGGATTATGTTATAACTTTCAAACCATGGGCCGCCACTTGTTGCACACTCACCATATGCAATCACGTAACTGGGCTTTGCCATCTGCTCATACAGCCTCTTTACCCTAGGGGCCATTGACTTGGTAACCCAGCCTGCGACAATCATCAGGTCAGCCTGCCTTGGCGTGCCCCTGAACAAAAGATATCCTTTTCTTTCGGCATCGATTCTTGCAGCGCCAAAGTCCATCAGCTCCATCGCGCAGCAAGCAAGCCCGAAAAGCAGCGGCCATACCGAATTTGAGCGCCCCCAGTTTATAAGCCCTTTTGCCGTTGCTTTTGTCACCTCGCTGAGTTTTGCAAACAGAACATTTGTTGGAACTTTGTACTTTTTCGAAGACTCGACAACAAGCTTTGTCATCTCCTTCTCAGCATTCATCAGTTCCTCATCTGTATATGGCTTTATTTTTTCATTCTTCTCCATGTTTAGCACCGGCAAGCACATATCCTATGATTGCAAAAAACATCGCAAGCAATGCAGCACCTATTGCATAGAGTCCAGTTGAATAACTCAATGACCTTGAGACATATGCCCATAATATTAAAAACACAACGACAATTTCGAAAGGTATGAATATCATGAAATATGGAAGGTATTCATTGTAGACATCATGCGCACTCCCAATACTTACCTCGCCGCTCTCATAGGGTGCATTTTTCACAGGGTTTTCAGGCTCCTCATGCCTTATGAGTTTTGCACCGAAGATCATCACCGCTGGTATGGCTATGCTGAATACTGCAAAGAATAAAAGCGCTATATAATTGTAGAGCATCTATTCGCCCTTATAATAGCTTATATGGAGTGCATTATTATATTTATTTTGCTGAAAAAGGAATTATGCGATATATAGTTTACAGCACTGAGGACAGTATATCCTCAGGCATTGCCAAGCATTTAAGGCTTATGGGCAAGTTTGACAAAAGCGGCGAAATTCTTGGATATGCACATTTATATAGCAAAGAGCTTGATACGCATATGCTCCAGCTTGACAAGAGCCTGCTGTATGCTGAAGAGCTTGATAACCTGGAGGCTGAGGTGCTCGTAATACTGAGCAGGCACAGCAGCGCAAACAGCATAAAATCATTTACGGTCCACCCGACAGGCAACTGGTCTAACGAAGCAAAGCTAGGAGGCATGCCAAAGGAGCTTAGCACTGCAGCGCCGCTCTACATGCTTTCTATACTTAAAGCAATGAGCATTCTGAACAAAGAAAATGAAATAGATGTAACATATGAAGCAACACACCATGGCCCTCTGCTGAAAACTCCGATGCTCTTTGCAGAGATAGAGAACAATACATATAACGAAGAGAGGGCAAGGATTGTTGCACAATCTGTAATAGAGGGTGTCAAAAACGCGAAAAACATGAAAAACGCCAAGGTCGCGATTGGAATAGGCAGCACGCATTATCCAAAGAAGTTTACGCAGCTTGCACTTTCTGGGAGGTTTGCTTTCGGCCATATGCTTCCGAAATATTATGTGGAAAATATAGACATGCTGGAAAAGGCAGTAAACTGTTCTCAACCCAAAGCAGAAATTGCTGCGATAGACTGGAAAAGCCTAAATGTCAAGCAGAGAGCAATGGTTATAGAGAAACTTGAAGAGCTCGGGATTGAATATGAGAGGGTATAGGATTTTTTACATTGCTGTAATCTTTTTGCTTCTTGCAAGCGTAGCAGATGCGCAGTATTGGTTTCAGACAGGTGCTAGAGGCACAAATTCTGCTGCTTTCAACAATGGGGCAAAGGTATCAATAGAATCAATAAGCCAAAACATTTCTTATGGCTCTATGGCCTTCTGGATAGGGGAGGATCTCTCCAATGGGGCGTTTGTGCAGGTCGGCTATGAGGTAGTTAACTCAAGTGGAAACTATCCCACGTATTGCAATTTAAGCGGTTGCTATAATTATACATTCCAAGAAGCGGGAATGCCTATATGGTTCTGGGAATATTTTCCGGCAGGCTATCATGGCAGCAGTTTCCTTGGAGGCACAGGTGGCAGCGATTCTGCCGGGCCCCTGGGAACATTTCATACATATGCATTCAATTCCACAGGTAATGTGTGGAACTTCTATTTTGACAACAAACTTATAGGGAGTGTGGATTTGGGCACCTCCACCTCTGGGCCAAATCCGCCAGTAGCTATGGGGGAATATGCTGGTGCTATTACTAACTCTGTGCATATGAACCCAGTCAAATTCCAGAATCTTGAATTTTACACAAATGGCGCTTATAAGCTTGTCCCGGAGGGTTATTCTTACATAGGATATGGAACCGGGAGCGAAACAGTGCTGCCGAATCTGTATGGCGTGTCAGAGATTGGAAACCTTGTGAATTATTTTGAAGTTGGAAGCGGCATTCCATTGAACAACCATACGACATTGTGGAAGCTTGGCTACATTTTGCGTATAAACTCGCAGTATGGCAATGCTACCGGCGTCTGGAACTATAGCGCTTACTCCTCTGTTCAAATAAGCGTGCCAAGATATGTATATATCGGAAATGGAGAAAGGGCTGCCTTTGTGGGATGGGTTGGAAGCGGGGCTGGCTCATACACAGGCAACAGCACAAATGCGACAATATTCATGAACAGCAACATAACAGAAAATGCAAAATGGCAGATACAGTATCTTGTGAATGTGACGAACAGCTATGGGCTTGCAGTTGGTGGAGGCTGGTATGCAAACAACTCAATTGCACAGCTAGGGCTTGAAAGCACTGTGTTCAACAGCGGTGCTGGCACAAGGCTTGCATTTGAGGGATGGAGCAATGGCAACAAGAATGCGAACTTCAGCATTGTTGTAAATTCTCCTATGAACTTTAGCCCTCTGTGGCAGAAGCAATATCTTGTAAATGTTTCAACAGAATATGGAAGCGCCTTAGGCAGCGGCTGGTATAATGCCAGCTCCAAAGCGGTAATATCGCTTTCAGAGCCAAATGCTACGGTAACCAGTTATGAGAAGGAGAGCTTCTACGAGTGGAGCAACGGAAGCAGAGAGTTGCCACTGGAGTTCACTGTTGAAAAGCCTGTCTTCATAACTGCCATTTATGCACCAAGGTATCTCATCAATTTCTCTTATGTTGATGCTTACAACAGGAGCATATATGCAAAGATCGGCATTGACAATGCAAACTATACAACAAACGCATACCTCTTCAATGGCACGTACAACATTCAATATGCAGTTTACAAGAACACCACAATGGGAATAAACCAGCACTTTGCTGTGAGCGGCGCTGGCACAGTTATAGTTAAACTGCCTGTCTACAACATAGAGATAAAAACGCTCAGCCTTTTCGGCATACCGACAAATGCTTCATTTTATGTAACATTCAAGAATGGGACAAGCGTTGAAGGCAATACTGGAAGCAATGGTACTGCAACTTTCAGCGATGTACCTTACGGATACGCTATGGGATATGTGACAAAGCTTGGGATAAAACAGCACTTTGCAACAAGCAACGGCACGCCAGCGGAGATTCGCATGCTCACCCCCTCGCTGTTCGCTGCAATAATCATAGGCATTGCAATTATCATTGCAGTAGAAAGAACTGCTGCTTTTGTCGAGAAGAAGAGAGAAGCCAAAAAGAGATAGCATGAGCATCTACGATGTTTTCCTTGAAAGGTTCAAAACTTACACACCAATACAAGAGGTAGCAATGCCAATAATAGAAGCTGGGAAGAATTGCATTGTAATAGCACCTACAGGGGCAGGCAAGACAGAAGCTGCCATCTTGCCATTGCTTAAGATGTTTTCGGAAAGCAATGAGGGAATAAAAATTATTTACATAACGCCGCTCAGAGCGCTGAACAGGGACATGATTGCAAGGCTTAAATGGCTTGCAGATGCATCTGGAACAAGCATAGCTGTAAGGCATGGGGATACCACACAAAGCGAGAGGGCAAGGCAGGCGAGAAACGCCCCAACACTACTTGTGACAACGCCAGAAACGTTGCAGAGCATGCTTCCAACAGCATCGCTGAGAAATGCCTTGAAGAATGTCAAGGCCGTGATAGTGGATGAAATCCACGAGCTTTACTATAATAAAAGGGGCACACAGCTCTCTGTGGGGCTTGAAAGGCTAGAAGAGCTTGCGCCAGGCTTCCAAAGGATAGGACTGAGCGCAACAATAAGCGATGTGGAGATTGCAAAGAGGTTCCTGTGCGGAAGCAGGCAATGCGATGTTGCACGAGCTGAATATGAGAAAAGGATTGAGATAGCAATAGAAAAGCCCTTGCATTATGACAAAAAGCTTGAGCCCATGATGGAAAAGTTCGGGCTCGACAAGAATGCCTTGGCGAGGCTCAGCGCAGTTGCGGAACACATAAGGAATTCAAACTCAGCGCTCATCTTCGCAAACACAAGATATGTGGTTGAAGCCGTAGGCAACAAGCTCATATACATAAACAGCATAGAGCCTTTCGGCGGTATAGGTGTGCACCATGGGTCGCTCGACAAAGATGAAAGAATAAAAATGGAGCAAGAATTTAGGAGCGGAAAACTTAAGGCTCTCATTGCCACCAGCTCCCTGGAGCTGGGGATAGACATAGGCAGAATAGAGCTTGTCATCCAATACGGCTCGCCAAAGCAGGCGCTAAGGCTTGTGCAAAGGGTAGGCAGGAGCGGGCATACAAAGGCAGGAGTATCAAAAGGTGTTATAATACCAGTAAACGGCATAGACGAGCTTGAGGCAATAGCGATAGCAAAGCTCGCTAAGAAGAGGAGGTTTGAAACGCTAAGACCAAATACAAATGCCCTTGATGTGCTCGCAAATCAGATATGCGGGATTGCGCTTGACAAGGGCTCCACCACAATTGATGCTATACATAGAATTGTGTCAAGATCTTTTGCGTACTCAAATTTTGGGATTGAGGAGCTAAAGGGGCTCCTTGAATTCATGGGAAAGGAGCGCATGATAGGGTTTGACGGAACTAATGTGACAAGCGGGGCGCGCACCAGGATGTATTACTACAGCCATTTGAGTGTCATTCCTGATAGCAAAAGGTATGTTGTGAAGAATATAATAGACAATAGGATTATCTCTACGCTAGACGAGAAATTTGTCGCTTCAAGCCTCGATGAAGGCTCTATTTTCATTACGAAAGGCCTTCCCTGGAAGGTTGTAAGTATAGACGAGACCACAGTCAGCGTAGAGCCTAGTGCCGAAATGGAGGCGGCAGTGCCAGACTGGAGCGGCGAGGACATTCCAGTAAGCAAGGAAACTGCAGAAGAGGTGTTTGCAATGCTGGAGGAGAAGATGCAGAAGCAGCGTGAGTTTTTCATACCAAGCAGATCTCACCTGTTTGTAGAGGATATAGGCAATGCCTCTGCAGTCTATTCCGGCCTTGGCACCCAGGCTAACGAGGCGCTTGCAAGGGTTCTCGCCTATGTAATAGAGGTACGCTTTAACAAAAGCGTTTCAGTGCAGGCTTCTCCTTATATGGTGCTTGTCTGGGATAATTGCGAAGATGTTGTCAGCGCTTTAAAAAGCCTTGAGCCCAAAAATATAAGGCGTCTGGTCGAGGAATCAATAAAGAATAGCGAGCTTCTGAGATACAGATTCATAAACATAGCCAAGATGTTTGGGATAATTGATAAAAACTCGGCAGTTTCAAAATCTACCGCTGGCAGGATGCTTAGGCTCCTCTCCAATACGCCAGTATACAAAGAAGCAATCAGGGAGCTTTTGGAGAACTATTTTGACCTAGAGGCGCTTGAGATTTTTGTATCAGAAATGAAAAAACTTAGTATAGATATTGTAAGAAAGGCTGCCATTTCACCGCTCACCGATTCTATAATAAACTCTGCTTATTATACAAAGGAGCTTGTGGCACAAAACATGCCCAGCGAATCGCTTTTAAATTCTTTCACCGAATCGATACTTTCGAAAAGTATGAAGTTCATATGCACATATTGCGGGTTTGAATTCACAAGGAAGCTATCCGAGATAAGGGATAATGATGTGAAATGCCCAAGCTGTGGGAGCCCCATGGTTGCACCTTACAGCGCGGAATTTGAGAAGGTCATCAAAAAGAGGATCGGGGGCGAAAAGCTAAGAAAAAACGAAGCAAAGGTGCTGGAGGAAGCACTCAATTATGCAGGGCTTATAAGCAGCTATGGCGGCAGGGCGGCAGTCGCGCTCTCGGTATATGGCGTAGGATTGAAAACTGCTGGAAGAGTGCTTATGATGCTTAAGAGGGAGGAAAAATCTTTTTTCATCGACCTTCTCGACGCCCAGAAGACATTCATCCGCACAAAAAAGTACTGGTCTATATAGCATCTTATCTTTTTATCTTGACCTTTGCATTCTCAAAATGCATCGCGAGCTCCCTTCCTTCATAGAACATATGCAGGAACACTGCTAGGGCAGAAGCACTGCTGTGCGGCTGCGTGGTTATGCTTACGTGGAAATCTGAGGCGCGCATTATTGCTTTGTTCGCTTCCTTCATTGTAAGGATCACTAAGAGGTTTTTGTATGTTCTAAGCATATAGATTGACTTGCTTATTTGGGTGCCGTATCTAGTAAGGTATACCTTCTTGTAAGAGGCCTTTGACTTGATAAATGCCATATAATCCTTTATAAACACCACGCTGAATGCACCTCCCCAGGTGGCATTGAGTTCAGAAACATACCTCTTAAGCTTTTTGTCCTCCTCACCAACAAAGGCAAGCTCAGAGGCGCCGAAGGCGCGGGCTGTTTGCACAAGGTTTGCCTTGCAGGTATAATCGCATTTGCCGACTAGCAGTACGCTGATCAAACCCACACACCCCATTAAATATCTCTAATAAGCATTATAAAATT
>JBMFUN010000002.1:22346-26762 GCA_049966495.1 Candidatus Micrarchaeia archaeon
AAAATTATGTATCTTCTTTCTTTCTTATAACCTGTGCATCGACAACTTTAGCGCCATCATCAAGCTTCATAAGCTTTACCCCGCTTGCACTCCTGCCTGTCTGCCTTATCGAGCTTGCAGGAAATGTTATGGATAATCCCTTAGAATTTATAAGGAATATCTCATCATCAGGCGCAACCGCAAGCACCTTTACCACAAATCCGGTCTTTTCCCTTACCTTTATGTTGAGTACTCCTTTTCCACCGCGCTTCTGCAATCTGTATTTATTTGCTTCTGTGATCTTGCCGAAACCTCCTTCTGTTATTGTTGCAATAAGACTTTCATCTTTTATTGCGAGTATGTTGACAACGGAATCACCTTGCGAGAGCCTGATGCCCCTTACGCCTTTTGCACTTCTTCCCATGGGCCTTAGGCCGCTTTCATCGAACCTGAGCGCCTTTCCGTTTCTTGTGCAGATGAAGAGCTGGGAGCTTCCATCTGAAAGGCAGGCATCTGCAAGCTCATCATCTTGCATGGTGATAAATTTTATTCCAGTAGAGCGCGGCCTTGAAAACTTCTCAGCTTTCACCTTCTTTACAATCCCCTTCTTTGTGATAAAGTTTATGAACATATTGCCGAAAAGCGCTGTGTTTATTACTTTTTCTATTCGTTCGCCCTCGGATAGCTTCAGTATGTTCACAATCGCCTTGCCTTGGCTATACCTGTCACCAATTGGTATTTCATAGCCCTTGAGCCAGTAGGCTTTGCCTTTGTTTGAGAGGAAAAGCAGGTAGTCTTTAAGCATTGCAGTTACTGTCTGCTTCACATAATCCCCTTCCTTGAGGCTTATCGATATCACACCTCTGCCGCCGCGGTCCTGAAGCCTATAAAGCGATGGTGGCGTGCGCTTTATGTAATTGCTGCTTGTCAGTATGATGGTTGTAAGCTCGTTTGGTATGAGCTCCTCCTCGTTCTTTTCACTGCTCTGCCCAAACTCTATGCGTGTGCGTCTCTCCCTGCCATATGCTGCCTTAATGGCTTTTGTCTCCTCTGCTATAAGGTTGTATATGTTTTCATCATTAGAGAGAAGGCCTTTGAGTTTGCTTATCCTTTCAATTAGCTCATTCTTCTCCTTCTCTAATGATTCTATCTCCAAAGAGGTAAGCCTGCTCAGCTTCATGTCAAGGATTGCATTTGCCTGCTTTTCGCTAAGCGTATATGCCTCTATGAGCGCTTGGCGCGCTGCTTTGATGTCGCTGCTTTTCTTGATAAGCGCGACAGTTCTTTCTATATCGGCAACTGCTTTTGCTATGCCTTCTACAATATGTAGCCTTTCAGAGGCGACATTAAGCTCGTATTTTGTCCTGTTTGTGATAACCTCTTTCCTGTGCTCCACGAAGATCTTTATGAAGTTGTAGAGGTCAAGGGTTAGCAATCTGTTGCCTAGTACTGCTATATTCATTATGGGCAGCGAAGTCTGGAGTTTTGTATAGCTATAAAGCCTGTTTTTTACTATCTCTGCATCTTCAGGCTGTTTTAGCTCTATTACTATCCTTATGCCTTCCTTGCCACTTTCATCCCTAAGATCATATATGTCAATGACCTTGTTCCTCGCAAGCTCGGCGATCTCTGAGACAAGGGAGGCTTTGTTTACAGCATATGGAATTTCCTTTATTACAAGAGCTTCCCTATTTTTGCCTTTCTCGTTCTCGATGACACCTTTTATTGTCACCGATCCCCTGCCCGTCTTGTATGATGCAACAAGCATATCATTGTATAAGATAGAACCCCCTGTAGGGAAATCGGGCCCTTTTATATGCTCCAGGAGCTGGTCCACAGTTATATTCCTGTTCCCTATGTAGGCAATTATTGCATTGCATACCTCTGAAAGATTATGGGGCATTATGTTCGTTGCAACCCCAACCGCTATTCCAGAGGAGCCGTTTATCAATAGGTTTGGCACTTTTGATGGCAGCACTACAGGCTCTTTTTCGGTATTGTCGAAATTTGGGACAAATGGAACTGTTTCCTTGTCTATGTCTTCCAGCATGCTTTCTGCAATCTTTGTCAGCCTGACTTCAGTATAACGCTGTGCTGCTGGCGGGTCTCCGTCAATGGAGCCCATGTTTCCTTGCCCTTCAACAAGCGTGTGGTTCATTGAGAAATCCTGCGCCATTCTAACTAGCGTATCATATACAGCCATATCTCCATGCGGGTGGTATTTTCCTATTACTTCACCCACAATCCTTGCACTCTTCTTTGTGGGCTGGTTGTGGAGGTTGTTCAGCATATACATTGCGTAGAGTATCCTCCTCTGGGCAGGCTTTAGCCCGTCGCGTGCATCTGGAAGGGCCCTTCCTATTATCACGCTCATTGCGTAATCGATATAGCTTGTCTGCATCTCTTTTTCTATAGGCGTTTCTATCAAAGGCATAATATCACTCATATGTCAAGGAATGAAACCTCTGTAGAGTGCTCCTCAAGGAAATGCCTCCTCTGCTCGACATCCAAGCCCATGAGTATCTTGAACAATGCGTCTGCAAGCTGTGCATCTTTTATCGCGACCTTCTTGAGCATCCGCTTATCTGGGTTCATAGTAGTATCCCAAAGCTGCTCAGGGTTCATCTCGCCAAGGCCTTTGTACCTCTGCACCTCTGCATTTGGCATCTCTTTGAGCTTTTCCTGAAGCTCTGAATCAGAGTATGCATATATCACCTCTCTGCCTTTTGAGATCCTGTAAAGTGGTGGTTGCGCAATGTATATGTTGCCCCTCTCTATCAATGGCCTCATATATCTGTAGAAGAATGTTAACAGGAGAGTGCGGATATGGCTCCCATCTACATCAGCATCAGTAAGCAGTATTATTTTGCCATAGCGCAGATTGTCTGGATTAAATGTTTCCTTTATTCCAGTGCCAAATGCTGTAACCATTGTATGCAGTTCAGCATTGTTGAATATCTTTTCTTCAGAAGCCTTTTCAACGTTAAGTATCTTGCCTCTTAGAGGGAGTATTGCTTGGAATTTTCTGTCCCTGCCCTGCTTGCTTGAGCCCGCTGCGCTCTCACCCTCTACAATGAATATCTCCGCTTTCGCTGGATCTGATTCGGAGCAATCAGCAAGCTTTCCAGGCAGTATGGCGCCGCTGAACATGTTCTTCTTTCTTGCCAGCTCTCTTGCTTTCCTTGCCGACTCCCTTGCTTCTGAAGCAGCGACAACCTTGTTCACAATGCCCATCGCATCTGATGGGTTCTCTTCCATATATGTAGAAAGCGCATTGTATGTTATCGTATCAACGATATTTTTTATGTAAACATTTCCGAGCCTTTCCTTTGTCTGACCTTCGAATTCTGGATTTTGCATCAGCACAGAAACTATCGCAATGAGCCCTTCCCTTGTATCTTCGCCCTCTATCTTAGAGCTACTAACTTTCTTGACATTCTTGTCTATGTAGTTCGTAATTGCTCTTGTGAGCGCGGTATGGAAACCAGTTACATGGGTGCCGCCTTCAGGCGTCTTTATCCTATTGACAAAAGAGACCAAGTTCTCGCTGTAATCATTTACATACTGCAGGGCGATGTCAACCTTTGTTGAATCTGTGCTCTTGCTTATTATGATTGGCTTTGTAACGGGCTCTTTTGCGCCCCTTATATATTCAAGGAAATCGCTTATGCCCTTTTCAGAATAGAATTCTTGCACTATTTTTTGCTCGCTGCGCTCGTCTATGAGTTTTATCCTTATGCCGGAGTTCAAATATGACTGGTTGCGGAGTATTTCCTGCAATTCTAGTGAATCAAAGCTTCTTGCGGAGAAGATCTCTGGATCAGGCTTGAACTTCACTGTTGTGCCCGTATCTTCAGGATTTGTCTCCCCTATGACCTTGAGCTCTGACGTTGGCTTGCCCCTGCTGAATACCTGCTGGTATATCTTTCCGTTGCGCTTTACCGTAACCACCACATACTCGGATAATGAATTTACCACTGTAAGCCCAACTCCGTGCAGGCCTCCTGCCACCTTGTAGATATGGTTGTCGAACTTAGCACCAGAATGTAGCGAAGTCATTATCACCTCTAATGCTGGCCTGCCTTCCTTCGGCATTATGTCGACAGGTATGCCTCTGCCATCATCGCTTACCTCTGCGACGTCGATGTCGCCCTCTTTAGTAAGCTTTACTGTAATGTTCTTTGCATATCCTGCCAGGGCTTCGTCTATTGCGTTGTCAATTATTTCATGGAGAAGATGCATAAAGCCGCTGCTACCTGTAGACCCTACATACATCGCTGGCCTCTTCCTCACTCCTTCAGTTCCAGAGAGCACAACAATGTCTTTGGCTGTATAGTTTCTAGTATCGCCACTGTCGCCCATCGAATCGTTTTATATATTGTTTTTTACCTTTAAAAACCTTTTCTACCCTCTGCTTTAAGGCATTTTTTTAAGCCC
>JBMFUN010000002.1:26862-30533 GCA_049966495.1 Candidatus Micrarchaeia archaeon
CAAAGTAAAAGTGTATAAATAATGTTTTCCATATTATATAGTGATTGCTTGATAAAAGAAGCAATATTGTGGAACAAGCTGCCTGGCAACAAAGTAGAATGCATTGCCTGCGCTCGGCGATGCAAGATACCGGAAGGCTCGCACGGCTACTGCTTTGTCAGGAAGAACATAAAAGGCAAGCTCTATTTGATAAACTATGGAGTTCTTGAAGCCATACAGCTTGACCCTATAGAGAAGAAACCCTTTAACCACTTCATGCCGGGGAGCTCTGTGCTTGGAGTGGGCACATCTTCCTGCAATTGGGGCTGCCTCTTCTGCCAGAACCACTATATCTCAAAGGAGCATGATATCAAAGGCATAGAGAAAACACCCGATGAGCTCGTTGAGCTTGCATTAGAGAGCAATGCAGATGGAATGGCATTTACTTATAATGAGCCCACAATATTCATAGAGTTTGCGCTCGATACTGCGAAAATAGCCCATGAAAAAGGCCTCTTCAACGTGTTTGTCACAAACGGCTACATGACGGAAGAGGCTGTCAGCAAGATGAAAGGACTCATAGATGCCGTAGTTGTTGATTTCAAGGGCAATGGAGAGGAGAAGTTCTTGAACAAATACAGCAATGTTCCATCTGTGGAGCCCGTGAAAAGGGCGCTCCTTGCAATGAAGAAAGCCAATATGCACATAGAAATCACAGACCTTGTAGTGCCAAAAGTCGGAGATTCGCTCGAAGCTTGCGATTCTCTAACAAAATGGATATATGAAAATCTTGGCGCAGACACACCAATCCAATTTACGAGGTTTTACCCAGATTACAAAATGCTTGACCTCCCACCGACAGATTTTGAAACGCTGAAAGAGCATTACAAAATTGCAAAGAGAAACGGCTTGAATTATGTGTACATAGGAAATGTGCCTGGAAGCGAGTATGAGAACACATATTGCCCCAAATGCGGAGAGCTACTTATAGAGAGATATGGCTTCTATATTAAGAGATGGAACATCACAAAAGATGGCAAATGCCCAAAATGCAAAACAAGCATACCGATTGTTGGAAAGTTCAAGCACAAGGATCAGGGAATAGTTACATTCTATTAGTTATTTTTATGAAAGTAAATTGTTTTTTGTCGAACATTTATAATATTTTAAAAACAAAGGAAAAATGCGTGGTATTATGGATGGCAAGGCAAGAAAAAATGTGATAATAATTGGCGCGGCAGGAAGGGACTTTCACAATTTTAACATGCTTTTCAGGGACAACCCGTTTTACAATGTGGTAGCTTTCACTGCTGCGCAGATACCCTTCATTTCTGGAAGGATATACCCACCTGAGCTGAGCGGAAGCCTTTATCCTGATGGTATAAAAATCTATGATGAAAGCGAGCTTCCAGACCTCATAAGGAAATTCGGCGTTGATATATGCGTGCAAGCATATAGCGACCTGCCGTACAATGAAGTCATGCATAAGGCGAGCATAGCTAACGCAAACGGCTCTGATTTCTGGCTTGTCGCTCCAGAGAAGACAATGCTTAAATCTTCAAAGCCGGTAATAGCGGTGTGCGCGGTAAGGACTGGAAGCGGAAAGAGTCAGACTACCAGATACATAGCGAAGATTTTGAAGAAGATGGGTAAGAAAGTAGCAATAATAAGGCATCCCATGCCTTATGGAAATTTAAAGGACCAGATAGTGGAGAGGTTCGCAACGCTCAAGGACCTTAACAAGTACAAGACAACTATAGAGGAGAGGGAGGATTATGAGCCACATATAAGGAACGGCTTTGTTGTATACGCAGGGGTGGATTATGAAAAGATACTAAGAAGGGCTGAAAAGGAATCTGACATTGTGATATGGGATGGAGGCAACAATGATGCCCCTTTCATAAAGCCTGACCTTATGATTACAGTTGCGGATCCGCTCAGGGTAGGAAACGAGCTTACATATTATCCAGGGGAAACAGTGGCAAGGATGGCAGATATTTTGATTGTAAACAAGGCTGATTCGGCCACGAAAGAGGAGCTGGACACGCTAGTTTCAAACCTCAAGTCGATAAACAAAAAAGCCAAGATAATAATGGCTGATTCGGTGGTAATGCCTGACAATCCTAAAATAATAAAGGACAAGCGCGTTCTTGTAATAGAGGATGGGCCTACAATAACGCATGGTGGAATGAAGTTTGGTGCAGGGACGGTGGCAGCAAAGAAATATGGTGCGAAAGAGATAGTTAGTGCAAAAGATTACGCGGTAGGCCTTATAAGGGATACATTCGAAAAATATCCAAACCTTGACAAGGAGCTGCCTGCAATGGGATACAGCTTAAAGCAGATAAGGGATCTCGAGGCTACAATCAACAAGGCAGATTGCGACGTAGTGATTTCTGCAACACCGACAAACTTGCGGAACATAATAAATGCAAACAAGCCAATAGTCCAGGTGAGCTATGAGCTCAAGCCACGTGACAATGCGCTTGACAGAATGGTTATGGAATTTGCACATAGATGATTTTTTTGCAGGTAAGGGATCCTATATACGGGGACATAGAGTTTGACAAAACAGAGCTTAGCCTACTGGACCAGCCAGAAATGCAAAGGCTTAGGTACATAAGGCAGACGGGCTTTGCATATCTCGTCTATCTTGGCGCAAACCACACGAGGTTCGAGCATTCGATAGGTACGATGGAAGCAACAAAAGAGCTCTCAAGAAGCATTGGCAAGGAAAGGCCTGAGCTTTATTATGCAGGGCTTCTTCATGACATAGGGCATGGGCCCTTTTCGCACATATCGGAGCCAGTGATATTGAAATACTTGAAAAAGACGCACGAGCAGCTTGGGAGGGAGATTGTTGCAGGCACAGGCATTAATGAGATAATATCTGATTCAAGTGCATCGTTCGGGAAGGTGCTTTCCTATTTTACTAAAGAAGACAAATACAGCATAATAAGTGGTGCGATAGGATCTGACAGGATAGATTATCTGCTTAGGGATTCGTACTACACAGGAGTAGCATATGGTGTGATAGACTATTCAAGGATAAAAAGCAAGATCGCAGAATACAAAGGCAAGACAGCAATATACGAGCAGGGAATTAGTGCTGCTGAATCTCTTCTTATTGCCAGGCTCTTCATGTTCAGGAATGTCTATCTGCACCACACCTGCATCATAGCAGGAGAAATGTTTGCCAAGGCAGCCGAAAATGCTATTGAGGAAGGTGCGCTTGATCCGAAAAGCTTTGCAAAAATGCGTGACGAAGAGGCGCTTGCGGCACTCATGAACACTAGGGATTCAAGAGAGATCGTGGAGAGGATCTATGCCAGAAAACTCTACAAGCGGGCATACAATGGCGAAATAGAGGAAAGTATTGCAAAAGAGATAGAAAGCGAGCTCTCGCGGAATGGATTTGACAGTATGGATTATATTGTAAGAGAATACAAATTGGGACCTTTTAAGGAGGATATTCCTGTTTTGGACAAGAAAGGCAACCACATTGGCGAACTGAGCAAGATGTCTTTATTGGTAGGCATGCTTGCCAATCCTTCAAATACAAAAAACATGCTCATAGTTGCAACAAAGCCGGAATTGGTAGAAAAGGCCACACACATAATTGAAAAAATAATAGACCGCTGAATAAAAAAATTAAAGCTAAAGAAACAAGAGGAGATATAAGAAGTAAGAAA
>JBMFUN010000002.1:30633-38941 GCA_049966495.1 Candidatus Micrarchaeia archaeon
GCTGAATAAAAAAATTAAAGCTAAAGAAACAAGAGGAGATATAAGAAGTAAGAAAGGAAGTAAGAAAGGAAAAACAATATAAATAGATAATATAAATATTTTCACTGTGGGCCCATAGCTCAGCTTGGTAGAGCGGCTGGCTCTTAACCAGTAGGTCGGGGGTCCGAATTGCTTGCAAGGAAATCCCCCTGGGCCCGCATTATCTTATCTTACCGTAGCTTCTTCTTACCCCGTTTTGTTCGCCTGGCTTGAGCAATGGGTATTCTTGCATTGCAACAATCTTCCCCGCTATCTCAGGGTCGATGCCATTTTCTGGGATTGCTATCTTCTGCTTGTCAGCAAGCGCCTCAATCACTTGGACCTTATACTTCGTGTCGCTTACGAAAAGCTCGCCTATTTTGCTAGTGTCTTTCACCTCGAACATCCCTATGTAGGTGCTCCCGTCAAAAATCTTGAATATCTTTCCTATTGCCATATCATCAGAGGAAAAGCTCACGCGCACAAGCTCGTTTAAGTACATGCTCTCCGCTATGGGCATTTTTGAAATGGAAAACTCGGAAGTGAAGCTTGCTATCGCATCGCTTTCCCAAGGGTTTTCCCTGCGCATAAGGGAGATGTTGAATATGTTTTGCGCTTCGGAATAAAATAGCACAGCCTTCTTGAACAGATATGCCATAAGGTAATTTTGGCGAAAAGATATAAAAATCAACCTATGGCTGCATCCAGTCTATCTCATAATATTCATATTCGCTTCCTTGGAATGAGATGCGCCTTATTTTGTAGTATGTGACAGCAGTTTCCCTGTCAGCTATCGCTATGATGAGCTCAAGCTTCCTCTCTTTCGCCGCGTTTATTATCGCTGATAGCTCGCTTCCCCCTATATATTCGTCTTCGCTCAGCGAGAGCATCCCGTATCTTGGCTTGTCAATCCCTGGTGCCTCTATGCCATTTTGCTTCCTGTGGTAGAGCAGAAAGTCTATGCCTATGCGCTTCTCCCTACTTTTCCCAGGTATTGCGAGTATGAATGTCTTTCTTACTGAATGCGCTACCCTTATCGCCCTGGCCCATTCTGAAATAAGCAGCTTTGAATCCCTTGGGAAGACATGTACCACGTGCCTAGAATGCATCCAGTTGGAGTCATTCTTTATCGGCTTGGCTCCCGGGAAGTATATCCTGAAATGTGTGCCAAACTTGAAACCAGTCTTAACGACGTAGCCTGCGCTGCGCCAGTCCTTGTAAACAGCGTAAAGCTTGTCGAAATCGTGCCTTCTTAATTCTGCTGTTTTGAGTATCATTCCTTTTGTGTAATTCTCTACGCTAAGCACACCGCGCTCCATGAGGAAGAGAGTCTCGTAAACATCGAGCTTGTTGAGCGTGCCGCGCTCGCTAAGCTTATATGTGCCATATTGGCCAAACCAGTAGTCCATGTATATATCCTTGCCTGCTTCCTGCTCAACGACTGTTGTGAGGTCTGGGGGGAAGAATATCCCTGAAAGGGAATACTGCTTGAGCTTTAGCTTTGATACAGGATATTTTTTGATTGGTATGTCCCCTGTTCCGGTTATCTGCTCTTCATCTGCCCTTGCAATAAGCCCGCGGTCCCTCCAGTCCTTGTATGTGAAGTATCTGGCCATAAACTTTTTCCTTGTCGCAAAATTGCTTGCCAGCTCGTTGAAGCTTTTCTTAATGCCTTTTGTATCCATGCACTCTGCATTCCTTACATCAATCAGGTAAAGCGCCTCTTCGGGCATGAGCTCAAGCGCGCTTCCAATGCTTTTCCCATAGAATCCCCCAGCAAGTATGTCCTTTGTTGACTGGTCTGTTACAAAGAACTTCTTGTCCCTGGGGTCAAAATTTATCAAAAGCATTCAACACACCTTTATGCATTATTCAACTTCCTTCACACCCATTGCGCTCATCGATTCCTTCTCAATTTCAGAAAGTTCTGATGGAATTATGAGCAGCGCGGGCCCAGCAATTTGCATGCTTTTTAATGTGCCTATGCTTCCATAGAGCTTTGCTTGGCTTTCGCTTCCTATATTTCCCATCACCAGTATTTTTGTGTTATTCATTATTATACCTTTTTTGTAATGCTTCTCAGCGCTCTCAAGAATCTCCAATGCTTCTCCTATTGGAAGCGACGCTTTGCCCTCTTCGCTGTAATCCAGAAGAACAAGCGAGTGCTGCCTGTTTGAAACATTCTTCGCTATCGTCTCATAGAATGATACTGGCTTGTAGTGCTCCTGCCATTTTGGTATTGTGCATACCTGCCCGAATTTGTAGAAATCAAGGCCGCTCTCCCCTATCGCAACAGTAACTATCGAAGAGGCGTGGACAACCTTTATCTTAACACCTTGGCGCACCGCTTCGATTGCAAGTATCTTGTGCGTTGTTGCCATCAGAGGATCGCCACCTACAATTATCGCTATGTTTGAGCTCTTTGCCCTTTTGACAATCTCGCTTGCCTGCTCCTCCATCTCTCCTCTTGAAATGCGCTTGAGCTTTCTGCCTGCAATCCTTTCTATGAACTTTGTATGCTCTTCGCTTATGAAAGATGTATACCTGTCTATGTAGAGCTCACTCTCCCTCATTATCTCCAATGCCTGAAGTGTTAGATCTTTCCCTGTCAATCCCGTGCCAACCAAAAACAGCATGGCAAACGCCATTAGTCCTTTATGCCTGACGGAGTTATCTTTATTATGCACTCACCTTCTGGCATGTTTGGCGAATCGACAAGCCTTACAATTCTCTTGTCCTCTTTGCTTTTGCGGAGGTACAGCCTTGTGGTAGCTGCATGCGCAAGTACATTCCCTCCTATAGGCGTGGTGGGATCTCCGAAAAGTATGCCAGGGTTGTCCATTACCTGGTTTGTCACATATACAGCAATATTGAACTTGTCGGCAAGCTGCTGAAGCCTGTGAACATGCTGGTTGAGCTTCTGCTGCCTTTCTCCAAGCGCACCCCTGCCTATGAATTCAGACCTGAAAAGCGCGGTAAGCGAGTCCACTACTATTAGCTTTATATTCTTCTCCGCTATGAGCTTGTCCGCCCTTTGTATTGCAAGGATCTGATCCTCTGTTGATAGTGCGCGTATTACATAGATGTTTTCAAGCACTTTTTTAGGGTCGAGCCCTTTGTCCTTTGCTATCTCTTCTATTCGCTCAGGCCTGAATGTGCCCTCTGTGTCAACAAAAAGCACACCTCCTTCAAGGCCGCCCTTTTCTTTCGGAAGCTGGACATTGACTGAAAGCTGAAATGCGAGTTGTGACTTGCCGCTTGCAAACTTGCCATATACTTCGGTTATTGCGTTTGTTTCCACTCCGCCGCCTATGAGCTCATCGAGATCCTTAGAGCCGGTGGTTATCCTCCCAAGCTCCTTCCTCTTTTCAGATATCTCTTCCCCTGTCTCGAATTTTACCGTGGTGGATTCCTGAGCTGCTTGTATCGCCTTCTTTGCTGCCTCCACACTCATTCCAGTAAGATCGCTCAGTTCATGAGGGGAAAGCGTTGCAATCTTTTCCAAAGTGTCTATGCCTGAGGATTTTAGCTTGTCGGCTGTTGCTTCACCTATGCCAGGCAGGTCTTCTATGTTTGCTATGCTTTTCTCTTTTGCCGTAAAACCACAGTATTGTTAATCAATAATATTTGCAGGGATAAATATAAAATAGTATAATTTAATACTTAATCATGGAGCTCGAAGGAAAAGTCGCACTTGTCACTGGCGCTTCAAGGGGTATAGGCAGGGTGATAGCAAGCTTTTCACGCAGGAAGGGACAGGTGATGGTCGCAGATGGCGGCAGATTCGATTTCGTGACATCCACCCACCGTAAACGGTGTGGGCTTCCCCACCCACGTTAGTTAAGCCATTCTGTATAATTATTTGCAACTAGATGTTGAGGCATAAAGAAAGATATTATAAACCTATTTACCAATATTAGGTTAGTTTGCTGGAAGGATAAGTGCCAGCGCAGTTGCGCGCTGGCAAGGCGACCAGTTCTTCACGACCTTCCTACAGTAGAGAACCCGTAATTTATTGTATACAGTATAGATTTAAAAACCTTTCTAAATAGCGGAATATTTCATAAAATTGGAATTCAATGACCTTTTTAACTCTCGACAAATTTGGAATAATGGGCGGAATAATACTCGCAGGGATACTCTTTGCCTTGGGTAGAGAGTTCGGCGTGCTTTTTGTTGGGGCGCTTGTTGTATTCCTTGTCCTTTCGGCGCTTGCAACAGAAACAGGCAAGAAAAGAAAGAGGGAGCTAAAACTTTATGAGAAAAGCCGTGGCATAAGGAATGTAATCGCCAATGGCCTGGGGCCTTTGATAATGGCAATTGTATTCTACGTTGCAGATTCTGGGGGCTTCTATATGCTTGCGGTGCTCTCTGTGGTGGGTTTCGTGGGAAGCGTTGCTGCAATAACTTCTGACAAGTTTGCAAGCGAGATAGGGGTATTGGGCGGCGAGCCTAGGATGCTCCTTACATTTAATAAGGTGAGAAGAGGAACATCTGGCGGCGTAAGCGCCCTTGGGCTCTCGGCAAGCCTAGCTGCCTCAATATTGATCTCTCTTCTTCTCATACCTTATGCCGGTAGCTTGAACGCGCTCGCAGGGTTTGAGCTTGCGGCAGGCATTGCTGGTGTAAGCATTGGTGGATTCTTGGGCAATATTGCCGATTCAATACTCGGCTATTACGAAGAAAAAGGTATAGGAAACAAGTTCTCCACCAACTTCATATGCAGCATAACAGGCGCAGTAATCTCCATGCTTCTGTATTTTGCATTATAGCTATAGAATAGCATAGGATAGCTCTGCACTACCTTATATAGGAGGGCTTCTGTCCTTCCCTTGGCTCTTGGAATGTGGTACTTTGCTCCAGCTCCTTGAGCATCTTTGCAGTAGCATCGATCATTTTGTCTAAATTTGTTGTGTCGATCTTCAGGCCAAGTTTCTTTGAAAGCACAAGAAGCACTGCCTTTGCAGCTGCTGGATCAACATCTAAAAAGCCTGTCTCTCCCATTAGGCATATGGCATCGATCTTACTCATTTTGGCAAATGCTACAAGCAAACCTGCAGATCCCCAGATTGACCCCTTTGTTCTTCCAAACTCTATGCCTGAATCAGCAAACATACTTATGACCTTTTTTGAAGTCGCGTTTGCAAAAACCCTGGGTGCATTTACCACGCTTTCCGATTCTGAATAGCCTCCTATTGTGTAGATGAAAGAACCATGGAGCACATCCTTGAAAAACCTGATTATTTTTGCATTTACTTCATATTGGCCTTCTGGTGTGACTGCTTGCACGTCGCCAGTCAATATCACTATGTCGCTAGATCCGTTCTTTGATTTTATATAGTAGAAACTGTTGCTCACCAGCCTTATGCTGCCGTCTTTTCTCATAATCACCTGGTGTGGAAAATGTGGAGAATAAAGGGTTGCAAACTTTACGGCTTTGAATTCCTTTCTCAGGTGCTCTGCAACAAGCTTGCCTACGCTGCCTATTCCTGGCAACCCAACAATCATTATCGGGCTTTTAAGCCTTACTCCTTTTTTCATTTTTATTATGCTTTTTTCCATCGCCCTCACACACCTAGCTGTCGAATATGCTCTCCCTCTCCTTCTTTATCTTCTCCTTCTCTATCTCCACCACACCATTCTTTATCGAATTCTTGAGCGCTTCGAAAGCCTTCTTTACCTTTCCTTCCGCTTCGTCGTAGTCCTTTCCCTCTGCAGTTATCTTGTACTTAGGCGCGCTTATGTATTTTATCTCTGCACCTGATTCTGCCGCCTCGGTGAATGCAGTCCTGAGCTCTTCTGCGCCTGAGAGGGTGTTGTATGTGTAAACAGTTGCTATATACGATACATTGTGCTTTTTGCTGCTCCTTATCTGGTTGAGCTGCTCCATGAAAGAATCCTTCACCTTTTTGGGGATCTTGAGGTTTTTGAATTCTGCAGTATTGCTCAAGGCGTTTTCTGTAAAATTGATGTAGTTGCCGAATGCTGCAATTATTTGATTGCCTATTGATTCCTCTTCCGCTGCAAGGCCTTCATTCTTTATTATCTGGTGAAGCATTGCCCTCAGGCGTTTTTCTAGATTGTAAAGCTTGAGCTTCTCCTTTGCTTTTCCTTGAGGCACTTTTTTGATCGAGATATCGATTGTGTTCCTTTCCCTGTCGTAGTATATAACGCTGCACACTACTGTTTGGCCTTCGTGTATGAACTCATGTATATTCTTTATCCAGCCAGAGGATACCTCTTTCAAAGGCAGGAATGCTTCTGTGTTGTTGTATTCAGGCAGCACGCAGTATGCGCCAAATGGCATAACCTTTACTATCTGCGCTATGACGAATTC
Source organism: Candidatus Micrarchaeia archaeon (assembly GCA_049966495.1). Classification (GTDB taxonomy): domain Archaea; phylum Micrarchaeota; class Micrarchaeia; order Micrarchaeales; family Micrarchaeaceae; genus JAKAWW01. Next base: position 36,989 of record JBMFUN010000002.1, read on the forward strand.
GCCAATCTTTGGAAGCAACTGCTTGCTTTCTGAGCTCATTCACTCACGCCTTCAGCTCTATCTTCTTTTTTGTTCTAGAGCCAAGAGTGCGCGTAACAATATAGTGGCATTCTTTGCATTCCAGAAGCACGACCTGGTGCTTGCCTGTCTTCTTTGGATGTATCTTGGGCTCTACGCTGCCAACATAGCCTTTTATTGCTCTGTTGTGCCTTCTTGTCGCCTTGCTCAATGCCCTTTGCGGGCTCCTAGAAGGAAGCCTAACAGTATGAACAGTGTGCTTGTTGCATTTTGGGCAATATGTAACAATCTCCCTTGGAATTTCCATTCTATCACTTCAAACCTTCTCACATATCGTATGGTCAAGAAGGAATTTAACATCCTCGTTTATTGAATCTACTCTTATTATTTCATCCTTGCTGAGCGGGCCGATCTTGCTCCCAGAAGGCAGTACGATCTCTGGTATGTCTTTGAGTACCCTTAAAAGTATTTTATTTTCATCGTTAGTTATATTAAGCTTTTCGCTTTTTGCTATCTTCATGATCTTTTCATAAAAATCCAGCTCCTCGCTTGGCACGTCTGAAGGGAGCTGCTTCCTGTATGCTATATAAGCGAGTATTTTCTGTTTTCGTTTTTCGAAAAGGTCTATAAGAATTTTTGCCATGTTGCTCTTTTCGGTTTCGCTGGCAAGAGATGAAGAAAGATATTTTATTGCCGAGCTGTAGAAATCCTTGGCAAGAGGCTGCAGGGTGTTTGTCTTTTTCTCACTCTCCAAGGTTTCCCACGCAGTTTCATAAGACACAGTGCTCGCCACATAGACCCCTCAATTCCGCTAATGTCACACATGTTATAATATAATATAAAGACTTATTATAGATGCATTCTGCCTGGTAACTATGCCGACATATGTTTTGAGATTAGTGGAACTCTACAGTGTATTTTTTAGCGAGGAGTGGATTTGAACCACCGATCTCCGGGTTATGAGCCCGGCGGGCACTCCAGACTACCCTACCTCGCTGTATATGTATCTTTCTCGGCAAACAAATAAATAGATAACTAAGCAGAACCCAATTCTTGCGATGCAACTTGCACTGCTTTTTTCTCGTTCTCTCCTTTTTTAAGAAGTTGCTCAACTTCTTCTTTGCCTATGTGCTCTAGCTTCCCATTACAGGTTTTGCATTTGAACCCAGCTTCAAAAGCAGCATCAAAAGTATAAACAAATTTTTCATTTTCAAAGCATTTTTTGCATATGAAGTAATCATTGCAGTTTTCATCTGCAACATCCTTTGTCTTAGTTAAGTTGTCTATATATTCCAAAAATGTCGGCATTTTGTTTGCATTTATGTACCAACCAAAAGATAGCCACCCGTTGTCATTTTTTGAAATGTGGTAGTTTGTGACACCGTAGCCCTGCAGAATATTAAGTATGCGCCTTACAGCATTGACCTTCAATCCAAGCTGCTCGGCTATATACTCGTCAGTCCTTGGATACGAAAGCAGGCTTATGACATCTATCGCCCTTTTACTCACGTTTTTCTTGAGATATTCTACGATCTTCTCATTTGTCATAATCATATTGATAAGCTTTTTTGCCTCATCAGGGGCCGTTACATTAACCTCTTTCCTTGCTTCCTTCCTTTTCGTATCTTTTTTAATCTTGCCCATGGCCTTAATCAATTTTGCCCTGCGCACCCTAGGAGCACTCTTTACTTTTTTGTTGCTTTTTTTTGTTTTTTTGGTGTTTTTTGCCTTTTTTTGGGTTCTTTTGAGCGCCATAAGTATCACACATATATTTTCCCTGTTAGCATATTTATATATTGTGTTTTTTTGCAGAATAATATAACAAATTTGCAAATTTGTAAAGCTTACGCTGGTGCCCAGCAGTTCTCCATGGTTGTTACTGGTTAGAATGTTGAAATTGTCTTGTAAATGCCGAATTCCCTGTAATTCAATTCT
>JBMFUN010000003.1:0-28397 GCA_049966495.1 Candidatus Micrarchaeia archaeon
GCGAGAACTGCCCCATGGACTTGGGGTCTTACACTCTCTCCCTGAGCGTAGATTTCGGCGTGTCCCTCAGTATAATACGATTTTGTTGCAAAGGAATATATATTTTTTTGTTCCATATCAATCATACCGTCGTTAGCTTGGGAAGCCCACGCCGTTTACGGGTGGGAGATGTCACAGTGCTGAGGTGTTAGTATAACAAATGTTTTGTCATATGCAATTGACACATATGCCCATAATATAAAGCTCATCCTAGTTTTTTCTCTCTCTTTCATCATAGCCTTCCTTATCCCTGTTTTCGCTTCTTTTCCAACCTTTAACGATGCAGGAGGCATCTTCATAAGAACAGGAAGCATATTTGCGAACATGACAGTGCTTTCTTCCGCCATTATAATAGTAGCGATATTCTTCTCCCTACTCTTCCTAAGCTTTGCCATTGTGGCGATAAATGTTGTAGTAAAGCACAGCAGAATAGAAAAGAGGATAACAAAAGAGGTGATGGAGGGGCTTGAGAGATATACAAGCAAGGTCTTTGTTGTGCTTCTCCTCTTCAGCTTTGTAATCCTCATGGCAGACATCGCAAGCTTTGCTACAGGCTATTCCGGCATAATAACAAGCATCGCTGCACTTGTCGCTACACCTTTCATATTCTATGCCCCTGCCTCAATAGTAATAGATGATAACAAGATAGCCAGGTCATTGAAGGCAAGCTTCAAGTTCTTCTTCAGGCGCTTCGACTACTTCCTGCTGTGGCTTGCCATCGCTGTAGCGCTCATTGCTTTCTTTGACTTTCTTTTCATAGAGCTTTCTGGCACTATATATTCCAGATATGCAATGCTGGTATTCAACTCTCTCTTCATAATGCCGTTTCTTGTTGTTTTGCAGAGCGAGATGTACATGAAGAGGTTCAAGCTTCTAAAGCTCTGATACTGGCATGAATACATTAAAATACTTTACCGATTAATATCTTAGTATGCGAAGCACCTTTGCCGTGGCAGGCCTTCTTGCAGTATTGCTTCTAAGCATGCCTTCAGCTCAAGAGTATGGTTGCAGCATCACCCTTACAGCTTCTGATTTTGCAACATACTTGAGCCTTTCTTTTATAGGAATAATGTTTTCCTTACTGCTTATTGCCGTCTCGTACATGCTTGGTGAGGTGCTGAACTACAGTGCACTCAAGGGCTGGTACAAGACAGAGATGTGGGAGGTTTCCAAAAGCATCATTATCATTGCAGTTGTATTTGCATCAATAGTTATAGCAAGCGCGATAGTGAACATGTTTGTTGGGATCCCACAATCTACGCAGATAAGCAGCCAGGCTTCTATGTTCAGCAGCTTGAGCACCAACATGCAGGGCCTTTGTGTTGGTGGGCAAAATTACCTGGCGTATGGCCTTGCCAATTCATACTTAGATTTTGCCACAATGCTTGGTATATCGCAGGGCATTGCCGCCTTAAAGAGTGTTGTCATAGGCACATGGTTTCCATTCCCGATTGTCCCCCCTTTTATAGTGCTCACAATACAATTCGGCTCTATTGCAAATCTGTATACAAGCAGCTACATAGAAACACTATCTCCCACAGCTGTGTTCTCATTCATAAAGGACATGTTTTCAATGATAATTTTCCCTATGTTGTACATTTTCCAGTTTCAATATGACCTGCTGGGACTCATAATAGCGTTTGGGCTCGCAGTACTGCTTCCTATAGGCATATTCTTGAGGGCCATGCCATTTACAAGGGGCATAGGAGGCACGTTCATAGCGCTTGGCATAGGCGCATCGCTCGTATATCCTGCATTGCTTGTAGGTTTCAATGCTCCAATTTCTAGCTATCTCAGTGGCGTAGTCCCTCCACAACCTGCCACCCCGACAACATTTAGTTGCCCTTCAGGAATTTCAGGCTTGGGCTGCGAATTCGGTGAATTTACATATAGTATTTTAGCAAGCATAATAAGCTCTTCAATTGGCGGAGGATTTCTAATTAATCTCCTGCTTGGCAGTCCTTTCATTTTAGCGCCAAATCTCCAGTTAACTCCGTCTACGCTGGATACAGGCTATACCGCAGGTTTCTTTGCTGGTTTTTTGGAACCGATGTTTAGCAATATTGTTGCAGTGCTGAATTTTGTGGTAGACCAGACAATATATCTTGTCATGCAGCTGTTCCTGTTTGTGTTCGACCTTGTAATAGGCGCTGCGATAATAAACCAGATAGCAAGAATGCTTGGAGGTTCGCTTAGCCTCAGCCAGATGGGTGTTGGAAAGATGAGGCTTACGTGATTTGTTATGATAGATGTTTGCGCTGTAATGGGAGGGAGCACATACGTAAACGATTGGCTCAACATCAATCTGCTCGTTGTGCTTGTCAGCATGCTGATCGGTGCAGTGGTCTATGCATTTTCAAAGATTATGCCTGCCTATTTCAGCAGCAAGGTCACAGGCGCGGTGCGGTATGAGCTTACGCAGGCAGTCCTAAGCCTTGTAATTATCGCCATTCTTCTTGCGATGTCAGAAACAGCATGCAATATATCCGCTTCAATTAGCACGTCACTCACGGGCTCAGCATTGAGTCCATTCCAGTATGCGGACTACTATGTCGGAAATCTTTCCACAAATGCTGGGCTTGGGCTCTTATCTAGGATATACTTTCTCTCAACAAGCTACAGCATAGAGGCGACAATATTCGATGTTACATATGGGCAGTTCCTTAACAGCTATTCGCCTCTTTCTTTAAGCAAAGAGACTAGCTTTATGTCTATAAGTTTTGCGCCGTCTTTTGCGCTAGGGAAGGTGTTCAAATTCCTCAGCGATGTCTACATAGGTATATTTTCAATTCTGCTTATTACAGTAATAGGCGCCCTCTACATACAATGGCTGCTACTGCCTATTTTGCAATATACAGCCTTTGTAATTGTCTTGCCTGTTGCACTTGTGATGCGCTCATTGGGGTTTGTTGGCGGAAATCTTAGGAATACTGCCAACGCCGTCCTTGCATTGGCGATTGCTGCTTATCTGGTGTATCCGCTCATGGTATGCTTCGACAGCTATGCAGTGAGCTGGATATTCTCGTCGAGCAATCCTTCATACACTTATCTTGAGTACTCCTATGCATTGCCATCATTTTCTGAGAGCACGTTCTTCTCTACGCTTCCATCCCAGAGCCTTGTTTCGGGGAATCCTGCAACTGCTCCTTCATACCTTGCTTCTTTCCTAACCAGCTCATCGATAAACCTCAATCCCTTTGCAGAGCTAGGAACAGTGATGGCTAGCGCATGGGATGTTCCGGCAACAACAGATATGATAGCAAAGATGATTGCAAAGTTCATTTTCATAGGCATATTCATGTTTGCGATAAACATAGGAGTTACAGCAGGCCTTGCGATGGGCCTAGCGAAAGGTCTGAATGGCGGCGTGGAAGGTATGTCAACATTTTGGGGCAACCTGTAGGTGCTTTCATGCTTCCATATGTATTTTTGCTGCAAACAAGCTTTTCTTCGGTAAAAGCAGCGCTAGAGCCTCTAGTCATAATTGCACTTCTTCTTGATTCAGCCTTCATAGCCATATGGTACCTGATAGGCGCGCTACTCGGCAATTCGACAGTTAAGGCGGGCGCAAGGGATGAATTCTACCAGCTCATAGGCACAGCAATCCTGATCGCTATTGTGATAGCAGCTATGTACATAATAGCAAATACGTATATATCAATGTTGAATTCGACGAAGCTCATGAGCAGCAGTGCGATAAGCACAATGTGCAGCAATCTACAAAATTATGAAAAGAGCGGGGCGCATCCATTCAGCGTTCTGAACGCATATCTAAATGGCGGAAAAAATTTTGCAGGTTTGTGCAACATGGTAAACTCTGTAAGCACAAGTTCCAGCCTTACTGCCCAGCTTAATTATCCTCTTGCAGCGACAAGCGTAATAATAGCGAATCTCACCAACCAGACAGTAAACGACTACAACACAGCATTCCTCTTTGATGCATGGGTAGGATTTCTCTCAAAGCTCAGCCCTCAGATAAACGTCTGCGTGTATCCTGGATATGTAAGCCCCTGCATGATACCCCTTTATGGTACATTGGAGCCGCCTATCTTCTTGCTCCACACGCAATTCACCCCCTATGCAGGGTATTCTATGATATACAAACTTCTTACCCCTCTCGGCACGCTGATGACAACCGCGATAGAATTCTTCGTCGCCCAGCTCTCAATAAATGTCATTGCAATATACATATGGCCGTATCTTATATTCTTCGGGCTTTTGTTTAGGTCTGTGTTCTTTACTCGCAGGCTTGGCGGGCTGCTCATAGCTGCAGCTATAGGTGCTGTTGTATTCCTTCCTGCAATTTATTCCTTGGAGTATTTGACCCTTGCAAATACAACTCCTGCTTACAACGTTACATACGGCTATAACACTTTCACGAGCATCGTATTGGAAAAAAGCTCAACAAGTGCATCTTTCTACACGCTGAACTTCTTTGCATTGCCAAACCTCACAGAAGCATTGAACTATTACAGCTGCCTTCCTCCAGGCGGCAATCTTCTGGAAGGTGAGTTTGAAGACATTGGAGTATTGTTGATACCGTTTTATACAGTAGTGGGAGTAATAATCTCAGATGTCTCGTCAGGCAGCGTTATCCCAAACTTGGCGCTGCCTGCATACTGCTCGCCAAACAATGTGCTTCCGGCAACATATATGCTCTTCAACGCTTATGGCATAATGGGTATAACTGCATATCTTCTGCCGCTTATCAATCTGCTTATAACCCTTAGTGCAATAATAGGCCTGTCAGCTCTTCTTGGCGGGGATACTGAGCTTGCAGGGCTTGCGAGGCTGGTATGATGAGCAAAAAAATCATAGCAATGATCGGCATTTTGGCGCTAGCATTACTTGCAAATTATTCCAATGCAGATGCAGCAGGCTTCTGCTCAAACTTTTTTACCCCAAGTTCAAATGTTCTTTCAGGTACCACACCATCCTCGCTTCTTACGCTCTCACTGCTCATCATGCTCGTAATGTTCCTGATAGCTGGCATATTCTATGCGATAGGTTATGCAATCCGTGTTGACAAGCTCATAAGGTTTGCAAAAAGCGAAATAGGGGAGATAGCAATAACGATTTTGCTTGTTTTTGTGTTCATAGGCAGCTTTTCGGCAACATCCTTTAATACTCCAAGCAGCATGTTCCAAATAAGCAATGGTACTTTCAATAATTCAATATACATGAAAGACTGTGAGGCCCTTTATGATACATCCTATAATTTTATTACCCCAATCATTCAGCTTATGGTAGTGGAGATGGCAATTTCAACGATTGGAAGCATCGAGATCGATTTAATACCAGTATACTTTGGTTTCACGCTCAATCCTTTCGGCGGATTAGTTGTTGTAAACAGTGTAATAAAGATAATGATCAACATAGCGGCAGTCTTCTTTGGGGTCAATATGGCCACATTGTTCCTGTTGTTCATAGTGTACAAGCTTTTCCCATTGTTCTTCTTTGCAGGCATTGTGCTGCGCACCATACCTTGGACAAGGGCGGCGGGAGGAGCATTTATTGGGCTCTTCGTTGCGTTCTACATCATCCTGCCATTGATACTTTCAATAGCATTCTCCCAATACGCAGTTTCATCGCAAACAAGTAGTAATTACTTATATTCGAGCGGCTTGGGCAGTGTTTTCAATACTCAACAGTCTTCTACCACAAGCATGACAGAGAGCACAGTAATAAATATTAGCAATGGCCTTAGCGGCGTGCTTATATCCTTTATCCAAAACGTTCTTGAGCCCTCGCTCTTTTATGTTGTCTCAATAGTGCTTTCCATTATAATCACATACAATTTTATGGAGGTGCTTGGTGACCTGCTGGGCTCGCCAAGCCTGAGCTCAAAGAATACACTTAAGAGGTTGCTGTAATGTTTGCTCCAATATTTATGGCACTTTCAAGCTCTTTGCCTATGCTAGGATTAGTCTTTACTCCGACAACATGGCTGCCCTTTGCTGTCATTGCAGTGCTAGTTGTTGCGCTTGTTGCTGCGATTGTATACATGCTTGCGGGCGTTATAAACAGCAACAATGCAAGGGCATGGTCGCGCATGCAGATATATGAGGCAATGCTTTCCCTTTTGCTTATTATCATATTCGGGGCATTCTCATACCTCTTCTTCCTCAACCCACAGCCCGCATTCGGCCCAAGCGGCCTGAATATCGTGCCTCAAAGCTTCTCGGTTCTTGGCTTTAATATAGCGCAAGGCTGCTCCAACGCGAATGATATTTTCAACCTTTCTGTTTGCGACCTTTCTTTGTTCAACGGCGCCGCTTCAACAGCTGCGGCATTCACCTATTACGTATCTTTTATTGCAGGGATAATTCCTACGCTGTCCGTTGGATTTTTCCTGCCAGAGACAGAACAAAGTGTGGGCGTCAAATTCAAATTTGAGATATTTCCCGGAGAGATCGACGATCTTCTGCCTTTCATATATTCAGGAATAATATTCGCCCTTTTGCTAAGCCAATTGCAGCTCATAATTCTCTCAGGCTCTTTGCTCTTCTTGTCCGTATTCCTTACCATTGGCTTGGTGATGAGGACTCTAGGCGTTACAAGAAGCTTTGGAGGGGCGATGATCGCATTTGGCCTAGGGCTTGGCATGGTGTTTCCTCTACTTACTTCCATAACTTATGGCTTTATAGACGTAAACATAAGCTCGCTAAGTTCAGGCTTGGGGTATGCCACCCTTGCTGGCGAGATATTCTCACTGATCTTAGCTTATCTCACTGGCACATCACTGCCTGTTTTGACTAGTGGAGCGACATTTTTCGGCTATTTAATAGCAGGGCTCACATTTATTCCATTCTTGAACTTCACAATAGTTGACGCTTTTATAGTTGATTTTTCAAAGGCTGTAGGCGAAAGGATGGACTTCATGTCCCTCCTAACAAACATAATATAGGTGGAAAAATGGATATGCTTAAAGTAAAGGGACTGCTAAAATTTGTGCCACTTATGCTGATTTTGCTAGTTCTTATTTTGCATTTACCATCAGCCCAAGGCACGTACCAATGCTATCCTGTATGCAATCCATACCATCAAGGCTATACATGCCCATCAAGCTGCAGCATTATGAGCAACGTCGGCGTTTGCCAAGCGCTTACTGGGACATATCCTTCAGGATTGCCTATCAGCACTCCAGGAGTGGAATGTTATTCAAAAGCATCAGCCTCAGAGTGCGCACTTTTGCCTCCCAGCTTGGCCCAGACAATTTCCTCATATGAGCCATGGTACTGCCCCATAAACCAGCAGATCTACAGCATTTGGCAGTCATATCTACCCATAGCACTTCTTGCAGTGCTTCTCTCTTTCCTGATTTCTGCAGGAATAATAATGGCAGGCATAGCTGCGCATAGCGAGAGGATAAAGAACTTTGGCATAGGTGAAGCATATGAAGCCACTGCAAGCGCCATAATTGTTGGGCTTTTCCTTTATGTATGTGCTGTAATGTTTGGGATAGGACCTGGCATACTTGTGGGAAGCATAAACCCCTATGCAACTGCTTTCAACCTTATAGGAAGTACAATATCAAATGCAGAAGGAGTCATAAATGCATTGGCCGATGTGTACATGCACGACGCAGAGTACATATCTTTTCAAGTAAGTGCAAGCATAGCTGGCGCATCGCTTGTACAAACAATACTCAATTCGTATTTTGCTTACTTAGAGGTATATTTCATGGATCCGGCGCTGAATATCGCTGGGCTTCTCTCTGATGGAATAATAGCACTTTACGGCCAATACTACCTGATAGTGTTTTTTGCGATTGCTTCTATTCCTGTTTTTCTTATTCCTGGAGTGATATTCAGGGCTTTCTTCCCCACAAGGGCATTCGGAGGCATGCTTATAGCAATAGCAATAGGCTTCTATATTGTTGCACCTTCGCTATTTGCAATTGCATATTACTTTACGGCACCTAACCTCCTGCACAATCTTGCGGCGATCTCAGCCCAAACAACAAGGTTTGGCGGCTCATCATCTGTTCATAACTCCCTTTCACCTACAAGCCCCTTGGTTGTGCAGGTACAGTCTGCGCAGAATGCAATGAGCAGCTTCTGGCTCCTCATACTCTTCTATCCTGTGTTTATAACAACGATAACTTATGCTTTTATCGTCCAAATTGCAAACTTGATAGGCGGTGCAAGCAGGCTTGGCGGGAGAATGAGAGGATTTATATAAATTTATCTAAAAATTATATTTAGTGAATTGAGATGCAAACCAAGTTCCTGGTGTTTATTGCCTTCCTAGCAATAGCGTTTGTGCTTCTTGCAGTTGCTGCATCGCTGCCCAGCACAGGGCTTTTTATAGTGCTTAAGTTCATTGTGCTGATACTCGCGATATTTTCAAGCATATTGGCATTCGCCTCACGCTTCTACACATATCTTATAGTCCCATTTATAAAGCAACACTCAAGGCACATAGTGCTGAGCAATGAGAATGCATATTGGCTTTCAACAACAAATGATGCAATATTGAGCAAAGATGGCCAAGACTTTGTCGCGAGCATTATAATGAACATACCATTATATACATCTAGCACGGAGATGAGCCCAGAGGAGAAGAATGCATTCGCAAGGCAGGTCGGCAGGCTTATAAGCACCACCGGCTACCCAATGCGAGTGACAGCGCAGCTTTATGTGATGAACAAAGACCTTTACATACAGCAGCTCAGGGAGAAGATAAGCCTTATGGAGAACCAGGAGGCAACTCTCACGCAGAGCAATGCGCCTAGCAAGGAGATAAACAAGGTGCATGGCGCACTTGCGATGTGGAAGAAGATGCTCGACAACATCAGCAAAGAGACATCGTTTGAAATGTCAACATTTGCGATGATTTCTGCGAAGGGCTCAAAGGAGTATGAAGCGCTCAACATAGCACACCAAAAAGCTATGGAGATAATGTCTGGCATAAGTTCAACGCTTGGCGTATCGCCAAGCATCGTGATGGGCAATGATATCTTGAAGTTCATAGAGCCTGAATTCCTTATGCCTTATTCCACAGTAAGCGAGCAGATAACAAAGAGTATACAAGAAGAGGTAATATAAGTGGACGAGGAAGCGACAATGTTTCTTGCGTTTACCGGGCTCTTTTATTTAATAGGATTCAGCATTATAAAGGATCTCGGGCACGGAGCATTAGGCATGCTTGCTGCAGTGCTGTTGCTGCTGGGCTTCGCTCTTGTGCTTGTGCTAAATTGGGCAGATTTCATACTCTTTCCGATAGTGACAAGAATGTTCGGGATAACCTTCCAGCCAGCGGCGAATTACAAGATAAACACATCGCAGGATGCAATAATAAAGGAGGTCAATGGGATATATTATGCAACTGGATTCGTTACTGCTAACCTCTTTTCATACATATTCAAGCTTGAAGGATATGAGGCTTCAGCAGAAGAGGACAGGATAACGAAGGCGCCTGAGATATGGGAACGCGCTGTCATGAGTATAAACTTTCCATTCAAATATCACGTATTCGGTGTGGGGCTTGACGTGCAAAAGATAAGGGATGAGCTCGAAGGCAAGCGCTCCTATCAAGAATTCCAGCTTTCAAGAGCAGTACAGAGTAATGCGAATGAGGTGACAATAACGGACATACAGAGGAAAATAAATGCGATACAGGCAAAGATAGACATGATATCTGGAGGTGAAAAGCCTCTTGCAACGCTCATGTATATTGAGACAACTGCAATAGGCGTGAGCGAAAAGGCCGCGCTTGATGCCTTGGCTACGCAGATAAACACCCTGCAGATAGCTTTTGGTGGCTTTGATGTAGACCTTATGCGCGTAGTGGGCAGAGAGCTTTACACACTGTTCAAGTTTGACTTTAGCCTTCCCACCTCTTTCGGGGAGGTGGCGACGCATTTCGATCAGCAGCAATGACAACATATTTAAAAATGAAAAACTTATGTTAAATTGTTTACAGAGTGAATGCATGACTATGTTAAGGCTGCAGCACATCACCACAAACGAGATTGCCAAGAGGGCGTTCCTTTCTAGGCCTCCAGAGCCACCGGCAACAGTATTGCTAAGTGACCCCTTCCAAGCCATATACATAGGTTCAACTAAGATATTCAAGGTTCCATTTACCTGGTCTTACATAAACCTGACAAACCCCCATATAGCTGTAGTAGGCATTACCGGCGCAGGAAAGAGCTATTTTGTGAAGACATTTCTGATCAGGGCAAGCTATGTATGGAATACAAACGCCGTGATAATAGACTGGGCCGGCGAATACAAGGCATGGGTAAACCAGAGCGGAGGCATTGTGGTCTCATTGGGCAAGGGCTCATACCTAAACATAATGGATCTCTCAGGGATGAAGCCGCTTGACAGAACAAAACAGATTATGACATCACTTGAAATTCTCACCGACATAGGCGACTATCCGGAGCAGCGCCGCATAACAGAAGAAGCAATAGAGCAGGCATACACGAACAGCGGCTTTATAGTGCATGAAAAGCCGCCCGAAGGCAAGCCTCCCCCGACGCTCAAGGATGTCATAGCTCTGCTCCAAGAAAAGCTCCAGGAAGGAACTTACGAATATCCGGCAGAGCTTGAAAACGCAATATACAGGCTCAGGCAGTTCGCCAGGGAAGGGGAGGACTACTTTGCAAGGCAGAGTACAATAGATTTGGAAAAGCTCACGTCATCAGGGCTTGTCGATATAGACCTATCCGGCTTGCCGGACGAGCGCTTCAGGGCTTTGGCTGCGCTTTTCATACTCCAGTCGCTCAAGGAGAGGATGAGGAGCGAGGGATGGAGCGAATCAAAAGGCCTCAAGGCGCTTGTGGTGCTCGATGAGGCATGGAAGATAGCAAGCGATGAAAGGAGCGACGCTGTGATGATTGTAAGGGAAGGCAGGAAATACCAATTCGGCCTGATCGTTGCCTCACAGAATCCTACTGATATAAACGAGATCATTTTCTCTAATGTAGGTACAGTTTTCGTGCTAAGAATAAAATTTGAGAAGTTCCTAAACTACTTGCAGAGCTCCATGAACTTTTCAGATTTCATGAGGTCTGAGATAACAAAATTTGGAGTGGGTCAGGCTGCTGTTGAGATGGCATTCCAGACTGCAATAAGGTTCCCTGAGACATTCCTCTTAGAGAAAATACAGGGCGAAGAGCCTTTGTATGTCTACACAATAGATATGTCAGATGTGCTCACTCAAAGCGAGCTCTCTGCAAATGTGCTGCCTAGGGATTTCCAATTCGAAATGGATGAGCTGAAGGGCAAACTCATAGAATACAGTGTGGATAGCAATACGATAGAGGGCCTCTTTTCCGTGATGAACGGGCAAGGGAGAACAATAAAGATGATGGACTTTGTGCGCGAGCTTGCAAAAGGTGGAGTAAGCATAGCTAATATAGTGTCATTTCTCAAAAGCTTAAGCCTTGACGATATGCTTATCACGAGGATCCTCTCCTCTGCGGGGTTGGGAAATGGCTAAGCAAAACAGCTATACTGTGTTGCGCAATGACCTGAGGCGCTTGCTTACATCAATGCATGTGAGTGAGAAGTCGATAGAAGTGCTGTTTTCCATGATGGAGAAAACCCACAGGCATATAAATGCGATAGCCTTTGCTTCGCAACTGGAAAGGATGGGCCTCAGCAGGAACCAGATAGCAAATGTATTGAGGAGAATAGGAATTGATGACGTAACAATTGCCAGTGTTTTTGAAATGATGGATACTGAAAAGATATCTGCAGAAATAGGAAGAATCTACAACGTGTCAATAAAATTTGGTTGATTGGATGGAGAGCAGATGTATCATATGCGGTCTTGAAAAGGACGGCTTGGAGGTAAAGGAGGACTACATAATAAAATCTATTAGGTGGTTTAAAAGAAATATCACAAGGAACGAAAAGGGTTACAGGCTTGTGGTGTGCAAGGACTGCTATCCAAAATATGCAAAACTCAGGGAAAGCTATATGAGGAAGCAGGTAACATACATTATAATAGGCGTGCTGTTTGCTGCTGTGCTTATAGCGTTTTCTGGAGGGAGGCTGCTTTCTGCAATTTTATATGGCTTAATAATAATTGTTTTTATGTACCTCCTTGCCCAGCTCAGTTATATGCCCGCTTTGAAGATACCTCTATTGGAAAAAGCGCAGAAGCAGCGTATTGGCACCAAGACGAAACCAAATAAGACCAAATAGGAAAGGTTTTTAATTTCTCAAATGTCATATAGAAAAAGGTGTTAGTTCTTGGCCGAGGAAGAGCAGGGCCTCATAGAGCCCAAAGCAGAGAGGATATCCCTCAAGGGCAATCTTACAGGAACATTTGATGCAATGGCAGGAAGGCTCGCCACCCTGCAGATATTTTCTATAGAGGTGAAAAGCGATTCGCTTTCAATTGCAAGAATAGAAAGCAGGGACATACAGAAAAGGCCCTTCCTGTTCATAATAATCACCTTTACAAAGGATACAGTTACTGTAGACTACACGATATCGCTAGATTCGAGCCCAAAGCTCAGAAAGCTTTTTGTGATAAAAACACTTCTCAACGTGCTTTCATTAGTATCTGACCTATATGTTGTCGACAATGCACAGATCTTCCAGTACACTGATTCTGCAATAGACGAAGTGGTCAATTCGCTCTCCCAGAGCTATAGCTCATTGTTTAATAACTATGATTCGCTGTTCAATGAGTACAGGGAGCTTAAAAGGCTGAACCTTCAGCTTGAAGCTGCAAACAAAAACCTAACAGTGCAGGCTCAGAAGCTTGATGCTGAGAACAAAGAGCTGAGCGAAAGGCTCAAAGCTCTTGAGACTTATTCGGACGAATCTCTGATGGTCATGGTTGAAGACTGGATCGAAGCGCACGACAGCACTATAGACATAAACGAATTCGCCCAGAACTACAAGATCTCCCCTACAAGGGTTGAGCAGATTCTCAATAAGATGGTCTCCCTTGGCTATATAACGCTCAAAGGATGACTGAATGAAGTATGTTGTCAAGATCAACAAGAGAGTAAGATATATACGCGTTTACACAATAGTCAAGAAGCTCAACGAAAGGCAAAATGTAATTTCCAAGGCGCTGACCGGGTTTTTCATGAAGATACTCGGCCAAGGAGAGAAAAAAGAAGAGGGGTGGGAAGGTGGCAAGTAAGCACCACACGCTTAAAATCTTGATAGCAGTAATTGCAATAGTAATTGTCATCTTTGTCGCCTTGTTTTGGTACATATTAGCAGAGCTTGCAAAGATTCCTCCAACTGTGGTGCAGTCGAAGTTGCTGACACCCTATGCATCGACGCATGTTGTAAGCAAAAGCCTTCTCACTTACAACTATTCCAAGATAATTCCATACATTCTCCTTTCATATAATGCTGAAAATGTGACAAGGCTATCATTTGACGGAGAGATATTTGCATTTCCACCTCCTTATTCGTTATACATCCTCAATGTGACAAATGAGTGCTATGAGTGCGGTAATGAGACTCAGTTTGTAAGATATCTAATAAATGATACGCTTGCGTATGGGCAGATTAGCAGCTCAAATATTTCAAATGTTTCGTTTAGCGACCTAATGAGTATAAAGAATTTTTCCGTATTAGTTGTGCCTTCAGGCCTTTTGCCGGAGCAGTTATTGGGCCACATAAACAGTACATCAGGCGTTACTCTTCTTGATTACCTTCTAGAAAAAGGCATTTATATCATATATATAGGGAAAAATTTCTCCAATATTTTGTTGCCAGGATCTGTAGTTGCGCCTTCCAGCAATCTGCCATATTATTTGAATACGAACCCATCGGCGTACAAAAAAAAGAGCGAGTACTATTTCAATGCCACTACCTTCAACTTTTCCAAAGGTGTTGAGCATGGCCCATTGACCTATTTCACTACATATTCTGGTGGCGCCATAGTAGCTTTTTCGAATTTCCTCTCTTCATGGAAATCTCCACAAGAGGCAGCGGCAGATGTGTCAAAAGTAATATCAGAAGATTTTTGGATCCCAAAAGCATCATCGGCAAGCAAAACAATCAATGTAACCTCAGGCAGTGTCAGTGGCGTTTTGGGCTTGCCTTTCTTCAATGCAACTATGATGGATACACTCTCCGATTACAAGTTTTTGAACTATAGCACAGGAAGAATT
This sequence comes from Candidatus Micrarchaeia archaeon, assembly GCA_049966495.1. Classification (GTDB taxonomy): domain Archaea; phylum Micrarchaeota; class Micrarchaeia; order Micrarchaeales; family Micrarchaeaceae; genus JAKAWW01. Next base: position 14,144 of record JBMFUN010000003.1, read on the forward strand.
GTAATTGTGGCAAATTTTTCTAACAGCAAAGGCACAAGGCTAGTGTATCGTACATTGTTCTTTACCCCTCCGTCTTCCTTGAATGGAACAATAGGGGTGCCGCTGAATATCACACCAGGATATAGCACGCCATTCATCATGGAAATCTTTACAAATTCGACAGTTCCAATGACCATAGTGCCGCATTTGGACATATATACAATAAACATGTCAAAGGTGTATTCAGTGCCTTTTCCGGCGATAAAAGCATTTGGCAATTTTTCATTTATCAAGTACCTTAGCCTCTACATTCCCCCAGGCTCTTATATTGCCGAGTTGCTTGGCTATTCAAACAATCTCTATGCTTCAGCTTTTTTCAGCATCTCTCCAATAAAGATAGGCCTTGCTGGCGCCAATTTCCAAAATAACAGCTACAGCTTGTATGTCGAATCTGGCGGAAAACCCCTTTATGGGATAAACTATTCAGTAAGCCTTAATGGGCTATATCCAAGCAATGGTGTCATAAGTGGGGGAATAATAAATTATACTCTTCCAAAAGGAGCTCCTGAAGAGTATGGCAACTTGAATTTCAAGATATCTATGCTCGGATCCAATTTCACTTTCCTGTTCTTGCATCCTGCCCCAAAAATCATTGTCAACAAGAAATATATAGAAATTGGGATAGTGCTTGCAATAACCCTGATACTAATATTGGGCGTAAAGGAACCAAACAGGGATGAGTTTTACATAGATGTTCCGTCACTGCCTAGCAGGGAGAAGGTGAACGTGCAAATACCTGCTAATGAGATGCTGAGCATGTTTGACAAACTCAATGTCAAATACCATTGGAAGTTTATGCCCCTTTCCATAAGCGAAATAAAGTCTGCAATATCAGAAAACATAAGGTACAACAACATGCCCATAGGAGTGACATATAGCAATGTTGAAGCAATAGTCAACGAATTGATGGCACGTGGCTCCATAGTTGGCATGGACGGCCTCTATGCCCCAAAAGAGTGGATTGAAAAAAGTGGACATGACATAGAGTACTTGGCAACTTTCAAGAAGATCAGGCTGTATCTGATGACCCACGGCTATATTTTCACAGATATCGATTCAAGCAATCTTGCAGACATTGTAGCAACAGTGCATGGCGAGCGCACATATATTGTGATATATTCAAAAACAAGCAGGTTTCTCAAAGTGCCTGTGTACAAAGACCAGATTACCTATATAGCATTCATAAACTCATTCAGGCTCGAAGAGTTTAAGAGCACGCTTTACTCAAGCTACACGCCTGAAGCTGAAAGGCTCAAAATCTATATATCCAGCGAGAGCGTGAGGCTGATGGACAGCGATGCGCCAGAAGAGGTCATGTCGTAACTGCAATGCATAAGTCATGTGTTTCCAGGAGCATCTTGAGCATTTTGGTTTGGGTCTTGTTGATCGCCAACTTTTTGGTCATCCTGGCCACTTGCGACCCTTGGATAATGTTTTGCAACCAGCGCTTCAAGCTTCTTCTCTATCTCATTCTTGTCAATTCCACTGATGCTGCTCAGGTCGCTCGCAAGCTGCTTCGTATAGCGCATTATTACGTTATATTTGCTTGCTTCTTCATGCAGATGCATCTTTCCTCCTATGTACCTTTGCAGGCCTCTTGCTGCATCCATGAGAGCAAGCTTTATTTCACTTATTATCTCGTCTTCTTGCGCTATGGATTCTTTGCCTACTCCAGAATAAGGTATGTAAACAGATGAGATGTTTACGAATATGCTCACTGGTTGTGTATCGATGTCTATGCCATATCTCTTCCATTCTATTTCCTTCACCGCTGTGGTTATTGCACAGTTTCCACTGTCGAAAAGTAGTGGCACCCTGTTTGCATACCTCAATATATTCCCCTCATAGCCCTCCTCGGTCTTCTTCCCTGAATTTCCACCAAAGGCTATTGCTGCTTCCACTATGAAAGGAATTCCCCCTCTGAATACTGCAGCCTTCCTCTCGCATACATCCATAAATTCTGGATTGAGGATGTTTTTGAGTGCTATCTTTATCTGCTCCTCTCCTATCGATTTTATCGCAGAAGAATCCGGGGCTGTCCATTTCACCGCATGGAAGGCTTTAACGAGCTTTTCAGCGTCTTCCCAAGTCATACTTTTTGGATCCTTTTCCATGTCAAGCTCTGGTGCAATTCCTTTGATCTCTGCAATCTTTGTTGGAGTTACTCTTGCAAAAGATTCAGAAAGAAATGAGCTTATCTTCCTGCTCTCACTCTTCTGCGCAAACTCAAGTAGATCATTTACACTTAAGCCGAGAGGGTGGGGCTTTACCGGTATAGGCCTCTCAGGTACAGTGTCTACCGCCCTTACAAAAAGATATTCCTTCCCTTCTGGATCAACAAATTTAAGTTGCAGATGCGGATTCGAGAGTGCTGTTCGCCTCAAGTACTCGTATACACCATGATCGCTGTTCTCATATTTCACATCACCGAATTCGCCCTCAACATAGAGCCCTCTTTGCATATCCTGCACATCTTGCATGTTTGAGATTATGGGCTTGTTGCGCAATGTATCTATGCTTATAAAGCATGAATAACCTTTTCCATTGCCGGTAGATGATTTTGCGAGTATAGGCTTGCCTGTTGTGACCTGCGCGAAAAGCGTGCAGCCTGCAGCGCCTATGCCTTGCTGCCCGCGCTGCTGCACATACCTATGGAACTTTGTGCCTGCAAGAATTTGGGCTAGCGCCTTGCCTATATAGTTCTTCGGGATTCCAGGGCCGTTGTCCTTGACGGAAATTCTATACTTTTCTTCACCTATCTGCGTAATCTTTACTTCGATCTCTGGCAGTATGCCGGCTTCTTCGCAGGCGTCCAACGAATTTGTAACATATTCATGCACAAGCGTCACAAGCGAGTGTGCTTTTCCAGCATAGCCCAGCATCTGCCTGTTCTTTTTGAAGAATTCTGCTATTGAGTGCTCTTTGAACTCCTTGAATATCTCCTCTGCTTTCCTCTCCTCCATGCTTTCACCTGGCCGCCTCAGTACATTCCAATTTCCCTATATGCCTGCCTATTCTTCCTGTGTGCAGCCTCCATCTTCCTATATGCACTCCTATGCGATTCTCCATCTATCAACGCGTTTACGCAAGTTTCAGCCTCGTTTATCGACTCCTGAGTACCTATAAAGCTAACTGTATTGCCGTATACGCTTATCTTTGCCTTGCTTACGTTCTCTATGTTCTTCTTGACCTTGCCGTTCTCGCCTATTATTCTTGCCTTGACTTGATGAATTCTATTCTCGCTGCCGAAATACTGCTCAAGGTCTATAATTGAAAAATAGAAATTGTCGTTCAAAAGCATGAGCGCCTCATCTATTGTAAAGCCTCTGCCGAATGCAAAGATGATGTTCTTTGCCGAGAATTCGTCGAAGGAATTCCCAGTTATTTCTATGCCTTCTTCCGATATCTCTATCCTGCATCTGCACGAATCCTCAACTTTTTTAATTATCTCGGGATTCTTCAATATTACCTTGATTTTCTCTTCGGGTATCAAAACACGCTGCATAAAATCTGCTTTTTTTGTTTTCATATTTATTTGGTGCAACAATCTTATATAATTTGCTATAATATCTATGATGCTCTCGAAAGCGAGGAAAAAAACCTAGAATTCCGCTAATCCTTACTATAATATAGAAATCCGCAACATTTAAATATTTAACATCTCTATATCATGATTGATTCATGATTCTTTCGTGAATCTTTCGTGATGGGTTGATGAATCATGCGTGCTAAAAAGGAAATAGAGAATGATGTTCAAAAGATCAAGAAGGGAATAAAGGATCTCAAAGACAAAAATACCCTAATAAATAGCCTCATAGAGGAAAAGATGAAGTCGGAGCAGATAAATTCGAGCCTCTTCTCTTTGATAAAGTACCTAATAGATGAGAACAAGAAGACTACATTGGTGCTCCAAAGCTTGGCGAATGGAATCAACAGGCTTGAAAATGGTCTTTTTTCCGAAGAGCCTGAGGAAGAGGAGAAGCAGGCAGTACATGAAGTCGGCGAGGTGCAGCCTCCGAGAGAGCTACCAATATCTGAGCTGGATGCGAAAATACTCCAGATCATACAGAGAAAAGGGATGGCATGCGCTGATGACATAAAGGCGCAGCTCAATTACAAAGGTAGGAATGCAGCAACAGCAAGGCTTACCAAGCTTTACAAAGAGGGATTGCTATCAAGATATCAATTAGGTCACAAGGTTTTTTACAAATATGATGCTGCTGGCAAGACGACCAAAACGCTAATTATTTCACCCCCACAGTAAGATTGGCCTGTAGCTACGGCTACAGGCCGACCCTCTTTTTCGAAGGAAAGCCTTAATATTCTTTTTGCTTATTACATCAATATCTGGTGTTTCAATGGATGAGCGTGAATTGGAAGACCTATTTTCAAAACTGCCTTATTCATATAGTAAAAACGCCGATGCAGCACAGATCAAAAGTGCGTACAGCGATTTTGAAGGAAAAGAGGTCTCTGTTGCTGGGAGAATCGTAGGCATGAGGAAATCTGGAAAATTGATATTCATCGATTTGTTAGATTCAACAGGCAAGATTCAAGGCTATTTCGACTACTCTTTGCTCAAGGAAAATTTCGAGCCTGTGAAGAAATTCAATGTGGGTGACATAATAGGCATAAAGGGAATAGTGTTCAAGACGAATCCTGGCGAGATTAGCATAAAGGTGAGCGATTATGTGCTTCTCTCAAAAGCGCTAAGAATGCTTCCAGACAAGTGGCATGGCTTGCAAGATGTAGAGCTCAGGTACAGGAAGCGCTATCTTGACCTGATAATGAACCCAGAGGTAAGGGATGTATTCGTAAAGCGCAGCAAGATCGTATCGCTGATAAGAAACTATCTCGATAGCAAAGGCTTCATGGAGTTCGAGACACCAACGATACAGCCGCTCTACGGTGGCGCCGATGCCGATCCATTCAAAGTTTTTGTCAACACGCTTGGCGAAGAGGATTATCTTAGGATTTCCGACGAGCTTTACCTAAAAAGGCTTATCATCGGTGGTTATGAAAAGGTGTATGAAATATACAAAGCCTTCAGGAACGAAGATATAGATGTTACCCATAGCCCTGAATTTACAATGATAGAATGGTATCAAGCATATGCTGATTACAATGACATGATGAAGCTCACCGAAAGCTTGCTTGAATTCATTGTCAAGACACTATTCGGCACAAGCGAAGTGACATTCCAAGGCAACAAGATTTTGTTCAATGCGCCATTCAGGCGGGTGAAATACGTAGATAGCATAAACGAAAAGCTCGGCACTAACATATTGGAGCTTGGAGATGAGGAGCTCTTCAATATCGCTGAAAAGAACGGCATAAAGTTCGAAAAAGGCAAGCGCACAAGGGCCCATGCATACGAAAAGCTTTTTGAAGCTCTTGTGCAGCCCACGCTTATCCAGCCCACATTTGCAATAGACTTTCCAAAGGAAACCTCGACGCTGACTAGGGCAAAGCGCGGCGATAGCAGGCTTGTGGAGAGGTTTGAGTTATATGTTAGTGGCATAGAGCTTGCCAATGCATATTCCGAGCTCAACAATCCGATAGTGCAGAGGAGGAATTTTGAGGAGCAGTTGGAGGCCGCAAAGCGTGCTGGAGGCACTGCAGAGCCTCTCGACATGGATTTCATAGAAGCAATGGAGTATGGCATGCCGCCAACAGGGGGCCTAGGAATGGGTATTGACAGGCTTGTAATGCTGCTTACAAACAAGCAGTCGATAAAGGAGGTAATTCTCTTTCCGATGGAGAAGCGCCAGCAGCATTGACTATAAGTTTTGCTCGACTAGCTTCCTCAGTGCCCTGAAGTCGTTTTCGATCAAGGGCAGATTTCTTTTTAGCCTTACAGCCGCGGCAGGATGAAGCGTTATGAAATACCTTCCCTTTGTTTTGCCGTGTTCCCTCATTATATTTGTCTTGCCTGCAAGCGCATTTGCGGCTACTGAGCCAAGCAAAATAATGACTTTGGGGCTTATTATGCTTATCTGCTTTTCAAGGTAAGCTTTGCATATGTTAATCTCGTTCTTTGTTGGCGCCCTGTTGCCTGGTGGATAGAACTGGACAACGCTTGTTATATAAGCTTTTCTTCTTTCAATGCCTGCCAATTTTAGCAGCTTGTCGAGAAGCCTTCCACTTGCTCCTACAAAAGGCCTTCCTTCTTTGTCCTCATTTTTTCCTGGAGCCTGCCCAACAAGCATTATCTTTGCATCTGCAGGACCTTCACCTGGCACAAAATTTCTGCTCAACCGCCATCTGCCAGTTTTTGTAAGCTTCTTATATGCTTTATTTACTCTTTCTAGCGCCTCCTTCTTCCTTATATAGGCATCTGCATGCCTGACAAGCTCCTTTTCATTTTCGAATATGCTTCTGCTTCTTGCTATTTCTTCAAAAGTAAGCCAAGCGAATCCCGAATGCTCCCTGCTCAGCTTTATTTCTTCCTGTCTCACTTGTGCTAGATACACGCAGATGTGGGTTGTTATTTGCCTGCCTTTGATTTTATACCTGAATATTATATCATGCTCGAAATGTGGAACCAATTTAGCTTCAATGCCTGTCTCCTCTTTTGTCTCTCTCAAGGCTGCATCTTCGCACGTTTCATTTCTTTTTGCATGACCTTTTGGAAGGTCAAAGTGTTTCCCTTTCCTAAGGAAGAGGAAATGGCGCTTGCCTTTTTCATATTTGTAAATGAGTATGCCGGCATCCTTGACAATGCTCATTTTATCCCTTTTGCAACATCATAGCTTGCGCACATGAATCTACCTTCAGAATTGGCGCCCAAATTATAGATCTCAGTCTCCAAGTTGTTGACAGGCCCTCCATTCGCATTGCAGAAACTTATATTGTTGCTAAGTGGCGCGAAGAACAGGTAGTTTTCAGTTATATAGGAGCCGTTTAACGAACAAGGAGCTGAGAAATAGTTGACAATAAAAGTGCTGTTCATAGATACCACTCTGGCTGATTTCAGCGAAATTCCATTCGGAAGCAATTGCGTATACATGGCGCTTATGCCTGAATAGTTTGCAGTTATTGCCCCTCCTTCAGGAATTTTGTACAGGTAGACAAAAAGATATATCGTGGAGTTGCTGGCACTTTTCATTGCGTATAAAATTGTCTTGTTCGTGAGACCTAGCTGGTATATATTCATATGCGCATTCTCCAGGCTTTTTATGACATTTACGATCGTTGCATTTTGGTTTGCATTTACACTGTTGAACAGCTCTGCAGGTGCCGATATGGTACTTGCATAGGGCACTGTAAGCAAGAAGGAGATAATGCCAAATACCAATGCAATAAAAATTCCATGCAGTGGTATTTCCCTTTTGGCAGGTTTTTTGGATTTGCTTTGCTTTATCTTTTCTATGTGGAGGCTAAATTTAGGCGCTATGACGAACATAACCACAATGGCGATATAAAAAAGTATCTGCCCCGCAAAAGTGTGAAATACAAGGACTGAACTGCTTAGGCCTGAATATAGCCAAGATAGCATTATTGCAATGATTCTCAAAATATTGAGCAGCAGCATGAGTAGAAATCCGAAGACAAGCCATATTACCTTATTTTTTATATTGCCCTTGTAAAAATAAGCCAGAGGTATCAGGAACATTATCAGCGCCACAAACGTGCCAAGAGAGACACAGGTGGACGATATTGTTATAAAAGCTCCAGTAGTAGTATGGATCGTCTGGCCTATTTTCGAGATATTATAACCTAAAGATTTTAGCAGCATGAATACAAAAGAGGTGTTAGCGTTTGCCCACACATTGTTGAGTTTGAACAGAGGCAGCAGGAGAAGCGGCGAGGCGAAAAATGCATACACTATGAGCATTTTAAGTCTTTTTATTCCTTCGATTCCAAAAATCGGCGCAACAATTGACATTATAAAAATTGGCATGATAAATGCATCAATCCTATAGGAGAAAAATGCAAAAGACATCGCACCTCTTGCGATTATCATGAGCGCAATGTAGAAGGCAAAAAAGAAAATGCCCAATACTGCGCCTTTGTAGCCCTTCGTAAGCATTAGCTCCTCCTTCCCTGAGAGTATGATCAGAAGAGGAAGCATAAGCATAACCACGATTATGTAAGTGGAAGAATTCGTATCCAATATGCTTGGATTTGTTATCAGTATAGAGTTCAATGCTCCTATAATAAATGCAACAAGGAGTGCAATTATCCCTATAGCCTTACCTCTCTCAGGCATTTTATCACGCAGATGTCCTCAGCCGAAATGGGCTTCATCACTCTTCAGTAGTTACTCTTTTCCTCATAGGACAAGAATATTGCAAAATTAATATTTAAAAGGGTTCCTTCGAACGCAAGTGTTGCATCAACCCAAAGCAGATAAACTGTAGCTTGCAAAATTCATCTTTTGCCGCTTACAGAGATGAGGTGGCATTCGTTGTCATATCCGAGCACGCTCCTGAATACTTGGGGCTCCATGCTTATTGTTTCGTTTGAATAAGGATCGTTTATGTATATGCTATCCTTGTCATAGCCCTTCACAACTACCCAGTGCGGGCTTGGCTCTGGATGGTCTTGTGGGCTTAGCTTGTTTGCATCAACCAGCACTATCGGAACTCTCCCAGAATCCAGCTCCTTCTTTATTGTGTTAAGGGTTACCACTTTCCTTATCTCCTTGATCTTAAGGCTCTCTGCGCGCTTCTTTACCTCGTTGAAAGAGGAATGCAGTGTATCAAGGTTCACGCCTTCGTAGACAGCAAGCTTCTTTTCATAGCCCTCATCCTTTGCATTTGTTACTATGTATGGCTTGGCGCCCCTCTTTGCAATTGCATACGCTAGGCCATAGCGTGAGCCGTGCCACACGCTGCCATAGTTCGCCTCCTCCCATATCTCATACTCGGCATTCTTCTTCAGGCGCAGGTTTTTGTTGAAGTACTTCAGCGCCATCAGCGCGCATGCGGCTGCGCTGGTAAATTCCTCTGATTGGGGATAGTTTGGAATGTTAAGAATCCTTGATTTGCGGACTGCCTTGGCTTGGCTGCCCTTTGTTTTGTTTTTATTTTTGCTTTTAATTGCCATTTGATCACCCGCACCACGATGCAGGGAGGGAGATTTGTCCAATCTTTTGAACTCCCGTAGACCTAAGTCAACGGATCTTGAGTCCGTCGCGTTTGACCAGGCTCCGCCATCCCTGCACTGTGATAATCTTAAACGCAATAAATAAATAAACTTATGCAATTTTTTACTGCACTAACTTTTTACCTTTATTATATATTTAAATGTTGCCCTTGTTTTTAGCGAAAGTTTGGATAAATTTAAAAAGCTTTTTATTCGACAGCGCTTTCTAGCATCCTTACCACATGCTCGTCGGCATCCATCTCCACCTTGGCGCCAAGGGGCATTGTGACTATATACTTGCCGTGGCAGCAGGCAAAATCAGCAAAAGATGGTACCTTCTGTATCTTCTTCGTGACGATATCTGTTATTATATCCCTTATTGTTGAATCGATATAGTCTTCTACGAAGAGGTTCTTGAACAGGAAGGATGTCGCACTGGGTGCATTGAGCACATCCTCAAGGCCGTAGTGCGGGAATTCGCCGAACACTATCCCCTTTACGCCTTTCATGATTCCTTTTATGAAAAGCGATGTCAATATGTTATCAACCATCCAAGGCTCTATGTCGACATCCTCGAAAAACAAAACAGAATCCTCTGTTTTTGGCATGAATTTTGTGTTTGCCACAAGCGACACCATTGACAGATTTCCGCCGAGGAGCGTGCCTCTCCCCTTACCTTCCGTTATTGTTTTGGACCATTTGCTTCCAAGAGGATTCCTCAGCTCCAGCGCATTGCCTTCGCGTACCATGTTGAGTAGGAGGGACCAGTTGAAGGAGAGCACAGATTCATCTTTTTCAAGCAGATCTATGAGCATCGGCCCTTGGAATGTTATGAGGTTTGCCTTCTTGAAGATGGCAAGCTGCAGGAGCGTTATGTCGCTATAGCCTATGAATACCTTCGGGTGCTCCCTTATTACATCGTAATCCAAGATATCGAGAAGATCTATCGATCCAGCGCCGCCACGCAGGGCCATTATCGCGCCTATATCATCATTTTTGAATGCATTTTCTATCTCCATCTTTCTTATGTGGTCGCCAGCGCTGTAGAATCTTCCTGGCGAGGCATGAGTAAGGCTAGTTGAAAGGCTCACCTTGAAGCCGTTCTTTCTGAGAAAGTTCACTGCAAACGACAAGCCTTCCATGCTGCCTGGCATTGAAGAAGGGGCTATGATCTTTATCGTTGCACCGGGCCTAAGTGCTGGAGGCTTTATTATCTCATACATAATGTTAAATTTGCTCAAAAAGTTATTTATGCTTTGGCACTAAATCCTATTTGTGGTAAAATGATACCCAACCTTGATTCAAGAACGCTCAAGAACCTTATGTCCCAGATGGGGATAAAGACAACAGAAATAAGTGCAAGCAAGGTAATCATAGAAACAGCCGACAAAGACATAGTGATAACAAATCCACAGGTAACGCAGATAAATGCGCAGGGTATAGTAAGTTTTCAGATAAGTGGTGAGATATCAGAGAACGAGAAAAGTAGCCAAGTGGAGATAACAGAAGAAGATATTAACATTGTGGCAGAAAAGACAGGAATAGCAGATAGGGAGCGGATCAAAAAGGTCCTTGAGCAAGCCAAAGGGGACATTGCAGAGGCTATCTTGCAACTTCAGGAGGAGCAGTGACACAGCTGAAGTTCAGTGGCAGCATGATTGAATAGTTACTGCTTTTGTATATCGGTGTTGACAATGCAAGGTTCTTTATAAACGATGGACTTGTTGATGCGGTATTATTATAAAACACCACTATAGGATAGCTGGTAAAGTTGGAAAATGGGGAGAAAGCATGCGCCCCAAAGTAAAGCATATATATCCAGTCATTTGAGACCACATTGCAGTTGCCATAGCCAAGTGCATTCAGCTCGTTTATTGCACTTTCGAATACTGGGTTTCTTACAGAAAGTGCGGGCTTATACGGAAATATGCTATAGAGATGGTAAAAATTGTATCCTATTATAAGGATCAAAACTGCCGCAATTGCAAGAGGCATGATATTGTATTTTTTATTTTTTGCGAGCATGGAAAGTGGCACTGCAATTGCTAAAGAAAGTGCGCCGTGGAGAGCATAGCCGAAGCGCATCTGTGTAAAGACGTCCTTCTTGTATGCAATTGCCACATAGCTTAGGGCGCTTAGCGCAAGAAACGCAACCGCTATCTTGAAGTTTTCATTTTTCGCTATCTTGGCAAAAAGCTTCTTTGCATTCTTGAGCCTGTCAGCAAAGAGCATTACAGCAAATGCAGTTGCACCAAGCGCAGCTGAGCTTGCAAATATCGCCCCAAGGGCATAGGTGCTTATCCCTTTACTAAAAATGCTTGAGCTTGCTATGCTGTATATCTCAAAGTAGCTAGCAAAGTAGCCGCCAAGGGCTATCTTGCTCACTATCAGCCAAGGTATTATAGGAACGAAAAACAAGAGCAATCCAATTGCTATCTTCTTTGGCTTATAGAGGAGGAGCAGAAGAGGAAAGAGAATTAGCATAATATATTTGCTGATGCTTGCAATGCCGAACAGCAAACCGCTTGCAGGGCTTTTTCTTGCGAGCAGTGCCATGCCAAGAAGGGCAAATGATAGTGAAAGCATTTCCGTGCCATTAGAAAGGAGCGAATAGAGGAGCATAAAAGGCGTGGCGAATAGCGCAATTGCGAGAAGCGCATCAAGTTCCATGTATTTTGCAATAAAGTATATGCTGGCGATAAAGAGCAAGAGCACAAAGCACAAATATGCAATTATAGCGTAGCCTTTGAACACGATTATGAAAATGGCGATTATGGCGCTGCTCAGCGGCGCCCTAAATGGCTCGAAATATATGGCGCTATTATCAACATTGTAGATGCATCTTGTAGTAAAGAAGCACGTGTAGAAAGCTCCATTGAGTATGCTCTTCGCATTCAGGTAGTGGGCTATAAGGTCCCACTCTGGACCGTAGTAGAGGTACTCCACAATAAGAAGCGCGAAAATCATTACAATTATTGCAATAGCCAGTGAATTGCTTAACCTTTTATAGGAGCTAGCAAGCATTTCAATCCATGCTGTAGGAGTGCGCATAGGGCACATCCTTTATCCAGAGCACGCCACTCTTTTCTACTATCTTCATGCTTATCGCCACATCTATGCTCTCTTTGCCTATGACATTTGCGGAATATATTGGTTCAGCCTGCTCCACGATGCTTTTTGCCTCATCCTTTGTGACTTTCTTGCCCTTGTAAAATGAGTTGTATGTTTTTATGTCCAAAACAACCTCCCCATCGCTCAAGAACTTGTCTATGAGCGCCTCGTCACACATCGCTACTATGCTGCCGTTTTCCGTGTCGTGTATCTTGAGATAAATCATCAGATCAGCCGTAGATTTTTATGAACAGGGCAGCAAGAGAGAACAGAACTCCATATCCAAGCAGCCATACGCCTCCATATATGTTTCTGCTCAGAAAAGCAACATAGGAGAAGATCCATATGAATGCTGCAAGCCCTATCTCAGCCTTTGCTGCATAGAGCGAGTTCCAGATGTTCCTTTTCTTTGTCGAAAGCTGCTTGGTCCATTGGCTTCCAGGCTCCCTGTTAAGCAGCAGGGCGATTGCTGCCCTTGTCCTTACGATCGCTAGCGCGTAGTTGAGGAGTGAAGCCATAAATCCTTTCTTGTACGAGCCATAGTAAATTCCTGCTATCACCACGGGCAGAAGGAATGATGCAACAAAAGCTATAATGCCCATCATCTCGAGTATATACAATGGGTTTGAGAAGATTATGCCAATATTAGTAAGCAGCAATGGTGGAAGCGGAGTCACTATGAAGACTATGCCTATAGATACAAGTGCGAAGAAGATTAAGAACACTGATACATAATCCAAGCCAGCACCATGAAGAATATAATCTATCCTGCTTGAAAGTCCAAGGGTTGACCTGTCCTTCGCCAAATAATAGCTTATGAACTGCGTGCCTCCATAGTTGTATCTCCATTGCTGTTTTGCAAGAGCCGTAAAGCTCTTCAGCGGCCTGCCATACGCATAGCACTTTGGCACATACACATTCTTGAAGCCGTGAAGCGCGGATTCGAAGCTGAAGAATGTATCCTCAAGCACGTATTCAGGGAATCCACCGACAGCATCGATAGCGCTTCTCCTGAGTATGCCGCAAGACCCTGCAAATATAGTCGTATTGTTTAGGGCTCTGCCCGCCTGCACAAATTTGAAGAAGAATGCCTCAAAAATGTCAATCGAGTCTGAGAAAAAGGTGCCTTTATCAAACCTCTTCTCAGTTTGCACATATGCCACGCTTTTGTCTTCGATCATGAATGGAAGGGTATCAATCAGAAAGTTTTTGTTTGCAAGCCTTTCATCTGAGTCGAATATTGCTATGTATTCTTCTCTCGAGTAGCTTAGCATGTTGTTTAACGCTCCTGCTTTGTAGCCTTTTCTTTCGTTCCTGTGAATGTAAAAGAAGTTGTTTTCCTTTGCAATTCTTCTGAATTCTCCCGCTTTCTTGGCATCGGTCGAATCATCAAGCATGTAGAATCTTATCTTACTTTTAGGATATTTCATCTTTGTGAGCTCTTTGACATTCCTCTCCACCATGGAAGGATCTTCATTGTATACGGGCATCGCCACCGCCACGGTGGGGAAGTTCCTAATGGGCTTCATCAGGTGCACAAACTTGTCATTGAACAACTTTTCATACTTGTAAGATTTGTAATACCATGTTGATGAATAAGTATTGAAGAAAGTAGATATTACTACTAGAATTGCGAAGAGCAAAACAAGTATGTAATCCATCACTGAATGGACCACTGTGAATAGGTATATAGTAAACAATATTGTGGCTATTGAGATTATATTCAACAGTATTACTATCGAGAGCCTTAATGCGCCCTCCATTTTGGCACACATGCAATCAGGGATTACTATTAAAGGTTGTATTTAAATATTTAATTAAGTTTTTAAATACCTATTGTTTAGGTTTTATAAATTAATTTTGAGTTAATACTTGTGCCGGGATGGCGGAATCAGGTAACGCGCCAGAACATGGCGAAACTCGAGATCTGGTTTCCGAAAGGAAATTTGGGTTCGAATCCCAATCCCGGCGCTTTTTATATGCAACCTAAAGATGAAACTAATAAATAAATGTG
>JBMFUN010000004.1:0-27001 GCA_049966495.1 Candidatus Micrarchaeia archaeon
GTTCATGAAAACACACTCCTATGCGGATCTGGCGGGAGTTTCATTGCAAGGCAATTTTGAACCCGCAACCACTCGGTCCGAAGCCGAGCGCGCTGTCCAAGTTGCGCCACAGATCCTTAGTAATATAAACAGAAAAAGAATAAGAAAGGGTAAGTCAATAGCTGAAGTTCTCCAATGTTGTCTGCCGCACCCTGCCTACGGTGGACCAGTATTGCCTTATATGGGGCTCCAATCTTTTGTCCTTGTAATCTGCTTTTATTGCCTCCAATGTCTTGCGGTCGCTTGGATAACCGGAGCCTATGTCAACCTTTAGCTCCCTCTTGAGCTTCTCTATTTCCATATCCCTTGTTACCTTTGCTATTATGCTTGCCGCAGAAACAACAGGGTATTTTGAATCTGCCTTGTGCTCAGCGATTATCTTCGCAGCCTTTGCGCCTTTAGGGATAGCAGCTTTTATGCCAATGATCTTTGTTGGCTTCGAGCTTGACATATTAAACCTTATGCCGAATTTCTCAGCTATCACGTCTGGCGAATCCAGGTATATCTCACCAATGTCTGCTTTCATCATATCGTAAAGCCTTGCAAAATGCACCGCCTCAAGTTCATTCAATGAGATGTGGTTGCGCATCGCATCGTTGATCTCTGGAGGCATTATCTTGTCAACCTTGATGTCAAGTGCTATCTTGCCTATTTTGCTGTAGAGGCTTTTCCTCTTTTTTCTGGAAAGGAGCTTCGAATCCCTTACGCCTATCTCTGAAAGCTTACGCTGATGCTCTTTCTTCACTGCGACAAGACTTAGCACAAGAGGCCCGATTACCGCTCCTCTTCCTGCTTCGTCGCCTCCACAGATTATTATGCAACCACCTTGGTGGTCATGCCTCTACTATACCTTTCCTATCTACCATTATGTAGTCGTTTACAGCTGTTATCGCATTGGCAGGGACCTTTATCTGGCCCTCCTCTGTTTTCATCCTGCTTGCAAGGCTGCTGTCTAGATTGGGCTCTATAAGTATGTTAACCAATTTTCCGCTTACTTCGCTTATTTCAGCATCAACAAACCTGCCAAGGTCGAAACCGTCGCTAGTTATGACTTTCTTGCCAACAAGTTGCTTTGCGATAATATACTTCACCATGTTTTCACCTAGAGTCGCTCTAATATAATTAAGGAGAAACATTAATAAAATAATGCTTTTTTTGTTTTTATCGGCATTTTGCGCCTTGGCTCTCTAAACTTATTTGTTGATGAAAACCTTGTTTGTTATCCCGAACCTGCCGCGCCTTATAAGGTCGCTGCTCTCAAGCTTTTTAAGGATCCTGTGCACCTTGACCTTTGAATAGCCGCTTCTTATTACAATATCGGATTGAAGTATTCCATCTGGAGCTCCTTCTATCATCTTGAGTATTTTTTGCTCGTCCTGATTCAGCGCCATTCCTATGATGCGCGACTTCGATTCCACCTCTTTGCTTTTTATGCGTTTTGTAATTTGCCTGCTTATTCTTTGGTTGGCAAATGAGCCTATCGTAGCGCCTGCAAGAACAAGCAGTATGCCCCCTATAAATGGAAGCACAAAATTAAAAGTCACTCTTATGACATTTACCCTTATATCGTTGATGGAATGGATTGCGATCATGTTCTTGTAGAATGCAATAAGCATCGTAATCCCACTAATTATCGATGCAAGGAGAAGGATCACACCCACTACAATAAGCAGCATGGAGAATTTTGTATAATAATGAAAGGAAGCCATGCTTTAATATGCAATTGAAGATTTTTAGTTTTTATTCTTAGCTGCATTCGCTATAGCCACAACTTGGGCATGTGAAGCAGCCCTCGCTTGCTATCATCACCGCGCCGCACACCGGGCATCTGTGCTCAGGACCTGTTGTAAGCGTGTAGCTTGCTGCCTGCGCTTTTATGGTTTCTATGCTTGCAGGAGGCTCGTCATGCCTCTCGTGTCTCTCTTTTGCCGCTTGAAGGTTCTTCTGCCCAGGTGGAGTGTATGCCTGCAAAACCTGGACGCTTTTTGAAGCATCCCTGTATACAGTAATGCCCTTGCATCCTAGTTCATATGCCAATGTGTAAACCTTCTCCACGTCTTGCGGCGTCGCCCAGTTTGGCATGTTTATTGTCTTGGAGACTGCATTGTCGACATACTTCTGGAATGCCGCCTGCATCTTTACGTGCCATTCCGGGGCAACATCATGCGCAGTGACAAAAAGCCTTCTAACTTCTTCAGGTATTTCTTGCACGTCCTGTATGGAAGTTTTGCCCGCAATCTTCTGCAGCAGCTCGTCTGAATAGAAGTTGTACTCAAGCGCATATTCTTCGAATTCGTTGTCCACCTCTATGAGGTTTGTGCCCAGGCTTTCATGCACGTTCCTTATATACACAACAGAGAATATAGGCTCAATTCCTTGTGACGCCCCGCCAGAGATTATGCTTATAGTGCCTGTAGGCGCGATTGTTGTCACAGTGGAGTTTCTTAGGGGCTTGTATCCAAGCCTAGCCCATATGCTGTTGCTGAACTCAGGGAATGGGCCGCGCTCTTCTGCAAGCTCCATGCTCATCTTTCTTGAATTCTCTGTTATGAATGACATTACCTGCTCAGCAAGCATGAGCGCCTCGTTGCTGTCATATCTTATGCCCAGCCTTATAAGCATGTCTGCCCAGCCCATCACTCCAAGCCCTAGCCTCCTTATCGCTTTCGTGACTCTTTCTATCTGCGGCAATGGGAATGCATTGACATCTATCACATCATCTAGGAATCTTATTGCGGTCCTGACTGTTTTCTTAAGCAGATCCCAGTCCACCTCATAATGATGATTCGTCTTCTTGAGCATCTTTGATAGGTTTATAGAGCCAAGATTGCACGAGTCATAAGGGTACAGAGGCTGCTCTCCACAAGGATTTGTAGACTCTATTGGCCCATATGAAGGCACCGGATTCGAATAGCTGGAGTTCATCCTGTCAAGGAATATTACTCCTGGATCTCCAGTTTTCCACGCCATTGTAACTATGAGGTTCCATACCGCTTTTGCATTGAGCCTCGCCGTAATCTCTCCGTTTCTCGGATTTATTAATGGGTAGTCGCCTCCTGATTTTAGTGACCTCATGAAATTGTCTGTTATTGCAACAGAAATGTTGAAATTCCTCAGCACGCCCTCATTCTCTTTTGCAACGATAAAGTCCAATATGTTTGGGTGATCTACTCTAAGCACGCCCATATTTGCACCACGCCTCTTGCCTCCCTGCTTGATCTCTTCTGTCGCCGCATCGAACACCTTCATGAATGATATGGGGCCGGAGGCAACGCCGTGTGTCGATCTTACTATGTCATTTGCGGGCCTTATCCTCGAGAAGGCAAAACCCGTGCCGCCACCGCTCTGGTGGATAAGGGCTGCATACTTTATGGCATCAAATATCTCCGTTATCGAATCCCCTACAGGCAGGACGAAGCATGCGCTGAGCTGCCCGTTCTTTGTGCCTGCATTCATCAAAGTGGGTGAATTCGGCATGAAGTAGAAGTGTGACATTGCATCGTAGAACTCACTTGCAATCCTTCTTACCTCTTCATCGCCCTTGCCGTAGTTCCTCTCGGCACTTGCTATCGCATTTGCCACGCGCTCGAAGAGCTGCTTGGGCGTCTCTATGATCTTTCCCTCATCATTCTTGAGAAGGTATCTTGCCGCCAAAACAGTGAGCGAGTTTATGGGTATTTTGAGCTCATCGTTCTGTATGCCAAGGGAGGCGCGCATGGCGCGCATCTGCGCATGCTTGCTCCTGTAGAGTATATAAGCCTTTGCTACATTGGGATCATTCCTCATCAGGATCATTTCCACAATGTCCTGTATCTGCTCTACACCTATCTCCTCTTTCTTTAGGTCTCTTATCTCTTTCACAACAAGATTGGCGAGTTCCCTAGAGCGGTCCCTGTTTTCCTCCTCATCCTTCTTTGGATATACCTCATTGAAAGCGCTGAATATTGCATCCTCTATCTTCTGAACGTCAAAAGGAACCTTCTCGCCAGTTCTCTTTATTACAAATTTTGGATAAAAGTTGTCGCCTTCCATACAAACCCCCTGAGCGATATCTTAATCTTAATACAGATTTAAATAACTGTCTTTTTTGCATAATAGAACTGTGTATAATAATATTCATTAAAAGTTAAAGAACAAAAGCCGCACTATTTAAAGCATTCTTTTGAGCTTCTCGAAATTTTAAACAGAATCACATTCGACATTGAAGTTTTTCTCGAGCTCCTCCCACGCATGCCTCAGCTCTTCGTGCATCTCCTTCTCTACACTCATGAACAGCCACTCGAAAAATATCTTATCGCGGGCTTCCTTCTCCATAGGGCCGAATATGCGCACAATTTCCTGCACGTCAGTGTTCCTCACCATCTTCCAGTTTAACTTCATCGCGCTCTCGTATTCAGCTTTCAACTCATTTCCATCCGCTTTCATGCCATCTGTCACCCACCTGTATGTCTTCCAAGAAAAAGATGATGAGAAAGATGCTATCAATATGGCAAGGGCCTTGAGCCTTTTATCGTTCTCACTTAGCTCTGATTCGCTCTTTAGTTGGAGTTTGTGAATATTATTGGCGATAATATCATAATTCATCAAATTATACTTTATTGGCATACACATGCACGCCTACAACATGTAGATGCGTAGACATGGATTCACAATTCTTTCCCATCCTTCATGCGAACGCATTAATATGATTAATGCTTAAATATAATATTAAATGCATAAAATATTTAAATTAATTTAGTAAATGTTATTTAGGGCAGTTCTTTGCGATGGTGTTAGAATGAAGATATTCAATATATTTGGGAAGAAAGACGTCACCTCGGATTTGACTACTGTGCCGCCATATAAGCTCTCCACAGAGATGGTGCCCTACAGGCTTTATGCAAATAGGAGCAATTCCGCCACAATGGTTGTCAAACTTGAAAACAACACAAACGAGGTTTTGCTTACCTCGCTTGTTGCGGAGCTTCCACCTTCCTTGGGCTTCGATGAGATGGGTGTCTCAAAGCAGAAAGAGGTAAGAGTAGGAGAGATACCTCCACATGAAGTCAAGGAAATAAGGCTAGACATATATGGCAATATGAGTTCAGACCCTGGAGAGTATACTGTTGCGCTCACCGCAATAGCGCATTACAGGGATTACGGGCATGTGCTCAACGCGGTAAAAAAGCGCACCATAGTAAATGTTGTAAAAATCTAAACTTGCTCCTTCTTTGTGGCAGGCTCGTTGATCATCGCGTATGCATCGTTCAGCATGTTTACTATCTTTAGCCCTTTCTCGGTGAGCTTTACCATCTTTAGCTTGCCGTGCTTCTCGCTTGTTGTTATGCCCATCTTCTCGCACTCCTTTATGAAGTTACATGCATGCACGTATGTTGCACCAGCTGCCTTGGCAAGAGTGGATATGTACCAGCCTTGGGTGCTATCCTTGAGGGCAAGGAGTATAAGGAGCTGCTTCCTCTTGAAGAGCATGTCCCCTTGGTCGCGCTTGTGCTCCCCATCAGAAGCTTTTACTTGCTTATCGCCTTCAGGCATATTATGGTTTCTAAGGCAAATTATAAAAATGTTCAAATATTTTTAGAACTCTTGGGGTCATGGAAAAATATATATTGTTACCTTTTTTAGTATTATTTAGAGAGCATGCACTGGCTATCCAGGCGCACAAAGAGTTCAAGTCTTTCAAATAGTGGCAAAGCCCAGAGTGCAATGGAATACCTGATGACATATGGATGGGCCATCCTGATTATAAGCATCGTCCTTGCAGCTTTGTTCCAGCTTGGTGTTTTCAACCCGATGGCATACGCTCCGAAGGCACAGCCAGGCTCATGCCAAGTTTATAGGCCAAACGGCCCTGGCACAACATCTTTCATAAATCTTGAAGGCACATGCAATGGAGAAATACCAAAATTTGTAGCCAAATTTACTGGCGCCTATTCTGGAAGCGGTTTTTCTTCTACATCATATATCACAACACCAGATACTTCGCTAAGCGGCACAAACTTTCCATTTACCATAACAATGTGGATCAGAGCTTATCCAAATCCACAAACAGGCAATAGCTGGACTATTCCGTTCTTTTCCATGCAGAGCTACCAGGCCTTTGGGTTCCTGAGCGATGGGCAGGGGCTTGTGCTACATAGGTGCAGCAGCGCAGATACAAAGGTCTACATACCTGGAATGTCTTCCTCAACAGTTTTCAATGGCCAATGGCATTTTGTAGCAGTTTCTGTAAAATACCCGAACTACTACTGGCAGTTCGACAGTGCAAATGTTATTGATACAAATTCAAACAGCTATGGCGACAACGGCTATCTTTCAATAGGCGCACAATATCAGCAGTGTGACGGCAACCAGTTTGATGGGGAGATAGCAAACGTTCAGGTCTATAATACATCGCTCACGCCAGCAGAGATTTATGCCATATACCTTGAGGGAATAGGTGGTGCGCCCATAAAGCTTCAGAACTTGGTTGCTTGGTACCCATTAAACGGTGATGCTAATGACTATTCCGGCGATTTCTACAACGGCGCACCTACAAACGTGATCTATTCATCCACGTGGTATACAGCATATTCACAGCCTTGATCTTGAAAAAATTAGACTATTGCGACAACATCACAGCTATCCTTTCCTACAAGCATTTCAGCCTCGTGCTGCGATACTATCTTGCCAGAACCCTCAACAAGAACAGGATAGGAGCTTATTGCGCCCGCATTCATGAGCTCTCTCAATGCAGCATAAAGTGCAAACCTGTCGCTTAGCACATCTCCAAGCCACCTTGCGGCAAACGCTTCTTTTGCATATCTTCTTTCTATCTCGTTTAGGAGCAATCTTGCATTTGTGGACCTCACCGGAACCTTTTGCTCAAACTGGAAAATCTCCTCTATGCTTCCTTCTGTTACCATGCCTTTGCCACTTTTGAGCGTTGCAAAAGGCTCGATGGCTATGAGCTGGCCTTCCTTTAGCACGGTATCATCGCCATTGTCATAATTTGGGATGAATAGCCCTTCGGCATGCAGATTGTGTATTGATATTCCATGCCCACCAAGATTCCTTATGGGCTTGAATCCTTTGCCTTCTATCTTGGCGCTTATAGCTTTGCCTATGCTGCCCACGCTTACTCCTTCCCTTACCATGCTTATCGCTTCGTCAAGCGCTTCTTTTGTGGCATTCATAAGCCCTTCATGCCTCTGGTCTTGGGCAAGGCTTACTGTAAATGCAACGTCGCCCAGAATGCCATCCTTTGCTGCCCCAAAATCCAGCTTTATTATGTCATTCTCCTTAAATGTTGTAGCATCATTTAGCCCTGGTGTGAAATGCGCAGCCTGCTCGTTTATCGATATGTTTATTGGAAAAGCAAAATCAAAGCCAAGCTCCTTTACATATGATTCCGCTGCATTCGCTACATCAGAAAGCTTTGCGCCTACCTTTACATTCTTAGCTGCAATTCTTAGCGCTTCAACAGAAACAACTCCGACTTTCTTAAGTTTTTCAATATCCAAATCCATAAAACCACTATAGCTTTTTCTGCTTGCCTGCACCAACAAGATCCTCTTCGTTTACATTCAGCTCCTTCAATATGCGCATTGTTGCTGGTATGACCTGATGCTCTATGTAATAATTGGCATCGTAATCGGTGGCAAATTCTGCCAACTCCGCTTTTTCTGATATTGAAGAACCATGCTTTGTTATCACATATTCTATCACAGCGTGCTCAAGCTCTTCCCTTGTTTTAAGGCCTTTGCTTATCGCTTTCTGCGCAGCTGCGAGCTCTGGGGATTTTGCATCATATGTATCTATGCCTTTCCTGAGCTGGGTGCTTATTGCAAGCTCGCTTATCGGCACCCTTCCGCCCCTTAGCTCCTCTATCGTATCCTTTACTATTGATGTAGCCTTCTCTATGCTGCCTTCTTTAAGTATCGATTCCAAGACCTTCCGCTGCGTTTCCCTTGCAATCTTCGACCAGTCCCTCCTCACAAGCTCGAAGCCCTTTATCTTTATCCTTCCAGATTCAGATATCAGCGCATATTTCTTCTTTGCGCCAGACTGCTCCTTTGCTGATTTCTTGCCTACGAATACACCTCTTGTATAGAAGTCCTCAAGCTCAAGCTCCATCGCCCCCGGCAGCGTTTTGTTGAATTCCTCTAGGAATTTTAATACATCTTCTTTCTTCTTTTCCCCAAGCAGGATTACAAGTGAGTCTGTATCACCATAGATTACCTCAAAGCCTGAAGCAACGGCTTGGTCCATTGCTGTCTTTATGTACTGCCTCCCATAAGCGGTGACGCTTGCCGCACAATCCCTAGAATACCACCTAGACCTCGCATAACCCAGATAACCGTAAAATGCGTTTGCTGTAATCTTTAGTGCTTGCGACCTTGCTGCAAGGTTTACATTGTCTGGGTATTTCTTGTAGAGCTTCTTTACCTCTGACCTTTGGGTGATAAGCACATTCAATATCGTAGGCATTATGCTCTTCCTGTTCTTATCAAATCTAACTCCTGTAGGCGCCTCATAATACTCCTTGGTGTTTGGATTTATTGAGGAAGGGTCTATATTATGCGAGATTATTATCGAAGGGTACAGGCCGCGAAAGTCCAATACTGCGAGATTGCTATAGATTCCCGGATTGGGCATCTTGACATATGCACCTTCTATAGGATTTAGCATTCTGCGTCTTATCTCGACCTCTGAAGGCTTGTTTGGTATTATCTCATTGAATTCGTGGGCGTAGCGCATGAGCAGGAATTCCACTAGTTGCCCTGTTGTCGATACGCACACATCGCTTAGCATATCGTGCGTCACCTTGCTAAGCTCAAACATGATCGGTATAAAGGTGTCGAAAACCTCATGAAGCGCCTCCGAGTCGTTTATGTTGTATTCCACAAGCTGCTCCAATTCACGCCCATTGCTGTCCCACATCTTGTGGATATCCTTCCTTTCTACCACCACCTTTGCCTTGCCGCTAATTGCTTCATACACTGTCTTCAGCCTGAAATCGCTGAATTTTAGTATCTTTTCTGTGGCGCCGACAGTTGCTATAAACTTTGCCACATTATACATGTCAACGTGAACCCTCCCGGCAATCTTGACCCTTTCAAGGAGCCCGTGGCTTTCTATGTGGGTATCACCTTTGAAGCGGCTCATATTGAAATCTACCCCAAGGCTTTTCGCCCTGTCTATCATGTATTTCACATCGAAGTTGGCTGAATTGTATCCTGAAACAATGTCTATATCAAGATCGTCCAGAAGCTTCATGAAAAGAAGAAACATTTCCTTCTCGTCATTTGCTATTGCCGCATTTGGATTATTGACATTTTTGTAAGTAATGACGCCCTTTCCCCTCTTCCCTTTTGAATTGTAAGAATAGCTTATCATCAAAATTGGGTCCTTCTCAGGTCTTGGCTTTACGAGTGGATTATACACCTCTATGTCAAAGCACAAAACATTCAATGGCACGCCTTCGTCAGAAATTGGCTCCAATCCTGCCAGCTCAAGCCTTCCGCTGTTCTCCAAAACTTTGATCCTGTATGTTGTCAGAGGTACTATTCCAGAATCTATGGTGTAGCGCTTTGAAAATGGAATATCGTATTCGTAGCACTCGCCGAACTGTGCCATTGCTGCGCTGAGCTTTGGCACATGAGAGGGGCTTTTGACATATACTTTAAAAAAGGTTTCTGCTTTGCCAAAGAGCTCGCGCTCCTCCCTCTCGATAGCCTCTGGATAAATGGGCTTCCCGTTTTCGGTTGCTGATATGCGCATTATGTCTTCTTCCATTGCTCCTCTAGGCAGCATGTAGAAATAGGGCTTGAACTTTGTATCGAATATCTCGTATACCTGCCCGTCCTTTCCCTTCACTGCAAGCCTTATAAGTGCAATATCTCCACTACTTAGATAGTCTACATCGAATATAGTACCTTCTATCTGCCTAATAGAAGCATCCCCAACCATGAAACCATTGAATGGATAAATAGAATAGGTAAAAAAGAAAAAGAATTACTTCTGTGTCTGGTCCTGGATCTTCACGCTACTTATTACCAAAGGCGGTATGAGCCCTAGGGAATATGCAACGAGCGTGCCCGTGGCGCTGCATCTGAAGTTAAGCCCATTTATTACCTCTTCGGCAAGCGAAACAGGGAGCATGTGCTTCTCGTTCCACCTTTTGAGCACATCTGCTATTACCTCTTTTGATTCCTCAAGCTCGACCTCCCCGGCTAGCTTCAGCTGGCCTATGCTTTTCGCATCCTTTGCGTCGCTGTCTGTATAATCCGCAACAAACGAGTACTTTATCTTGAGCTTATTACCTTCTGCACTCAAAGACTCAAATGTGGTGTTGAGCCTCGGAAACTTCTGCCTTGAAAGTGCATCTACGGAGTCTATCTTCCCTTCTACACTCAGTATGGAAAATCCTGTTATCATTTTATCACTTTGCTTATATCCCTAAAAAGAGATTTAGCATTATTATTAGGATAGAAAATAATAAAAAACACTTAGGTTGCCTTTATTGCAAGCAGTGTGAGCTCCTTCCTATTATGTGGCAGCCATTTAAACCTTAGATGGCACACGCCTCCTATCTCCTCTGCCACTTTGCGTATGTGCTTTTCTATTTCAAAATCCACAAGCTTGAGCGTTGCTATAATAAGGGCATTGCGCCCCAGCAATGGGAGAAGGCTTTTTATAAAAGAGGCACTTTCCTCGGGGCTTGTATTTGTGTCAACTGCAAGCAGGTCAAACATTCCCATCGACTCTACCAAAGATTTGCATTGCTGGTACGGCTTCATTATGTGCATAAGCGCGTATGCACTGGTATCTATATCATGAATGTTTCCTATCTCGTGGAAATCCGCGATACCACTTGCCTGTACATCTTTGCTTCCTATTACCAATATCCTTCCATACCGGGCTAGCTTGTCATATTGGAGTTTTGCGCTGTCTACTGAGACGACGGTGTAGCCCTTGGAAAGCAGGAAGCCAGTCCAACCGCCAGGAGCAGCGCCCAGGTCAAGGGCCTTTCCCAAAGCCTGGTTTTTTATGTGGAAGAATTCGAATGCTTCTGCAATCTTGGCCTCTGCCCTGTTGATCTGGTATTTTGAAAACCGAAAATAGTCCAGATGCTTTCCCACTATTTCCCCTATATACGCTTTGCCGCCTGCAATTACTACACCCAATAAAATCTCTTGGTTGTCAAGATCAGCCTTGCAACCCCTCTCTTCCATCCCTTCTCCGAGGCACACTTCTATGGATTTTGCATTGCCCGCTATGCCGGTCTTTATCTTCTTTACCTCTAGCCTAAAAGTTCTCTGCCCCGCAAGCTCGGCAAGAGGCTTTATAAGATCCTCGCAGCTTTCAATCTCAACAATCTTGTCCACATGGAGCATATTGTTTACGAATATTGCTTTCTCAAACAGTTCTTCCGCCTGCTCCCTGCCCACCTCAAAGCTTATTATTCCAAAACTTCTATCTATGCTTACATCATGCTTCAGGAGCTGGCGCAGTTCACTGTATTCGAAATCTATGAACTTGCTGCTGTTCAAAGTTATGTACATATCTCTACCCTAATATATCAAATCATAAATCAAATAGAATAAAAAGTAAAGATATAAATGATAAAGATATAAATGATGTATGGCATTATTTTATATAGTGCAATTTTATATAGTGCAATTGTGCCTTTAACATCGCAGGGGGTATGATGTCTCTCGATGATATGCTGAAAGAATCGAAAATCTTTTCTAACCGGGAAGTGCTCTCTCCGCACTACATACCAAAAAAACTCATATTCAGGGACAAAGAGATAGAAAACATAGAGAGGGCGCTTGCTCCTTCGCTAAAAGGCGAGAGAGGCAGGAACCTATTTATATATGGCAAGACGGGAACCGGAAAGACAACATGCACGCTTTATGTGATAGAGGAGATAAAGAACATACCCAACACAAGGGCGAAGATCTCTTATGTAAACTGCAGGATCTACAACACTAGGTATAGAGTGCTTAATAAGATTATAAGCGACCACCTGCCCACATATGCCAAGAGGGGATATGGCGCTGTAGACCTTTATGAAAAACTAACGGGCTGGATCGAGGAAGATAGTAAAATCCTTGTTGTGGTGCTTGACGAGATAGACATGATAAAGGACCTTGATGACCTTATATATACGCTTACTCGTATAAACAGCGACATAAAGGCAGGAGGGGTAACAATGGTTGGCATATCAAACAAGGTCACCTTCAAGGAGGATCTTGATCCTAGGAGCCTCTCAACGCTTTATGAGAATGAGCTTGTCTTCTCCCAATATTATGCAAATGAGCTTTACGAGATAATAAAAGACAGGGCCTCTGAAGGCTTCAAGCCGAATGCGATCGACGATGACATACTGCACTACATCGCCGCCACAGCCGCAAAAGAGGGAGGGGATGCAAGGATTGCATTGAAGATACTGACCTCTGCCGGGGAGCTTGCAGAGCAGAAAGGAAAAAGCAAAGTCACAATGGAAGATACTGAGGAAGCAAAAAAGATTGCCGAAAATGATATAGTATATGACTTAATAGTAACCCTTCCTGAGCACCAGAAGCTGGTGCTCTATTCGATAGCACTGCTCACTGAAAGCGGTGGAACATACAAAAAGCTGACAGATGGCATAGATACATATCTTTTCAGCGGCGAGATATACAACAGGTACAGGAGCCTTGCGGAAAGCATGAAAGAAGAAGGAAAAGGCGAACGCTGGTACAGGAAGTACCTCTCTGAACTGGAGATGCAGGGCCTTATCGTGGCGTTTGAATCTGGAAAGGGCATAAGAGGCCACACAAAGCTCATCAAGCTCCTCTACCCTGCGCAGAAGATAAAAGCTGCGCTAGAGAAGGACCTCTTCGGCACGAGTGGGTAATTTATGGATTATTATGACATTGTTCTTAGTAGTGGGCTCGAGAAGCTTGGCGGAATGCTTGGCTACAAGAAAATCCTTATCGCAGGAAAGGACTTTCCTGTTGCTGAGATTGGCAGCAATGAAAACCAATCAGGAAGAGTTGCAATTGGAAGAGATACAAAGGTGCTTCTAAAAGCGTGCAGGACCTTCGCAAGCGCCGTAATTCTAAATACTTATGCAATCGACAAAAGCCTCATTGAAGGACTCAAAGAATACCG
Source organism: Candidatus Micrarchaeia archaeon (assembly GCA_049966495.1). GTDB lineage: Archaea > Micrarchaeota > Micrarchaeia > Micrarchaeales > Micrarchaeaceae > JAKAWW01. The sequence goes on from JBMFUN010000004.1 coordinate 13,180, forward strand.
CATCCCCTTAATAATACCATTCAACCAGATAATAGGTAATAAGGGATTTAGGCTGTCAAAAAGCTTATATCTCGCAAGGAGGCTGTTTCTTTATGCAAAGAAAAAGAAAATTGAGGTGGGCTTTGCCACGCTCGCAGATTCTGAGCTTGGAATGGAGTCTTACATCCAGCTTATAGAGCTCGCAAAGCTCATAGGCGCAAGCGACGAGGATGCAAGAAAAGGCTTGAATGTCGCAGGCAGACTGGTGAATGTGTGAAAAGCAAATATCGCTATGTGCTTGTAGAGTGCACTGCAAAGCTTGATGAAATAGAAGGATCCATGTACAAGGAGCTCTTTGATTACATAGGCGCGCTAGACTATTTTCTTGCAAACCCACGCACCATCAGAAAGCTCGATGAACACAGGTTCATAGTGAAGGTATCTCTCTACGGCTATGAAAAATTTATAAGGGCCCTTGCGCTCATAAGAAGCATAGAAGGGAAAAAGGTCGCATTCTTCACCCTCTATGCTTCAGGGACATTGAAGGCACTTTCAAAGCACGCACAATAGCACAACAGGCGCGCGAAGGCAAATAATGCCAAAGATTATAAAGATTTACGTTAAAATAATAATAACTTTATTTTTAATTCAAGGACTTTCAAAATTCAAAAACGCTTATTAAGGTGTGAATATGTATCCGAATGTGCAAGCATACGACAGGGGCGTCATGTTCAGCCCTGATGGAAGACTTTTCCAGGTGGAATACGCAAAAGAAGCCGTAAGGCGCGGCGCAACCTCTATAGGAATGGTTGCTGACGACAGCGTCGTGCTTATAGCGCATAAGAATATAACAGAGCCACTGGCAGTCCCAAGCACCATACAGAAGATATTCATGGTTGACTCTTATATAGGGGCCACATATAGCGGCTTTGTGTCTGACGGATTGCATGTAATAAGCATGATGCGCACAAAGACCCAAACACATAGGATGATCTACAACGAGACTGAAGCTGTGGAAACTGTTGCCAGGGAGATCTCTGAGGAGATGCAGATGGCAACGCAGTATGGAGGAATAAGGCCTTATGCTGTCTCGCTGCTCATAGGCGGCGTTGACGTAATGCCAAAGCTCTTTGAGGTTGAACCTGGTGCTTCATATCTTGGCTATTTTGCAGATGCGATAGGCTCTGGCAAAAAGCAGGCGGAAGAAATGCTGGTTAAAAGCTACAAGCCGGAGATGGATCCTGAGGAAGCGATAAAGCTTGGTGTTGGCATTCTGAAGAAGGTGACAGAAGCAAAGATAACCCCAGAAAACATCGATGCCTCGATAATAACAAAGGCAAAGGGCTTCGAGATGCTAAAGCCTGAGAAGATAGCCACGTTTCTCTGATTCGTGATTTTATGCCTTCGCCCAAATCCGTGATAGTGAAACTGAACAGGGGTGGCGAAGAATTTGAGATATTTGTCGATTCCGAGCTCGCCTATGAATACGTCACTGGAAAGAGGGCAGACCCTATGAGCGTTCTTGAGGTAGAGGAAATCTTCAAGGATGCAAGAAAGGGCGAGAGGCAGAGCGAGGAAAAGATAAAAAAGGTATTCGGCACTAATGACATCGCAAAAGTCGTAGAATATATCTTGAAGAATGCTGAGATACCCCTTACTACAGAGCAGCGCAACAGGCTGCTTGATGACAAAAGGAAACAGATAATAGATATAATCGCAAAGAACTCTGTGGACCCTAGGACAAACGCGCCAAACCCTCCGCTAAGGATAGAGAACGCGATGAAAGAGGCAAAGATAAGCATAGATCCCTTCAAAAGCGCAAGCGAGCAGATCGATGAGATAGTCAAAAAGCTCAACATGTACATGCCCATAAAGTTTACAACGGTAAAGATAGAAGTTGTGATACCTGCAGAGTTTGCGAACAAATGCTATGGTATACTTAAGCATTACGGTCTGAAAAGCGAGCAATGGCTTTCGAACGGAAGCCTTGAGGCAATGCTCGAATTCCCAGCTGGCATGCGGAATGACTTTTTTGACAGGATGAATGGCGCAACGCAGGGCAGGGTAGAAATCAAGATAGTTGGTTGAGTAAATGAAGCGCATTGTGGTTCCTGGTGAGTATATTAGGGAAGATGGCAGATTGCCCTTCACCTACACAGAAAAAAACAAAGCATATTCAAAAGTGATAGGTTTATATGATGAAGAGAAAAGTGCCATAATCCCGCTCGAAGGCGGCTACGTGCCGCATACGGGGGACGAGATAATAGGCATTATAATAAGCGAAAGGAATGGCGTATACGAAGTAGATATACAGCACTTCAACAAGTGCCTTCTCATAACAGGAAAGAGGGATGAATACATAGAAGAGGGCACAGTAATAAGCGCAAAAGTCAAGAGCATTGAAAACAGAAGAACTATAATTGTAGAAATGCCCAGGAAACTCATTGGGGGAATGCTTATATATATAAAGCCGACAAAGATACCAAGGGTAATAGGAAGAAACAACACAATGATAAAAATGCTCACAGAGCTCACAAAAACCCACATTGCTGTGGGGATGAATGGGCTGGTATGGCTGAAAGGTGGGAACATCGCGCTTGCAATAGAGGCTTTGCTAAGGATAGAAAATGAGGCACACATAGAAGGGCTTACAAACAGGATAAAACTTATGCTTGAAAATGCTGAAAAAGAACAATAGGTAATTTTATGAAGGCTAACAAACCGCAATTGATTGCGAATGGAAAAAGGATTGACGGAAGGGATTTTGATGAGTTGAGAAAAATAAGAATAACAGCTTCCGTGCTTGACAATGCTGATGGATCAGCATATATAGAATGGGGCAACAACAAGATACTCGCTGCAGTGTATGGGCCAAAAGAGGTATTCCCAAAGCATCTTGCTGACCCTACAAAGGCAATAGTCAAGTGCAGGTATTCGATGGCCCCATTCTCGAGCCTTGAGGAGCATGGGAGAAGCGGCCCAAACAGGCGCGCAATAGAGATCTCTAAGGTGACAAAAGATGTGTTTGAAAACGTCATAATGCTCAACGAATTTCCAGGCAGCGAGATAGACATATTCATAGAGGTGCTGCAGGGCGATGGCGGCACCCGCGCTGCTGGCATAACAGCCGCTTCAGTGGCACTTGCAAACGCAGGGATACACATGAAGGACCTCGTTTATGCAGTTTCTGGGGGAAAGATAGACGGCAATGTCGTAATAGACTTCAACAAGATAGAGGACAACTATTCAGATAGCGATGTCCCTATAGCAGTAGCGCCAAGAAACAACGACATACTGCTATTACAGATGGACGGCGACCTCACAAAGGAGGAGCTCAAAAAGATTATGAACATGGTGTTTGACGCTGGAAAGAAGATAAGCGCAATACAAAGAGATGCATTGAAGAGGGTCTATACAAAGGTCGCGGAGAAATACGAAGGTGTTTAAATGGAAGCAATAGACGTAATAAAGGTGAAATATATAAAGGAGCTTCTGGAGCACGATAAAAGGGAAGACTCCAGGGGCATGATGGATTTTAGGGGTATAAAGATAGCAAACAGTATTATAGATACAGCAGAGGGCTCGGCGCAGGTCGACCTGGGAAGCACTAGGGTGCTCGCAGGCGTGAAGCTTGAAGTTGATGAACCAATGGAAGATACGCCAAACGAAGGCAATCTTGTAATATCAAGCGAACTTCTACCGCTGGCGTCTGCAGACTATGAGCCTGGACCGCCAAGCCCAGAGGCGATAGAACTTGCAAGGGTCGTGGATAGAGGCATAAGGGCTGGAAACTGCGTGGACATGGAGGACCTTTTCATAGAGGAGGGTAAGGCCTGGTATGTGTATGTAGACATATATGTGCTAAATTATGATGGCAATCTTATAGATGCAAGCGCCCTTGCTGCAATGAGCGCCTTGATGCACACAAAGGTGCCAAAATACGAGGATGGAAAAATCATAAGGGAGGAGCGCACAAGAAGCCTGAAGATAAACAACGTGGTTACAAGCGCGACATTTAGCAAAATAGGCAACAAGCTTCTGCTAGATCCTACAAAGAACGAAGAGAATGCTTCAGACGCGCGGCTCACCATAGCGACAGACATCGAGAAAATAAGGGCGATGCAGAAGGGCTTAAGCGGCAGTTTAAGCGCTGAAGAGATAGAGCATCTTGTTGACATAGCCTTCGAAAAGCACAAAGAATTAAAAGGTTATCTAAAAGAATAATATTCTTACAGTGATTTGAATGGCCAATGCTAGCATAAGATATGGAGCAACGCTCAGGAAAAGGTACAATGCTGTGAAAGAGGAAAAGACAGCACTGTACAAATGTGATGTATGCGGCAAAATAGCGGTAAAGCGCATTGGCACGGGCATATGGAAGTGCATGCACTGCAATACAGTGTATGCTGGCGGAGCTTATACGATGAAGACGACTGCGGGCGAGGCTGCAAAGAGGATCATAGAGAGCCTGCAGGCACAGAAGGTTTGAACATGGTGAAGATAAGCTACTCCCCTATCAATGAGCTCGTCGTCCATGAAGTTGTAAGGCTGGATTACGAGGACCTGCTTAGGGAACGCATAACACCTTCGGGCAACATGCCCCTGTATTGGTGTGATGGTATTCTCTTCGCATTCACCTCGCCGCCCCTTACAAGAGACATAATGCGCGACTACCTTAACGGAAAGATACACTGGATGGAAGTGCACTATACAGAAATGAAAAGTTACGAGCCTGTCCTGGAGCTGAATGACGAGCAGTTCAAGGCTACGCTAAAGATAAGGGCGATAGACACCAGTAAATCCCTTCTGCATTCTGAATTCATAAAATGGCTAAAGAGCAAAAGGTGATAGTTTGGCTTATGTATGCGCACATTGCGGGAAGAAGATAAAGGATCCTGGCCAGTTTATAAGGTGCCCATATTGCGGCTACAGGGTATTGATTAAGGCGCGACCGAACATTCCAAAAGAGGTATCGACAGACTAGGCCATAAGGAAAGAATACGTTAAGAAGAAATAAAGAAAGGCAATAGGGAATAGGGAAACATAAAAATTATAAAAGAATAATCATCCTTTCGTTTCGCCGCTTACTATTATAGACTCTGCAACGCTCTTTACCCTGCTGTACTTTACGCTGTTTTTAGCCAATAGAACTGCGGTATTTTGGCTCCTTACAAGGTTATCGATTTTGGTAAGAAGGAGATTTGCCACAGACCTTGATTCTAAGTCCAGCACAATATCTTCAACATAACCTATCTTCTTGCCGCTGTTTGTTATTATCTGCTTTCCATATAGGTCAGATATCAACATGGTCATTTTAACACCTTCACTTAATATGCAGTATCTTTTTGGATGCAAATATTCTTATTATATACTCTTTGAGCTCATTTAAAAATGCATCCTCATCAGCCTCAAGCCCTTTCAGCTCCTCTTGGCTGAAAAGCTCCTTGTGCCCGAAAACCATCGATTTTAGATATTCATCAGTAAGGTAGTAGCTTTCTGCATTGCAGCTTGTGCAGATATACAAAGGCATTACAGGCACCGGGCTCTCTGGATGCAATTCTGAATACCTCTTCAGCGTATGCTTGCCACAATTTGGGCATGGTTTGTCGAGCTCGACACCTGAATATTCAACATTTGAAACTTCTTTTATCCCAAGCTCGTCAAGAAGGCTGGCTATCTTGTTCTTTACCTGATCGCTTGTGAGCTTTTCAAGATTTTGCGCTGTTATTGCGCCAATCCCATTGTATTCTGTTACAAGCATTGCCGGGCCTTTGCGTTCCCATGTTACAAATGCCCTTTTGCCCTCTATCACATATTCTAGCTTAAACCTTCCATTGCTTTCCGAAACTCTTGCGTTCCTGCCATCCACTCAATCACTGAACTTGAGCTTGTATCTTTCTATGTCTTCCTGAGTGACTGTCTTCCTTTTGCTCTGCTGGGCCCTTTTGACTGCATATCTCGCTATGCTCATTGCCTTCTTTTCAAGCATCTCTGCCATCGCTTCTGCAGCATTATCACTCATTGATATGTTGAACTTTTCCTTTACAATCTTCTTTACCAGCGCCTTTGAAATCCTTTGCATTCAATCAGCACTCAAGATCTTCTTCATAGCCGTAGCTCAGTACTTTGGCTCATCATTTCGATATTTTGACACATTAATTATACAGCAATTTATTTATATTAATATGTGCATTATTACTCTGCTTAGTTTTGTTAAATACTTTGGGGATAGATATGAGTGTAGCAGATATAGAAGGTAAAGATTTTGAGGAAGAGGTGCTTAAATCACCCATACCGGTCGTTGTCGACGTATGGGCCGAATGGTGTGGACCTTGCAGGTTCTTCACCCCTATTATAGAGGAGGTTTCAAAAGACTATGAAGGCAAGGTCAAGTTTGTGAAGCTCAATGCAGATTACAGTCCTGAGATAGCTGCAAGATACAACATCATGGCGATACCCACAACGCTTCTCATAAAGAACGGTGCGTTAAAAGCCGTAAATGTTGGCGCAATACCAAAGGAAAGCTTCAAAAGGTGGCTTGAAAGCAACCTAAAGTAACTCCCTACAGCTTCCTCGCTTGGAACATCCCAGTTCTTGCAACTTTTTGATACAGTTGTATTGCAGAGTGCACCACTGGAGTTTCTTATGCACGAAAGCATATATAAAAGTTGTCTTGCATTTATATGTATATCTACCTCAACAAGTTGGGGAATTCAGAAAAACTAACGTGTGATATAATGGCAGAGCTTCAACTCCCGCGGGGCACAAGGGACCTTATGCCAAACGAGGCGATCTTCAGAAATGAGGTGCTGAAAAAGATAGAGCACCTGCTTCAGCAGTTTGGCTTCACTACTATAGATACTCCTTCGTTTGAGCAGCTTACGCTTTTATATGCAAAAAGTGGCATTGGCGAGGAATCGAAGCTAGTATACGAGCTGAAAGATGATGATCTAGGGTTGCGCTACGACAACACTGTATCGCTGGCAAGGTTTGTCAGCATGCACAAAGACATACAGCTTCCTTTCAAGAGGTATTATATAGGCAAGGTATGGAGGCACGAGGAACCACAACACCTCCGCTATAGAGAAGTTACGCAGGTTGATGCCGACATTGTTGGGGGAAGCGAGACCGAAAGCGATTCTGAGATCATAGCGTTGGGGGGCAAGATCATGGAAGCGCTTGGAATAGACTATGTAATTAAGCTTAGCGACAGACGCATGATGAATTCTGTGCTAACGAAGCTTGGCGTTAGCGAGGATAAGATTTTGCCCACACTCCGCGCAATAGACAAGCTCGACAGGAAATCAGTCCAAGAGATAGCGCAGCTCATCTCTGGCATTGGCGTGGAGAGCGATATAGTTGACTCCATAATGGACTTGGTGACTTTCAAGGGTAGCAATGAAGACAAGCTACAATATGTCGAAAACCTCACTGGTGGAAAAGGCGTTACCAATGGAATAAAAAGACTCCTTGATATACTAGGAGCCTATGAGCTCAAAGGCACAGTAGAAATCGATTTTTCCATAGTAAGAGGCCTCGATTACTATACGGGCACCGTATTTGAGTACAAGACAGGCAAAACGAAAGAGAGCATATGCGGAGGCGGGCGCTATGACAAATTGATCGGTTTGTATGGCGGAAAGGATATACCTGCAATAGGGTTCGCAATAGGAGTAGACAGGCTTATAGATATTCTTGGTGCATCGTCATCTCCCATGAGCACATATGCAAAGGTGTTTGTAGCCTATGTAAGTGAGAAGAACTTCAAATATGCGGTGAAGGTTGCAAACGAAATAAGAAAAGCTGGCATAAATGTAGACCTGAATACTTCAAGCAAGAACCTTGCAAACCAGCTCAAATATGCCAGCATGCTCAAGATACCCTACGCAGTTATCATAGGAGATGAGGAGGAGAAGCTCGGAAAGGTAAAGCTTAGGAATCTCATAAGTGGCGAAGAAGAGACATTAGAAGCAAAAGAGATCCAGAGAAACATATAGTGATAATATGAAGAAGAACGAACTTGAGGCACTTACTGAAGAAAAGATAAGCAAGGGCGGCGTGCTTGCAAAGCTGTATTTTGACATGCAGAACCCAGACAAGGAAAAGCTCCAGCCACTTATGGTTGAGCTGATAAACGAGCACCTCCTCAAGGAACCAGGCGTCGTATACTGCTACGGCGCAATAGATGAGCCCATAGAGAAAAATGGCATATACATAACAAATGCTGTGCTCACTATCTTGACCGAGAACTTTGCCCCTCTAATCGGCATCGCTTTAAGGTATTCGCCAGCTGGTATAGAAATACTGAAGCCCTTGAAGGAGCTTAGCATTAAGATGAGCGACTTTCAATCCGTGCTCATGGATCTTTCGCTCTACTCACTCAACTATTCCAGGTATGTGCTGGAAAAGGTGCTCAAACCTGAGGACATAGAAAACATAAACAGGCAGATAGAGAACAGGATAGAGCTGGGGAAGAAGCTTCTTGAGAGCACAAAGAAGAAAGAAGAGGATGAAGGCAAGCAGGCCTAGCCAAATTGGAGCTCACTTTGCATACCATACAGGGCCATAATCGCTGTCTTCTACCACAATTCCAAACTCACTCAGAAGCTTCGACCTTATCGCGTCTGCTTCTTCATACTTTTTCTCTTTTCGCAATGCCTCACGCTCCTCTATAAGCTTGTATATATCTTTGTCTATTGGCTTTTTGTAGTTCTCTTCTGCAAGCACGCCTATGATCCCTGCATATTCTGAAACTATTTTCATTATCTCGGCTTTTGTGTCTGCATCGATTCCACTTGCCCCAGAGGCATAATTCCTAAGCTCTCTTGCAAAAATCATGAGCTTCTTTATTGCAAGAGGAGTGTTGAAATCGTCATCCATCGCTTCTGAGAACTCTTTTGCAAAAACCTTTGCCTTCTCCAAAAGTTGCACTCCGCTACCTCCAGATTCCTTCATGTTGTAAAATATGCCTATTGATGAATATAGGTAATAAAGATTCCTTCTGGCAGAATCTATGTAGTTATCTGTTATGTTTATCTCCTTCCTATAATGTGTGGAGGCGATCATGAACCTCAATATCTCTGCACTGTACTTCTCAAGAAACTCCCTTATCGTTATGAAGTTCTTTAGGCTTTTGTGCATCTCCTGCCCACGAATATAGAGCATGCCGGAATGCATCCAGTACTTCACAAAAGGCTTTACCGCATAGGCGCCTTCAGCCTGCGCTATCTCATTTGTATGATGAGGAAAAATGAGCTCTCTGGCTCCTCCGTGTATGTCATACTGCGGCCCAAATATTGTATAAGTCATTGCTGTATCCTCTATATGCCAGCCCGGCCTACCCTCGAGCTCGAACTTTTTGCCCCCTATCACTACATCTATCCTCCATTTAGGCTCTCCAGGCTTGGCGCTTTTCCATAATGCAAAATCATAGCTGTTGCGCTTGCCTTCCTTCGGCTCTATCCTGTGCTTGCTCAACTCCTCTATGTTCATGCGCGAGAGCTTTGTATAGTCGTTGAATTTGGAAACATCATAATAAATATCGCCATCAAGGTAATATGCATAGCCCTTATCGGCAAGCGCCTGTATCTGGTCGCGCATCGCACTTATGTATTTGGAGGATTCCGGGTAGATGTCAACATTCTGCTTTACTCCTATCCTCTCCATGTCTTCAAAAAACCTCTTCTCATAGTATCTTGCAAGCTCTAGCGGCTCCATATTTCTTTCATGGGCTCTTGCGATGATCTTGTCATCCACATCTGTTATATTCTGCGCATATTTCAAATCATAGCCGCTGTGCCTAAGCCATCTTGCGACAATGTCAAACGCTATATAAGTTTTCGCATGACCCAGATGCGCATCATCGTATACTGTTTGGCCGCAGACAAACATCTTGACCTTTTTTCCCTCCAAAGGCTTAAACTGTTCTTTGGTTCCGCTCATTGTGTTGAAGATTGAAATGGCCATAGCATCATGAAAATGTCATATTTACAAGAATGCCTTTGGTAACAACAGGAACATTTGATAGGGAAAAATCACCAACTGCAATATATTCTTGTGTTTCTGATGTTTGTGCAACTACCCTAACCCGAACTACCTTACCGACAAGAGTGGTAAGTGGAATGCTCGCATTTTCGAAAGTGCTTGCCGCATTTCCTCCGCTCACGTTGAATGTGTTGTAGTGTGCAATGATTACTGGGGTATTATTTTCAAGTATCTCAACATAAAGCTGATTGTTTGGAGGGCTGATTATCTTGAAGTTCAAGAATAGCTTTGACGGGCTGACTATGAAAGGCTCAGAAGTTATATTGCCCGGGGCAACTGCAAGACCGCAGGTATAAGTGGTTGCAAAATATGTGCCGTTGTAATTTGACCATGGTGCACTCAGATAGCAAGTATGCGCATCTGCATATGTGATATTCATTGGTGCCTCGCCAAATCCCTTGCCTGTAACATTCCAGCCTGCATAAGTGCCGCTGCTGAACGCACCGTTGAACACGTTGTTGTATATTGCTTTTGGCGGCACCACTGTTGTGTTGAGCCTTATTATAGAGTAGGCACATGTATCATTAGACGAGCCATTTTTTGTTTTAAGAGTTATGTAATAATCTTGGGCAGGTGCTGAAAAGTTCTTGAAGAAAGCAATGCATGCAAGAGGAGCTGTCGCATTTATATATGTAATGTTGTTGGCACCTTTTACAATTACTTGTGCACCTGCATTTCCACCGGCAAGCCATACGCCAAGCAGGCCTCCATTCCAGTAGCATGTCCCCTTTCCTGTCTCATTCTTTCCCATGATGTACAAGGCAAAGTTGTTGCACGGGTATATGTATGTATAGTTTGCAGTTGTCATTGTGGAAGTTGTCGTACTTGCAACAGTAGTAGTAGAATTAGCTCCACTTATTGTGGTTGTTGCACGAGTCGATGGCGGCAGCCTGAAACCTGTAGTCAGATAAACGCCGATTATCATCGCTATTAGCACTATTATGTATACTATAAGGCCCTTATGCATGAAATCACAATACTAGATTTTAGTGAAAAAGTAATAATAATGTTTATAAATGTGAATGTATAAATACTAATACTTTTGGTGTTAACTTGGGAAGCATACCCAGGAAATGGAAGAAGAAAGGTAGGATGCGCTGGAAGTGGAAGAAGAAGCGCAGGAAGCGCTTAAAGAGAGCACAGAAGCGCAGAGTAGGAAAGCTTTAGTTTTTTATCTACTTCTTTTTATTCTTGATATACAAGATAAATGCTTGCTAGCACTACTTTACAATCTTTTCCAGCAGAGGATATGTTTCCATTAGTCTTTCCTGCTGAAGCTGTTGGTAAAGCATATAGATTATTCCAACTGTAAGCAGTATGCCCATTCCTGAGCCTATCGCGCCTGTAAGGGTAGCCAATGCTGCCAGAAGGCCGACAAATATGCTTCCTAATACAGTAAGCGTTGGAATGTACTTGTTCAAGATACTTTCCACTATCCTAGGATCGCGCCTAAAGCCAGGGATCTGCCAGCCCTGCCCACCAAGTTGCTCTGCAAGATTTTTTGGACTCTGACCTGTGAGCTCTATCCAGAATTTTCCGAACACAATACAAAGGAGCACAAGTACCACTGTATATACAATCACATGAATCCATTCTGGAATCAGCACGTAGCCACCCCAGGGAAGAAAGAGGTATGTCGTGTGTGTAGCAAGATATGTAAAGTAGGGTCCATAGCCACCTATCCCGCCATAATTTGCAGAGTATGGCATTGGAAATGAAGGCGATATCAGGTAGGTAAGACCCCCCTCAAGCTGCGGCCCAGAAGGCGAAGGCACGTAATAAGCGATGAACTTTGCAAGGTTTGCAAACGAGCCTTTCACTCCTGCAAGAAATCTGAACCAAACGGTGAGGCTCAGTTCCAATGAGGAAGCCAGGATTACTGGGAGCACACTCACATAAAGAAACGGAAGAGGCAGCCTGCCACCAACGCCTCTGAACTGCTCAAATGCAAGAGGCAGCTCGACCTTCATCTCATAAACATAGATGCTTATCAAAAACACAACTATTGCAAATATCAATGGGCCGAAATCAAGGACTGCGAGAGAGAGCGCTGCGGCCCCGCCGTTCTGCACCGCCTGTATCGACTCTGGGAGCAATATGCTGAACGTGCCTGCGACTATTGCAAACGAAACACCGCTCGCTATAAAAAGGTTTATTCCAGAAGTGACGCCGTATTTGGACATCGTTTCGTCAAGGTATATTATTACAATTGCCCCAAGGGCCAACTGCAACACGACAACTCCGAATGCATTGGCATTTGCCACAGGCACATAGCCCGTTGATACAAAAATATATGCCTCTGCTACCGCTATGAGGATTGCAGAAAGCTTCTGGAGGCTCTGGAATCTTGCCTTTTGCACCGTGTCGTTGAAGTCTATTTTGAGAAGCCCTGAGCCCGCAATAAGTTGAAGCACTATGCTAGCAAGTACTATGGGACCTATCCCCACTGTTATAATGCTTCCTATTCTTGCTGCAAATATGATGCTTATAAGCTGGAGAAACGGCTGCGTGACTGCTGTTGGATTTACTCCTATCACATATGTGTTGTAAAGCAGAAAGTATATGGCGAGCACGATGGCTGTCCATTTCATCTTCTCTCTCAGAGAGAGCGGGCGCTCTGGAGACTTTATGGAAGGTATATACTTTGAAATCGAATCCATGAATTCAAGAGCCATTAGATTAACCCCTTGGAGCTTCAGCAATCCTTATTTTATGCAAGTTGTATCTATTTATTTCTATTGCTTTTAGCTCTTTTGCAGAAGAAAGCTTTGGCAGAAAACCACCAAGAAATGATAGAGAAAGGTTTACAAACTCCTTGGAGATTCTTGTGCCGTCAAATGCCATTGATATGCTGAATGGCTTTGTTCTTTCTATTTTTGGCTCTGCTATGCATATGTCACCAGCGATCTCTATTGCCTTTTCAAGCCTCGCGCTCCTCCTGCCATTTGACAGAAGCCTCTTCCCCAAGCCTTCACCTATGTATGCCATAAGCGCACTCATCTCATCTTTGTAGCTTCTGTTTGTGACAACCTTTGAAAGAAGCGAAAGATAGCTGTGCGCCAAGCTGTTTCCAGATGATGCAATTATCCCATCTATTGTCCTGTCAAGCAGGCTGCTGCTTTCTATCTCGCTGCCTTCTTCTATGGCGTTCCCGTAGAACTCAAATTCGCAGTATTCAGAATTGTCGTTTACACAGGCCTTCTCCACGACATGTGAATACTCATGCCTTCCTGTGCTTACATAACCTGATATCAAACCAGCTTCAAATGCATGTATCTTTGCTCCAAGATAGTAGCCATCACTGTATATGCGTATGGTGAGCTTGTTGGGAAATGCAGTGTAGGTGACTTGGCCCAATCCTGCGGATTCAAGAAATGAAACAAGCTCTGGTATGCTCTCCTCATAAAAGCTGTATCTCTTGCCTTTGCTTGACATTGCAAAGAGCATCTTCCCTATGGAGAAGCCCTCCCTGTATGTGATATCCCTCATGCTTTTGCTCAGCACCGAAAGAGCATGGAGCAGGAGCGATGCATTTTTACCTTTTAGTACGTCTTTCTTTTTCATTATGCTTTTAAGCAGCACTTCGTCATTTGAAAGCCATGCATTGCCGGGTGCGCCTGCTTCTTCAAGCTTGCCTTCTTTTATCCTCTTGCTGCCCCTGATGGCCTTGCGCCTGACCTTCCTGCCCCTTTTGCGCTCCAATCTGATCGCCTTTCTCAACCCTGCAAAGAGGGTTGGAAATTTTATTCAGATAATAGATGAACACAAAAATATTTATTAGTATAATAGCGGCAAGAAT
>JBMFUN010000005.1:0-22479 GCA_049966495.1 Candidatus Micrarchaeia archaeon
TGCAACATGCGAATCAACTATGGAAAGCCCACGGCTTTAGTCGTGGGTGGTTTACCTCATGAACCTCAGCTTCGTCCTTGGATTTTGCATTTCGCCTGTCTCATCCCTGAGCGTGCTTCCTGTGAGCCTTATGAAGACATCGTCAAGCGTAGGCAGGTGCATGCTGAGTGCGAGCACAGGAATATTTTCTCTTTTCAAAATATCGGAAATTTTTCTCATTATCTCAAGTGGCTCCTTTTTTATGTTCGCTGTTATCCTGTCAATCTTTGTTTCTGGGCTTACTCCACTTACATCTTTTATTATCTCAGCAACTCTTCCTGCATATTTTTCGGTTGTCACCACTTCTAGTATGTTCTCCCCTGCAATTCTCTTTATTTCTGAGCTTGTGCCCATTGCTATTATCTTACCATGGTTTATTATCGCTATCCTATCGCAAAGTGCATCCGCTTCTTCAAGGTACTGCGTGGTAAGTATCACTGTTATACCCTTTTTGTGAAGGCTCCTTATGTGGTCCCACATCTGCGACCTGTTCTGTACGTCAAGGCCCGTTGTGGGCTCGTCAAGAATGATGAGCCTGGGCTCGTGCAGGAGAGTTTTCACGAGCAGCAATCTTCTTTGCATTCCCCCGGAGAATGTTCCGGCCTTTTTGTCGGCAAAGTTTGTAAGCTGCGCCTCTTTCAGCGCATCGTTGATCCTTTTCTCAATCTCGTTTTTGTCTAAGTGGTAAAGCTTTGCAAAGAGCTCAAGGTTTTCCCTCGCAGTAAGATCTGGCTCCACTACTGTTTCCTGGGTCATCAAACCTATCTGCTGCTTAAGCTCCTTCCCATGCCTGCTCATGTCAAGCCCGTTTATGTATATGCTGCCGGAAGTCGGTCTTAGAAGCCCAAGCAAAAGATTTAGCGTAGTCGTTTTTCCCGCGCCGTTGGGCCCGAGGAGCCCGAATATCTCTCCTTTTTTGACTTCAAAGCTTATATTATTCACTGCAGCGAAATCGCCAAACTTTTTCACAAGATTCCTCACAGTGACGAACTCCATGCTTACACTCTCAGGATTTTTTTGATGCGCATTACAGCCATTGCAAAATTCCTCCTTATCCTGTTTATGCTTTTTCTGCCTTCCATAGTTAGCGAGTAGTAGTTTCTTACCTTGCTTCCAACCTTCTTCTGCTTGACTATTATGTAGCCCTCTTTGCTGAGAGCATTCAGGGCGTTGTAGATGTCGTTTTTCAGCTTCTTTTTGTCTTTGCAAAAGAAATCCATGTGGGGCATGCCCTCTATATCTTTCAGAAGCCTATACGCATATATCTCATTATCGCTAAGCTTCTTCAAAATGATGAACCTTATAACCATGCGCTTGAACTCATCCTTTACCTGCTCCCTTTGCTTTACCATTTTATCATCAATTTGTCATCAATTAGTTTAAATTCTAAAATTAGTTTAATTTTAATATAGTTTAATTTAAAACTAAAATATTTATACCTTTCTAAAATTAGAATGAAGGGGCATGCCCTTCCTTGCTACAGCCGCCCCTGCTCTTTTGTGTAGAGCACTATGTTATTGAAGACCCTGCTTATCTGGCCTGCGCGTATCCCATAAATTGCATTTATCCCCTTCTTGTTCGCAAGGTCGAGCAGCCTCTGTGTTATTATTCCATCGAATACTATTACTTTTGCACCGCTTGAATCTTGCATTGCTTGGATTAGTTCTCTTATGGGTACCTCGACTATGAGGTTTCCTGAATTGTCATAGATCCTGCCCCTGAGCGTGTTATGAAGCTCGTCCAACGCCCTTATGTATTTTTGCTCAGCATCCTTTTCATTGCTTATCTGCGGAATAGTTTCCAATGGGCTGGTGCTTTGCTCCTTCTCTTCTATGCTCTTTATTCCAAGACTCTGCGGCTCAACCATCGGTTCCTCAGCATGCTTCTCCTCCGCAGGCAGGTTCATGGTCTCTGGCGCTTCTTCTGGTTCATAAAGCTTTTTTGTTATGCTTGTCGGGCTCATTATGCTCTGGTCTTTCTGGTACTGCCTTTCAGGCCTTTCAGGTCTTTGCTGCTGCCTGTTGTTGTGGTTGTTGTTATTGTGATTTTCTGTTTCCCTGCCTTCCCTCGAGAGATACTGCTCCAGCGGCACCTTCGCCCGGAGCGCTTTTATAATGTCCTTCCTTGTGAGCTCTTCGACCTCCTTTCCACTAGGAGCTTTTGCTATGTAGTCTATGTCGCATGCGCTTATCACACTTTTTATTATCATATCCCCTCCGCGGTCGCCATCTACGAAGAGCGTTGTCTCCTTAGACTTGGTTAGGTCTATTATTGTTTTCGGCACAGTGCCGGCGGCGCCTCCTACAGCTATGCAGTTCGTTATGTCGTTTTTGAGCAGGTTTATAACGTCGGCCCTGCCTTCCACAAGTATAAGCTCGTTGTTTGTTGCAACATCTGGGCCTGCTGGAAGGTTCTCAGGTCCGTAGCTTGTGATCGCACTGGATTTGACATCAACCTCAACAAGCTCGCTAAGCTCCTTGCTGTCCGGTATTTCTGTGTTTATCAACGTCTTAAGCAATTCCTTCGCCCTGTTGATGACCTTTTTCCTCTTTTCGTTCCTGGTGTCCTCTATCTTCTCGACTTTGAACACTGTGTCGAAAGGTCCGACCCTGTCAACAGACTCTATTGCTGCAGCAAGAATGCAGGTTTCTACCCTTCCGAGCGATGAAGGTAGATAAAGTTTGCCATAGGTCTTGTTCTGAGTGGTTGCGGACTCTATTTCAATCCTGCCTATCTTGCCGCTCTTTTGAAGCTCCCTCAAGTCGAGATCTCCGCCAAGAAGCCCTTCTGTCTGCCCGAAGACAGCGCCTATTATGTCTGGCTTTTCAACCAGCCCAGAAATTTCAAACCTGCAGGTAACCATGTACTTTACAATATCTATATATGTTTTAGCCATCTAAACCACTTGCTAGAATGGCCAATAGGATTAGCTTATACTTTATAGCTGCTTTGCAACAGTACCGACACTCCAAATGAGGGTACAAGCATATAAATATAATTCAAACTCATAAAGTATAACCTCCTATTACCATTCCTTATACTTTCATTAATAGTTTGCTATATAAAAATAAAAAGGTATCGCATGCTTCAATTTTTGCCGTGCGCCGTCTCCTTGTTGAATTCTATAAGCCTATAGTTTATCTCTATCTGCTCAAGCGCCTGCTTCAATGCAAGCTTTATGTCATCGCGCCAATTCTCCTTAGAAGCAAAGAACCTCTCTATCTCTTTCTTTGTTTCAATGCTCTTTATAGAGCTAAGCGCGCTTACATACCTCCCAAGCATGTGGGTGCCGCTGCCGTACCTCTTTTTCAACAGGCTCCACTTGGCTTTTGTCCATCTCCATAGCAGTTCTGTAGCAAAGGGATTTGCTGCAGCTCTTGAGTTTATTACGAATGAATCCTGCATCCTCACAGAATTGCTTATTGAAAATTCGAGCGCCTTCTCTATAAGTTCCCCATCTCGGAAATAGCCAAGGCTGCCAAGCAGTCTTCTCTGTTCGTCAGGCATCTTCTCCTTCTTGAAAAGCGCTGTCAGCTTGCCGAAGACATCGCTGCTTCCATTCCATGCAGCATAAATATACGCGGCATTGCTCAGGTTTTGGTCCACGGCCCTTCCAGAAAGCTTGTCGTTAAATATATTCTTTAGCTTATTCTCTACGCGCTCGCTGCCGCCCATGATGGCAAGCCCGGCAACTGCATCACTCCTAAGCAGCGTGGTTGTCATTGGCTCGCCCGGCTTCTTTTCCAAACCTATCTTTTCCATTAGAGCGTTGTAATAGTTTGTGCCTATTTCCCTTATCCTTTCAGCTATCCCCTTTTCAAAGTAAAATGTCACATAGAGGCCAAGCAAGTGCCTTGCGATGCTCGCATTCAGAGGGTATTCTGGATCCACGCAATGTCTGCTTACAAAATCCAGATAGTCTCCAAGCTTTACCATTCTCGCCCTAAGCAAGGCATAAAGGTCGTTCTCTATTCCCCATGCATCTATCCTTGGGAGCTTTTTGCGCTCTATAAGCTTTCCGAGCTCTTCAAGGTTTTCTTGAGAGTATTTTGTCCTGTAGAAGCCCTTCTGGCCGTAGTTCAGCTTTGCAAAACCATCATAGGCAAGATCCATAGCTTTTGAATTCATCATGCTGAAGTGCTCGCCTTTTGCATCAAGATAGTGCATTGGTATGGGCCAGACGCACTTTGAAGCTATGCCAAGGAGTGCAAACCTGCGCTGGGTAAGCTTTTTGCCAGTGAGCTCTACCACCGGGTAGCCTTGCAGGTCTATCCAGGAAGATGCGGTCTCGCTAACTTTGAGCCTTTTTCCCTCATTTTTCGCCTCTTCATCAAGTGCGCCCCATAAGTCATATTTTGTTGCGTTGCCATAGGAGTGCTTCTTGAGGTACCTGTGCAAGCCCTTCCTGAATGTCTCGTAGCCTATATAGTCTTCAAGCATCTTCAATATGCTACCGCCTTTTTCGTAGCTTATTTCATCGAAAATCTCATCTATCTCTGCTGGCGTTTTCACCTCTACGCTTATTGGATGTGTAGATCTCAATTGATCTGCGGCCATTGCAACGCTGTTGATTTCAATGAACGATTGCGTGCCAATATCCCATTTCGGGAAGACATGGTCCATCGCCTTGAAGCTCATGAACGTTGCAAAGCTTTCATTCAGCCAAAGGTCATCCCACCACTTCATTGTTACAAGATCGCCAAACCACTGGTGGGCGAGCTCATGGGCCACTGTTTCCGCTATGCTTTGAAGGCTTGCCGTTGCAATGCTTTTCCTGTCGCCAAGCAGGTCTATCTCCCTGAAGGTTATGGCACCCCAGTTTTCCATCGCGCCTGCAGCAAAGTCTGGTATTGCTATCATATCCAGCTTCGGCAATGGATACTTTATTCCGAAATACTTTTCATAAAACGCTACAAACTTCTTTGTCAGCTCAAGCGCCAGCGAGGCGTATTTTTTCTTCCCAGGCACTGTTACAATCCTTATCGGGAGCTTTCCAAGCTTGCCTTTTAGGTATTCGAATTTTCCGACACCCATGTAGACAAGATATGTGGGCATGGGGGGCGTTTTTTCAAAGACATATACATTCTTATTTCCTTTGCTTGATATCTTGCTTATCGGCATGTTTGATATGGCGTCAAGCCCCTTGTCCACGACAAGCTCTATGCTAAAGCTTGCCTTTAGCGCTGGTTCATCAAAGCATGGGAAGGCGCTCCGCGCGTCAGCAGCTTCAAACTGGGTAGTAAGAAGATACTCATCTTTTCCATTCTTTTCATTCTTATACCTGCTTCTGTAGAAGCCATACATCTTGTCGTTGTTGAAGCCCTTGAAGCTTATTTCTATGGTTGCTTTGCCCTTTATCCTTTTGCTTATGCGAAGCGTTATCTTCTCATTCTTCTTATCCTCACTCACCTTTGCCAGATATTTTGCACCGTTGCATGTGATTTCTGCCTTGTCGATTTCGAGCTCTTTTGCATTCATTGCTATTGTATCCGTATAGTTTTGTATCTCCACATCGACCTGCTCAAAGCCGTCATAGACAAACTTTTTCATATCTGGCTCTATCCTCAAGCTGTACTGCATCGGGGTAATATCCCTATCAATGTGCAAGTTCTTTTCCATAAAAACACCTAATAGTTCAGCATTTTCTTTTTATCTCTCTTTATGTCTCTTATATCTATAACATTTCTCTTTATTTCATTGACCACCATTGCAGCAAATTCTATGGTATCCCTTGTTGGCCCGAACAGATCCATATAACTTGTCAATATTGATATTGCTTTCTTCATATAGGTATCGCGTTCCTCAAGCGCATATTCAATGGCACCTGTCTCATACGCTATTTTGGCAAGCCTGTTTATCTCATTGCTTGTTTTATCTTTCCTGCTTTTTGCATATATGCTATTGATGAAAGCCTTGTCATCTGGGTTGGCTTTGCTGTATGCATATGCCATTATCAGTGTGTACTTGCCCTCATAGAGGTCGCCGTATTGCTCCTTCCCCGTATGCTGCTCCGCCATGAAATCCATTATATCGTCATTTATCTGGAATGCTATGCCTGCCGGCTCGCCTATGCTCTTCAGTGCCTCTACAATCTTATCACCTGCATTGGCGATCACTGCGGCAAGCTGCATAGGCCCATAGACAGAATATGCAGCGGTCTTCCTTTTGGCTATCTCAAAATAGTAGTCCATTCCAACCTTTGAGAAATCCTTTATATTGTTTGTGAATCTCAGCTCAAGGTCCTGTCCATATCCTGTTTCCTTTGCTATGTTGTTGAGTGTTCTCCACAGCTTGCTCCTTATAGTTTCATCCTTTATAGAGAATATATATTCTTCAAGAAGCTGCCTTGAAATATCATACAGCACTGTTGCGAAATTTGTTGCGCGTTCATTGCCATAAATCTCAGCAATAGTAGGCTTGCCCCTTCTGAGCGGTGAATGATCTTCAACATCATCAAACATCAGCACAGAGTTGCCGAGAAGTTCTATCGCGGCTGCGAACTTCATTATGCTATTGTCTATCTCCACTCCAAACATTTTCGCTGTTCTTAGGAATATGCGCGACCTCATATAGTGGCCGCCTCTTTCCACATAGCTTTTCAGGCCATTGTAGTAGTCGCTGTCATTGCATGCATTCGCTTTGATGTAATCCAGCATTATCCCCTTTATTGCTTCAATTTCGCTTTCCTTTTGGCTTTTGTTTCCGGAATTCCTTAAGTAGGAGTTGTAATCCATCTTCTCACCACACTTTGCATGCCAAACAGTCCAAAGAATCTAATTCTTACACAATGAATGCTCTTTCCGCCAGGTATTCTAATAAGTATAGCATGCAATATATTTATAGCATTGGGAATATAAAATATATCAGCCTATGCTTGATTGCATGAGAATAGCATTTGTCACAGATGCGGCGTATCCGTGGAATGTTGGCGGGCTAGAGGCGCTTGAATACAATGAGGCACATGAGCTCTCCAAGTATTATGATGTGCATTTTTTCTCATTCAGATGGCCCAATATGAAGCCTACATTCAAGAAGGACGGCATAACCTATCACACATGCCATAACATTACAAAAGAAAAGTTCTACAGGCATGGTCGAAGATCAATAAGGGAAGCAATCATTTATTCTGTAGAAATATTGAGGATATTCAAGTACCGTTTTGACTTTGTTCAAGTGAACGAGTTCCCTATTCTGCACATTCCATTGCTCAAGCTTTACTGCATTTTTAGGCGCTCAAAAATGGTGCTAGATGTGGCAGAGGTGTGGGATAAGGATTATTGGGTTACATATCTTGGAAAGTTCTTGGGCTATCTTGCTTATGCATTTGCAAACTGGGCTCTGAAGATGGGAGATGCATATATAGTAAATTCAAGCACGACAAAAGAATTGCTTATAAAAAAAGGTGTTCCTAACAGGAAGGTATCTATCTTTTCTCCGGTTTTGAACAGCAGGCTATTGAGTAGCATACAAGCAGGCAGAGATTCGAAAAGGATCATCTACGCTGGCAGATTGATAAAGGAAAAAGGGCTTGACGAATGGCTTAGGATTATAGCAGAACTTAACAAATCAAAAAAGGATTTCGAAGCATTGATCATAGGAGAGGGTCCAGAGAAGAAAAACCTGGAAAAATTGATAAGTGAAAATGGCCTTGAAAGCAAAGTTAGGATTAGAAACTTTTATCCTGAAAGCAAAAAGGCCCTCCTTTACAAGGCGATAAAGGAATCGAAGCTATTGCTTCAGATGTCTAGGCGCGAGGGATTGAGCATCATAGTGCTTGAGAGCCTTGCGCTGGGCACTCCAGTTGTATTGCCGAGATATTCCCCAATACCAAAGGAAGTAAAGGACATGTGCGTTGTGGAGGATAAGAAGGCGTTGCCTAGAAAGATTTCCGAGATATTGGAGAGCAACGAGAAAAGCTCATACATAAAGAACAAGCAGAACCTTGAGCTTTTCTCCATTTCTGGGATAAAGAATTTCTATGATAACCTATTTAGCAGGTTAAGAAAGTAAGGCTAAAATATATATAGATGAATATTGCTAAATTTTCATCAAAGTGTTAAAATGGAGCTATTGAACCAGATGCCACCATATAATCTGTTCGGGCTTGAAGGCCAGAGCTACGAGAAAGCCAAAGTAGTGGCAATACCTGTGCCTTATGATTCTACCACAAGCTACAAGAGTGGCGCAAGGGACGGCCCGCATGCAATAATAGAAGCCAGCAGGAATATAGAGCTCTTTGATATAGAGACAGAGACAGACATAAGCAAAATAGGTATATACACCACTGAGGAGCTTGCCCCTGATTTCAGCTCCCCGGAAAATACAGTTTTGGGGATCAAGAAAGAAGTTGGAATTATAGCTGAGCAGTCTAAAATACCTTTGCTTATCGGAGGAGAGCACACAATTTCCATAGGCGGAGTGGGCGCACTCATTGAGAGGAACAAGGATATGAGCATACTCTATTTTGACGCCCATTCAGATTCAAGGGACAGCTATCTTGGAGCCAAGACATGCCACGCATGTGTGGCGAGGCGGATAATGGAGATGACAGATAGTGTATATATTATAGGCGTGAGGAGTAGTGATAGGGAAAGCATTCAGAAATATAGAAGCAACATGATGCTCATGAAGGACATAAAAAGCAGGGAGCGGAAAGAGATAATCAATACGATCCTTAACAACTTGAATGACAAGGTCTATATTTCTATAGATTTGGACGTGCTTGATCCAAGTGAGATGCCAAGTGTGGGTACTCCTGAACCCGAAGGAATGCACTTCGGGGAGCTCAGGGAGATACTTAAAGGCGTGCTGGAAAGGAAGCAGCTTGTGGGCTTTGACGTTGTGGAGCTGAGCCCCATACAGGGCATTATAGCGCCAAACTACCTTGCAGCAAAGCTTATATATTTAATAATATCTTATTCTCTTGGGGGTGTTTAAATGGCTGTAAATTTCGAAATACCTTCGCGCAGGAGCACAGCTGCTTTGCTTAGGACGAACAAGGAGAAGCTTGAAGAGATTGCAAGGAAAAACGACATGGCATGGGAGGCGTTTTCGAATCCTGTTGCCAAAATTGCAAATCTTTTGCGTGATGCGTGTGAGATGCAAAACGAGATCAAGATAAAGGAGGAGAAATTCAAGGAGCTGAAGGAGAAGATAATAGAAGAGATGGGCGCGAATAAGGAGCTCTTCAAGAACTTCATCTCTTATGATGAGTACAACAACGTAACAATATCATTCAATAAAGACACGCTGAAAGAGCTCTATCCAATACTTGGCAAGGATGTTGTAATATCTGTTTTCGAGAACATAATGCCACTTGACAAAGCTGCGCAGAAGACTGTGCTCAATATTCTAATCAAGGAGCTCGGCTACAAATACAGCGACTTTACGACTATTTCGAATTTCAAGATAAGTGACGCGCTCAAAAAAATTAAATCGGAAGATTTCAACAGCTTTACTAACCTGTTCCTTGATTTAATCGATGAAAATACTGTAATAAGGCTCACGGTCAAGCAGGTGGATAAATGATAAAGAGAGTTTTGGTTCTGGTCAAGCCTGACGGCGTGTACAGGGCACTGATTGGCAAGGTTATATCAATGCTTGAGGATGCTGGTTTAAAGGTTATCGCAATAAAGATGGCCAGGCCGGATAGAGACATGGCAGCAAAGCACTACATTGCAGATGAGGAGTGGCTTACTTCTATAGGCAGAAAAGCAAAGGACAGTTATCTTGAAAAAGGCATAAAGATGGAAGAAAGCGAGCTGGAGATAGGAAAGAGGATACACGCGCAGCTTCTCGATTACTTGACAAGCGGACCTGTCGTGGCGATGGTATTTGAGGGCAACGAGGCACCGTTTATTGCGAGAAAACTTCTAGGCCCAACAGAGCCGCGCAAGGCGGATCCGTCAACTTTTAGGGGCAGATATGCAAGCGATTCATACGACCTTGCTGACAGCCAAAAGCGCGCCTTAAAAAACCTCGTGCACATATCAGATGAGAATGTGGCAGAGCGAGAAATACATGTGTGGTTCAAAGAAGAAGAGATAAGCAGCTATCAGCGGGCAGATGAGAAGTTCATGTTCTAGCAGTTGTATTTGTGCCGTATCTTGCCTTAAGTTCTTCGCTCATCATCTCAGGGCTCCACATTGGGTCCCAGACGAGTTCCATCTCTACTTTTTCAACGCCTGGGATGGCTTTGACCCTGAGCTCTGCATCTGCAAGTATTATGCTTGTGATCGGGCACATAGGCGATGTCATGGTGATCTGTATCTTTACCTCTTTTCCATCTTTTATGTTTATGCCGTAGATGAGGCCTATGTCAACAATATTTACTCCCAATTCCGGATCTATGCAGTTCTTCAGCGCATTGACAACGTCTTCAATTGTGACCATTGCACCACAATACTTATTCTCAAGAAAGAATTTTATTAGTAGCAGGCAAAAATTATAAACTACTTTGCGAAAGCGCGTTCATTCAGAAAAGTGCGCAGTCATCTCTTTTCTGATTTTCTTGCTTCGATAGAATTCCTTGCAATCAAAAGATTGCAGCTACTGTGGGTGGAGCACCAGGCTTCGCACTCCTCTGCCAGCTCCTTCGTAAGGTAGTGAAGGCCGCATACGCTGCAAAAATAGGTTCCGCTTTCTTTGTCGTAACCAACCATTTTTCCACTATAAGCTTGATTTTAGCAGGAAGGCCTTAGCCGGGGATCGGACCCGGTCCTGAAGGTCCACAGCCTTCTATGCTGCCATTACACTACTAAGGCCATCAATTTCCAATCTTTATTCCTGTGCTGAAGCTTGGCTTATTGCTGTTGCTTACAATAATAATGCCATTCGCTATATAAATATTTATGCTGTCTTGGTAGGCGCTAGCCTCAAGAGCGTTGAGCCAGCTTCCATAAAGCAGCGAGTTGGAAGGCTTTGTCGAAATTGCAGAGAGGTTAAGTGCTTCTAAGGCTATTTTGTTTGAATACGCCTCTTCTGCATAAGCTGTCAAACTTGCATATCTGAGCATTTGGGCTTCTTTTGCAAAGAGCACAACTAAGAATACAAATATTATTGCCACCAATAGGCCAAAGAACCCCATTCAACCACACATGTAAATGCATTCCACTCCAAGGCTCCTTGTAATGAAGCAACCTCTGTAATAATTGATGCAATCTTCATCACTCCCATATGTTGCGTTGAAGCTTCCTTTCAATGCAAGATATCCTAGCCCGTAATCCAATGAAAAGTTTTTCATCATGCTCATTGCGCATTGGTAACTTGAATTGTTTATGCAATTTGAAAATGTATCGTTAAGGCAATACATCTCTACAAAATCATAGTATGCATCAGCATATTTTACCTGGTTTTGGCTTTGAGTTAGCGTATACGAAATTCTTGCAAAAGCTGTTGCAAAAGCCATAAGGAGCAAAATGCCAACAACACTTTCAACCAATGCCGCCTGCGCTTTCATTATATCAGCTTATTTTTATCGTGCTCCCTTCATAGTCTAAGGTCGCATTTGTATAATTTGCATTATCCAAAACTGCGTCTATTGTATAATACAGGTATGGGGAAGGCTTGCAATATAATGTATAATTGGAGAGAATGCAGCCATTTATCGTTGTATTTGCCGTATTAAGCAAAATGTTCACGCTCTTGCCCAAAGAGCTTACGCTTTGCAGCACCTGGCTTACTGTGCTTGATGAGGTGGAAGTCGAATTGTAGTAGCTGAGCAGATCTTCTGCATTCAGAAGTACCTGCTCATATTGTAGGTAATTTGTCGCATTTATAATTTGTTCAGTATTCTGCCTTTTAAGCACAAGATAATTGGTAAATGAGCCCCCAGTTGCACCACTTACGTTTTCTACAATAGCATTGCCGATGCTCCTGTTTAGGAAGACTATGCTCGAAAGCGCTCTGTTGCTTAAGAGCACAGACTCGTATTGATTCATGTTGTTTCCTATAAAAAGTGTTATGTTATAAGAAAAGGACTCCGGCTTTGAGATTTGCGATACAGTTGCGTTCGTGTCTTCTTTATAGAAGCAGTATGTCATTGTATCAGATTGGGAGCCTTGGGCCCACGTGCAATACCACGATCCCACCCAGAAGTACCAGCTCGCAGAATTTCCGCACTCCTGCTTTATCGGAAGCTCGTTGCCCCAAAAATTGACATAGCTGCAATGGCTCCAAACCCCTATGTTGTAGATGTTTTCCGGCTTGCTTAGATTATATTCCACATACTCGCTGTTCCTTTTGATTGATGCTGAGATTGGAATGTTTGGCTGCTGTGCTTGCTGTGCATATGCCAGCGCATAAGCACTTTCTGTTTCTGTTACATTTTTATTTGAGAGTATAGCTGTTAGGTTTAAGTCTACAATACCAGGCTTTAGCGCAAGTATATCAAACTGCAGCACGTAAACGCCGCTTGTTATGTTATAGTAGCCTTTCGGTTCTATGGCCGCATTCGTTGCATTGATTGTCAAGCTGTTCACTCTCTCGCCATTTGGTATGTATAATGCAACCTGCAGCTTCGTTTCTATGCCTACATAAGTATTATTTTGGAAGAAAAGCTTCATGCTAAAGCCTTCTTCTGGCATGCCATATGTGATGTTTTCAGTTTTATACTCAATGCTGTTGCTTACCTGGTAAAAAACACCCTGCTGGTCATGCATCATGTGTGAATAAATGCCAAGCAGAAATGCGCTGAACGATGCAACAGCAACAAGTATGATAATAAATTCAAATGTTGTCTGGGCTTTCATAGCAACACACCGTGTATATCACACCATTTATGGTTGCCACCCTGGTGAAATTACAATGCGAAGCATCGCCAAAGTGTGCAACACTGCAATCCGTTAAGTCCTCAAGAATGTTTGGTGCCATTGGAGCTATTGGGGCAAGCTCTTGAAACCTGACGCTGTATTCAATGTTTTCCCATGAAGAGCTTATGTAACTCATAAGTGCATTGTTGCTTTCTGCATAGCTCATGGCAAAGCCTTCTATCGCCAAAATCATAATCAGCATCGATGCAGCTTCCTCAATTCCCAGCATTCAGCCACCTTTGCAATTGTGCAGTTTCATTTCCAATGGATTGATTAAAATGTCCGTTGCTTGTGTTATCAATCATATGGAGCAATCCGCCAAGAAAAGCCAAGAACGACAGCGCTACCAGCATTGAAATAAGCATCGCATATGTCACTTGCGCCTTCATTTGCTCACCCCAAGCGAGTAGGTGCCATTATACAGCCTTCTGAGCTCTATGGTCCTTATACTGCCTGAGTACTTGCACAGGTTGCCAAATTCAACCTCACCAGAAAGCCCATATACTGTATTGCCTATTGCTATTGAAGTGCTGTTTAATGAGGCATTGCAGATGCATTTGGGAATATAGGCAGTGAAAGTGCTTTTAGAATAGGCCATATTTGAGTTGATTTCAGATGCAAGCGAGCCCATGTATGCTGCATCGATCCTCTGGCTTATTGCATTAATTGCTAAGCTGCCTCCAGCAAGCGCCATCGACATGGAGGCAAGCCCGGCAACGATGTAGATCATGTACTCGAAGGAAAGCTGCCCCTTCATTTCAATCCGCTCGACATGTTAGTAAGCTGGTTCGCTATCTCTGAAGATACGCTCTGGCTCGAATTGCCGAAAAACGCATGCAACGCACTGCCCTTGAGCTGCGTCATCATGGCAAGCGCTATGACTATTATGATGCTCACAGCAGAAAGCATCATAATGTATTCGAGCGAACTCTGTGCTTTTTTGGCTTTGAGCAAAGCCAGCATCGCTTCGAACTCTGTTTTGTATATGTTCATTCTACCACCTTAGACCGTAAAGCGCAAAAAGGTAGCTTGCTTTGTATAGGAATGCACCTATAGCCAATGAAGAAAGCGCTGAAAGGGCGATTTCACTGCTGCGCTTCCCTATCGCATTATACGCACCCATCTCAGCTACATAGAGCAATATCGCAAGAGTAAAGGCCCATTCTGGCATAGGAAGCGAACCGCCAATTCCGGCTGAAAATCTTGCGATGTAAAGGGATATGCCTGCAAAGATGGGGAAGAAAACAGAATATCCCGCACTCGATATTGCATAAGAGTTGGCAACGCTCCCCAAAGACTTTATGCTGAGTTCGTGAGCCTCTTTTATTCTTGAATGCAATTCCTCAATTGGCTCCTTTATGCTCGTACCTGCATCAATTGATTCTATTATCGCGAAGAAAACCTCCTTGCAGAGTTGCGATTTGCCACTGATCCATGAAAATGCATTCATAGCGCTTCCAGATAGCCTAAACCTTTTCAATGATTCCATTGCGCTCTTGTAGAATGAGAATTTGGGATTGAGTGATTCCCTTACTATCTCCACTGTGCTTCTGCCTTTTGAGTAATTGAGCAAAATATTCTCGGTGAAAATCAGGAGATCGCCCAGCGACTGCCTGTTCGCCTTTGAGATCCTGGTCATAAGCAATAATGCAAGGGCAAGAAGCGGCAGCGAAAGCATTAGCTCTCCAAGCAATGATAGCAAAATCAGCATCGCACATGACAAAATGAGCAATTGCTCAGCCATAATAGTGAAGGATCTCATTTGCACGCACCCTTATGAGGCTGTATAGAAGGGGTATTACCAGCAGCAAAGCAAGAATGAACACAAGCGAATCAATGCTTGTGTGAATAACTATCGAATAGCCTATGAAAGAAAAAAGAAGAAATGATGGCACCACAGAGCTTACCACCATGCTAAGCGTTAGATACCTTTGCAACGACCCCGTGCTTCTAGAGGCATTGTAAGCGTGCTCCTCATGTATCCGTTTGGAGAGCGTGCCGAATGTGCTTTCTTCATCGCCGGAGCACGATTCAGCCATTTCAGCAAAGGTTTCACGCACGCCATTTGACTTTGCGTTTTTCGCTATCGCAAGCGCCGCGCTACTGAGATTCTGCCCCAGATGGAGCCTTTTCCTTAGCTCATTTAAGCAGCTCCCATAAGCGCCAATTGCCTCGGCGTTCTCTATGCTTTTGCCCATCGGCTTGTTTCCAAACCTGATGCCGATCCAGACAAGATTTAAGGCGCCAGCTATTGCGTTGCGCGCGCTTGCATCATCTGCATTTTTCATAATGCTGGATTCTATTGTGCCGAACAGTGCTATCAATATAAGGCTTATCGCGATGCAAAGGGGTAGTATTGGGAGCCCAAAAATAGCATATGCTAATGCAAACAATGGAAGAGCCGCAAGCACGTGCAATGCAAAGATATTCATAAGCTCAGCTGTACCTCTCTATATAGGCATGCACCTCGTCACTGCTCTGCAGCATGCCCTTGAGGAAAGTTGCGCGGCTTTTGAGCTCCTTGACAGCGCCGCTTGCCCTTATCCCATGCAAGCTGGCGTATCTCTCTATTACTTTAGACCCACCCAGTTCTTCAATATTCAAATTTCCATCTTTTGCAATCTCGCTTATCCTATAAGCGCCCTCGCTGGCATCGATTTCATCCCTGCTGAGCCACCTATATTCATTTATGCTCTCAATGACCCTTGTATTGAGTGAATTCTGCTTCATGAAAACAGAAACATCAAGCATCGATATAAGGGAATTGTCGACAGACATAGGCTTGGAGCCCAGCCTTGACAGTATGTACATGCCATTCCCGCTGCTGTGAAGCGTTGTCATGAAGGGCACGCCGATATTGGAACCAGCAAAAACCTCAGAAGCTTCTGAACCTCTTAACTCTCCAACAAGGAGCCTGTCTGGTCTTAGGTGCAGCGCATTGATCACCTGATCCTTTGTTGTAACCGGCCCGCTCTGCGATCCCTGAAGGTTCACCGCGTTTGCGAAGTTTGAATAGTACTTTATCTCGTTTGCATCTTCCTCTATGGTGACTATGCGCTCAGAGCGGGGCATGAATGCATTTAAAGCCATGAGCAGCGTTGTCTTTCCAGATGACGGTGCGCCAGATATTATCAGATTGCACCTTGCCGATATTGCAAGCCACAAGTAGGCAAAAACATCCGGCGTCGCGGTGTTCATCTTCATGAGATTCCTCAAATCGAGGTTCTTTTTGCCGCCAATCCTTATAGAAGCTGCTGCACCAGATGGCGCAAAGGGTCTTATCTGAGCATGGATGCGCGACCCTTGAATTATCTCAGCATCTATTATTGGATTCATGCTGTTGAGCTCCCTTTCGGTGTGCTCTATAAGCTTGTTGACCATGAACCTGAAATCGCCCTCTGTAGCAAAGCGCAGGTTTGTAATGCAGAAGCCATATTTTGCATGGTATATGCCTATATTCCCAGTTGGCGTATTCACTACAATCTCCTCTATGTTCTTGGAATCCTCAAGGAGCATGCTGAAAGGGCCGTAGCCCACCACATCATGTGCAACTAGATACGCAAGCATCTCCTTGCCTTCGCTTGTTTCAATGCTATTCAATGCGCCTTTTGCTATTCCTTTGGCAAGCTCCATGCTTTCATTGGAATATGCTACGGAATCGTTCCCTAGCAGTCTTTCTATTGTCAGCGCTTTTACCTTTTCCATTGCGCTTATGTCATTCTGCGAAATGTTGTAGCATTGCAATGCATAGACCATCTGCCTCCCTCGTGCTCCTATTACAAAGTTTCCGCTCTTTTCCGCGACTTTGTCAGGAAAGAGTGCATCTATTTTGAATGACATGTTAGCCTTGCCGGGCGCTTGCTCCTGCATTTTCCTGCCTAGTATCCCAAGCATCCACCCACTTAATTACTTAAATATACTTATATTTATTTAAGTAAAAGTATTTATATTTTTGTATATAAAATAAAGCTTCTTCCCAATAAACCTTTTAGAGATAGCCATATTCCAATTTCTCTAATGTGTTTATCTAAGTAAATAAGTGTGCTTGAAAGAAACATTTATAAATATTAATTCACAAAGTAAAATTATGCCAAGGGAAGAGAAAGACAAAGACGAAATCTGGGCATTTAGAAAGATAATAAGCAGGCCAAACTACGCTGTGCTCAAGCTGCTCCTGGAGAAATCCCCAAGAACAACTAAGGAGCTCTACTCTATATTGGAAAAGAGGTTCACCAGAAAAACTCTCATAATTACGCTTAGAAGCCTTTCTATGAATCTGAACGCGATACAGCCAACCCACATAAGGACTGAGAAGGGATATGGCCTTGGATACAAGCTGAATCCTAAGATAAAGGATATAATAAAGGATGTCCAGAGATATGCGAAGATCGTAGACAGCATAAAAGAGGTCTAATTTTTTTTAGCATTCAGCTTTCTTCCAGCCTTACCTTTTTCTGCTGCTTGTAAAGCTCGATAACCTCGCTCGTTGTTGTGGCTTCTTCTGGGCCTTTGTCAGGCCTTATCGCTTCCTCTCCAACAAGGCGCGGGAATCTCAGTGCATAGCCCACTTCTGTGCCGTCCGGCTGCTTCTCCCTGCCGCATGTGTGCGTGGGCGATTTTGTGATCTCATCAGCTTTTACAACCACCACGTACTTTGGCGTGACCCAGAAATCTGGCTCTATTATTGAGTCTACTCTGGCAGGTTTATTATTTACCTTGATCTTGTCAAGCTTCTCCTTCAGCTCTGTCATCTGCGCTTCTGTAAAGCCTGTGCCGAGCTTCGTTATTGTCTCGAACATGTCGCGCTTCTTGTTGTATACCGCGCAGAGGAGCCCGCCAAACTTGAATTCCGCCCTGCTCCCCCTGCCAAGGAAGTAGCCCACAATGACAAGGTCGAGCGTGTCAGTGAGTTCGCCCTTGTAACTTCTCTTCATCTTTATCCAGGAGAATTTCCTTGCGCCAGCTATGTATGGCGCATTGAGATCCTTTGCGACGATGCCTTCTAGGCCGTTCTCTATCGAGCGCTCGAAGAATTCCTCGAGCTCTTTTGGGGAGCTTGTTATTATGCGTGTGGTGGGCCTTATTATGTTGCCGTTTTTTAGCAGCTGCTCAAGGAGCTCCCTTCTCTTCTCATACGGCTCGTTGAGATAATCCTTTCCCTCATAGTACATGATGTCAAATGCAAATAAGTGTAGAGGCAGCTCCTCAATTTTCTCGCTTATGTTGTGCTTTCTCTTCCTCTGTATTGTCTCCTGGAATGGAAAGAGTTCGCCAGTCACCTCGTTATAAGCTATCGCTTCTCCCTCGAAGATGATCCTCTTCGCAGGCATCTCTTTCCTTACCGCTTCAAGAATGTCAGGAAACATGTCTGTGGTGTTTTCCAGCCTTCTTGAATAGAGCTTGATTTCGTTTTCGTTCTTGTGCACCTGCAGCCTGAAGCCGTCGTATTTCTGCTCCACAGCTGCCTTTCCATGCATCTTCTCGAGTATCTCCTGCGCAGTTGGCAGCCTTTCAGCTAGCGCAGGCCTTATGGGTTTGAAAAGGCTTACCTTGAAATTCAGTATTGCTTCCTTGCCTTTGTTGGCAATCTCGCTTCCAACATAGCCTAGGTCGCTGCATATGTTGTACGCTCTTTCAAGCCTCTCTTTGAATTCCCTAGATCCTGTGAAGGCAAGAGAGAGCGCCTCGAGTATCGTGGCATCTCCAACGCCCATCCTGAGCTGGCCTAGCGGATACCTTACAATATATTTCACCTCTTCAGGCGTTCCATTCGCTATGAGCTCTGAAAGGAGCTTGATCTTCCTTGCCTTGCTTCCTTCACCGCTTGTGCTTGCAATCTCGTGCATCTTGCTGTAGAACTCTTCTATGCTATAAGAAATGGCCTTTAGGTTTTTGAGCTTCGTCTCTGCTTTGAGCTCCTTGGCGACGTTGCCAAGATCGCCGCTTTTCTTGTACATGCTTTCGACAGCTTCCTTCGTATAGCCCGTTGCATTCGCTATTGCCTCCTCTGCCATCTTGTCTGCAACGCCAAATTCTATCCCCTCAAAAGGGGGCGCAAGAACGCCCTGCGTGATATAGATTATGTGTGCGATCTCGCTTGGCTTTGCCTTTTTGAAGGTTTCAGTTAGTATGCTTATCATTTTAAGCCTTGAAGATACTTCTTCAAGCTGGTCATAATACCCTACAAGCTCTTTGAAGAGCATATTATCCACCTAAGCATTACTTGCAGCCTGGAGATGTTGCCCATTTGCAATTCTGGCTTGCTGTGCAGATGTTCCCTCCCAGATCTGTATTGTTGGCAGCGCCTTCAGACTTTTGTACGCAAACAAGCCCAGCCACAGAAGCAAAGTTGTTGTTCTGGAAGCTGTTGAAGACGGAGTTGTTAAGGTTTAATCCCACTGCTGAGCTTGAAAGAGCTATGTTGTTGTAAATCTTAAAGCCTGTTGAATTGTATAGCAGATAAGCTATGAAGCCCTTGCCGACAGTA
Source organism: Candidatus Micrarchaeia archaeon (assembly GCA_049966495.1). Taxonomy (GTDB): domain Archaea; phylum Micrarchaeota; class Micrarchaeia; order Micrarchaeales; family Micrarchaeaceae; genus JAKAWW01. The sequence continues at coordinate 19,336 of JBMFUN010000005.1, forward strand.
TTGTTCACTATCTGGCCGTATTTGCTTCCAGAAATGCTTATCCCTATGTAGTAGTCGCTTATGTTGCTGTTCATAATTGAAGGATTTGAAGAATATGTTATGTTTATCCCTGTTCCGCTGCCGGCCCCTATTATTGTCACATTTTCAATCTTTACAGATGAATTGTATGCTGTCAATGGGTTTGTAAAGCCCTTCAGCACGCAGTTCTTGATTGTGCTGCCTTTTGAATTGAAGAATGCAGCAAATGTGCCGCCGCTGTCAGATATTATAGTATGCCCATTGCAGTCTATTGTGGTGCCATTCGCGTTTACACCGAAGCACCTGTATCCATAAGGATAAATGCCATCGCTTTGTAGCATTATGGAACTTGGCTGCGTTATGCCTGCGCATGAAACATCTGGAGTAAGCTGGGAGAGTGCCGCAAGCCACAGGCAGTTATATTTCTTCATTCCATAGTTTACGCCACCTTTTTCTGCAGAAGCGCCGCCATTGCCTATGCATTTATAGTCGAACATTAAGCTTGATGACATCGTGTTGTTCTGTATTGTATTGTTTGCAGAATTGCCCTCAAGAAGCATGCCTATGCCATTGTGGTAGCCGATATTGTTTTCAATTAGGTTATATGTAGAATTGTCCAACAGTATCCCAACGCCGCTGTTGTTTACAATAGAATAGCCTATGAAATTGTTTGCAGAGCCTTCGATCCTTATCCCTGTCGAGTTCGCGCCCAGAATGCTTGCCGTTACAAAAGAATTATTGACATTCTTCAGCAGCACACCTGTGCTGCCTCCGCTTGCTTTCAAGCCAAGGAGCTGAATGCCTGTTGCATTATATACGGCAACTGATTTGTTGAAGTTTTCCAGGGTGCATCCAGCTATTGTCACATTTTTGTCATTTCCAACAAGCACTCCAGTTCCAAATCTGTTTTTTGCTATTATCGAAAAGTTGCCGCAATTCAACCTTACATTTGATGCATTTATCCTGATACAGTAGTTTGGAGCATTGTAGATGCTATTGATAAGCGTATAATTGCCAGGCTTTGTTATCTGCATGCAGCCTATTACTGGTGTATAAAGAAGATTTGGCGCTATGTGATTGGTGCATGTCGCCCAAGCAGCATTTGTATATGTGCATTTTGTGTTCTGCATCAAGTTATAGGTAGCATTAGCAGAATTCTGCGAAGAAAATACATCCATCCTTGAATTGTTAGTAGCCACGCCGTTGTTGAATGAATTCCCAAGCGAGCTTGTCAAGTATATGCCTATATTGTTGAGCGATACATTGAATAAGTTGAAGAGGTTTCCATTTGATTTGTCCAAGTAGATGCCATAGGCGTTTCCGCTTGACCTGAAGCCGCTTACCGTATTGAGCGTGGAGTTTTGAAGTGTCAGCGCTATGGTGCTATTGTATACACTGGTATTTGACACACTCGATTTGGTGACGTTATAAAGCATAAGCCCGAAGTTTGAATGCCTTATTTTGCAGTTTTCCAAAGTTACATTCCCAAGATTTTGGGCGTATATCCCTGCGAATGTGGAATTACTTATCACCTTGCCGTTGCAGTTCAGTGTCACATTGCCTGATGTAATCTTTATGCATGGAATGCCATACTGGAGCAGGAGGGGGTTTGAGACATTTTCATACCTGTTGAGGGGCAGATCCTCATAAATCTCATATACTCCTGGCTTCACTATAGAGCCGCAGCTTCTTATTTCTTTTCCGAGGTAGATCTGCGATAGGTTTACAGGAATGTTGATGTTCTTGCAAGATAGGAAGCTGCAGCCTGAATTGTTGTAGCACATATTCCCGCTTGCACGGCTTGCGTTGCTGAAACCTTCTGCGCCATAGCAGTAGAAGGAATACGGCGTCGCATTGATATAGTTGTGCAGGTATGTATTGCCACTGGAATTTATGAATATTCCATCTCTCTTGTTAAATAGGATTGTGTTATTCTGTATTGTGTTATTATAGGAGCCATTTCCTACATATAATGAGCTTTCCCCAGCCCCAAGACTCATATAGTTGTTTGACAATGTGCTATTAGTAGTCCTGCTCATGTATAGATTGCTCATGTAATTGCTGCTCACATTATTGTTGGAGATTTTTATAAAGGCAGAATTGTTCAGGTAAATGCCGTAAGAGAAATCCTTCACGTAACAACCATTTATAGTCACATTGCTCCTATTCTCTATCTCTATGCCATATGTAAAAGGCGGAACATCTGTAAAAGGCCCAGAACCAATTATTTTTTCACCATTGCAGACAATCTTTACGTTGCTGGCATTGACCTTTATGCACGCGCCGCTAGATATTGTGGTATTAATGTTTTTTGTCAGATAGTAGCTGCCTGGCTTGTTTATAGCCTCACAACCTGTTATAGAGCTGACGCTTACCTGCTGTATTGTAGTTGTAGTTTTCGTTGTCGTTACTGTCGTTACAGAGCTTTTACCGCTTAATATGAAAACTATTGCAACTGCAGCCGCGACTAATATTATTGCACTGAGGAGATTTCGCTTTGAAATACCTTTCTTTGGCTTGGCCGCAGGCTTGCTGGGCGGCGGTTGCTGGGCGATAAGCGGGCTTTCTGGAGTAACATTAATCTTCATCACTGTTTCCTCATTGCCTGAAGTGGGTTCGCCTTCCATTCATACACCATTGTATTAACAATTTTAGTATTAACATTATTAAGATGTAAATCTATTTATAAGGTGCGAATAAAGATTATATAGGTATGCGATTGAGCCTTGGTAGCTCAGTGGTAGAGCGCCTGTCTCGTAAGCAAACTTCTTGGAAAGAAGTTTAATCAAGAACAAGAAAACAGGAGGTCGAGGGTCCAATCCCCTCCCAAGGCTTATATAAAAGAGAAAGCATTTTCAATTTTCTGACATCTTCTTAGTTTCTCTTTATTCTCCTTATTTCATCAATTTCTGCTAAAACCTTCTCTGTGTATTCCTTTATTCCGTATTTATCATCGTCAATTGCTAGGGTGTCCAACTTTTTCTCTAGTATGCTGGCTGTCTCTACCAGCTTGGCAAAGAGCTCATTTTCTTCTCCCCCTATGAATTTCTCCTTGTGCTTATCCAGCATGTATGCTATTACTCCGAAGCCCCTTTTCAAAGCCGCTGGATCGTCTTCGCTGTTTAC
>JBMFUN010000006.1:0-19850 GCA_049966495.1 Candidatus Micrarchaeia archaeon
TCAAAGTTCGGCCAATACATAAATAATGGCGGCTTTTACCAAAGCCAAAGCTTCTACGGTCTAGAGTATCAAGATGGCCCGTTTCAAGCAATTACTGACAACACGCTGTGGACTTGGTATTGCAGTTACGTTTACAACTACCAGTACAGCTATGACCTAACCCAGCTCAACAACACCAACATAACAATACCAGTAGTAACGCCAAAAGCACCTACAACGGATTATATAGAGCTCAATGGGCAGTATTATTACCCTGTTTCAGATTACCCTCAGTCATACTTGTGTGCAGCAGCTCTGGCTAGTGGGTGGGGGTATGGGATTTGTGGAAATGGGTGGAACTTAGTCAGCACAAATGGAAGAATAGATTTCAATGGCTACAACGGGGGCGCCAACATATACACATATTCGGGCGATCCTGGATACTATATAGCAGGATACTGGGGCGGATTCCTTGCGCCAGACACTGCAAGCGCACCAATTACCCAGATATCTTATTCATATGTGCCTATCTTGCCATATTTCTTGGACAATATTTCAATGCCAGCATTATTCAGCACGGTGAGCAACAGGACAGAATATATGAATCTATCTTTTGACATGTATAGCCCGCACAACTACTTGCAACCTTCAAACTATCTGGATCCATTCCCTCTCTTTACCGATTCTGGGTTCTTCGCAAATTACAATAGCAATTTCACAGTTTTCAACATTGGCATTGCTTCCCTTTCTAGCACTGTTGCTGATTTCCTTCCAACAACGAACATATTCCTAAGTTCGCTCACAAGCAGCCAAATAAGCGCAATAAGCAATGTATTTGACAATCTTCTCAGTAGGCTTGGATCTGCAGGAAATTATGCTTATCTGAGCATAAAAGACCCTCAGTTTATAGCAGCATCGCCAAATGATTACATATATGTGATAAACTACACGAACAGCAATGGCTTTGGCTTGTTCTCAAGCTCATCTAGCGCGCTTCTCTACACCTTCAGGTTTGTGCCGATAGGCTATTATAATGTTTCAAATGACCAGCCCAGCACTGTGCAGTGCACATCATGCACATGGAGCACATGGAATTCGTTGTGGAAAACCTATTGGAACAACACGCTGAAAGAGCAATCCACAGATTTATACCTTGTGAATGTGACAAATCTGACTCATCAAAGCTCTACTTGGTGGGGCTTTTCGCAAAGTGGCATGGCGCCGACTGCTGTAACATCAGATTATTCAAATGATGTATTCTTTACAGGATACTATGCAGGAAAATCAGGCAAATTCTTCATTGGTGCGCTCTTTTCCAATGGTACAAAGAAGCTTGTCAACGAGACCCAGCCAAGCGGCTTCTTGCCATCTCAGGAGTTCGCAGTATCTCCCGGGGGGCAGAACCTTTACCTTGCAAACGAATCCTATCCTGGCAATATAGTCCTGTACCAGAGCCCCTCTTTAAACTATGAAGGGGAGATAAACCTTACATACTCAAACAGCACATACAACATGAGCATAGCGCAGTACTTAAAGCATGGAGGTCCTTTCCATAACAAGGAAATTGCAGATGCGTATAGCTCTGTTTCCTCCTTTAACGATATCGCCTCTTTCCATTATCCCATAGGCATTATAGACCAGGAAGGCCTCCTTTACGTTTTTGATTTCTGGAATTTTTCCATAAATGGCATGCCTTCATCATTCCTGATCATGCGTGTCTTCACTGAGAACAATACAGAGATTCCAATTGATGCTCAGAATTATACCACAATGTTCCCAACCAACAGCCAGGAGATTAGCACCTCCCAAGGAAACACACAGGTGTACTGGCCACCATACGGATGGGTGCTCTCTGCAAACATCAGCATAGGAAATGGGCAGTATATATCGTACTGTGCTGCTGGTTGCACAAACACGCCAAGTTCGCTAGGCGATGTGCCATACCCCCCAATAGGGCCGTGGATCACTGCATTAGGCATCAACGCCACAGGTATGATGTTGCCTCCTACTAATTTGAGCCTTTCCTCAAGTTTCAATGGCACTTTTAACATGCTTGCTCATGTAGAATCGTCTCAGAGACTGCCTATCTATACTGAATTCCTGACATTCCAACCAAAGATCGAAAACTATACAAAGATATCTTTTGCTGCCTATACCCCATATTCTTGCTACATAAACGAAAGTCAATATTCGAATGGTGCATGCACCTATAACGCAATCATTGCAAATACAATCTCGATGATAGAGCCACCATTTCTTGCCGTGCCTAGCTCTTTCAGCTATGTTGAAAGCGAAGGATCGCCCGAAGCATATTTCACGCTTACAAATACGCTCTCTTCACTCTTTCCGCAGCAGACGGCAAATTCTAAAACTACCTCTGGTGCAAAATCCTTCTCAAGCTGTGGCATTACCTCTAGTCAAAGCACCACGCCGAAAGCAATTAGCAATATAGCAGGCATTTCTCCAGCTTTCTTTAGCCAGCCAACCACTTTTTTGAACAGCGGGATAAACGGCTATGTATTGGTGCCATACAACTATAGCTATTACCTATACCAGAACATACAACAGGTGAGCGCTACCCCATTCGGCATTACCACCGAGTCGGTAGGCACGCCTAGCGACATGAACAACGACCCAGTTGCATGTGGAGACATAAGCTCGACATCAGATGTCATATACCAAGGTTATACATCTGCCCCGGTGCCGGTAGCGTTCTCTCTGCTTAATGAAACCGTTCAAGGTGGCCCCACGTATCTGCAGTATGTTGCACAGAACCTATACTACATGCCAAACGTATCAGATGCCAGCGCAATAATGTTGCCTTATATAAACTACAGGATGTCGACAAACAGGAACCTCGGGGAGATATTTATAAACCAAACTATAAATGCAACAGTTGGAATGCTTTCACCGCAGCTTGTGATCAACGCAGCAAACAACTACAACTACCAAATTGATAACTATATGCAAAGTGCCTTTGGAACCACCTATCCTGGATATGCAGCAGAGATAGCAATACCGCAGCAAACCATTGGGGCAAACTGCGGGGGCAACTGCCCTGTCCCATATTATTATGCAAGCAATTTCTTCAACGGGCAGAGCAGTTTCTCCTATACTGAAACTAGTGCAACGAATTTTGCGCAGCTTTTCGATGTCTACAAGCGCGCATCTTATCTCAACAGCATGATCCTCAATATGTCCAAGAGTACAAACATTTTTGGCTACAACAGGCTTCTGTTCACTTATGTGGACATGTTCAACAACACCATATACATGCCTTTGGATGTAGACTTTGCAAATACAACTACAATATTGATGAATGTCACTCCCATTGTCAATGCTGAAAATTCCAACCAGACGGTGTTGAAAATAAGCGGTACGCTGCTCTCAGCGACGCCTTTTGGGATAGAGCCAGTCCCAAATGCCAACGTGCTCATATACTTTGATACAAACATAAACTACTACAACTCATCAACAAGCACGCAGGACTTCTTGTCAAATAATCTTGACGGCTACTTTGCCCGGGCGCTGAACTGTTCCTTCGGCAACGGGTATAACTGCACGCTTGCAAATCCGCTTGCCTCAATAACCCAGAGTGGCGGCGCAGGAGGCCTGTATGAATCCATGCATATAGACTATTCGCCGCAATTCAACATATCGCATGAATGCCCTCCGCAGGCGAGCAGCTTACTTGCAAGCGGCAATATAAAGTTTAATTGCAATATCTACGGCTACAACGGCCTGAAGGCCGCAAGATATAATACAACGCTTGGCTATTACCAGTACTGCATCCCGTATTTCATGAACGGCACAGGTGTTTTCACCTCCCAGCTAGGGCTTGCAAACGTCGTCAAAACCGATTCTAATGGCAATTTCACTGCCAGCATAACCTCTTGTGGCACTGAGGATGCAAAGATTATCGCGCAGTATTACGGCAATCCGCCTCCAGAGCCGATTTATGTAAAGCAGACAGGTCTGAGTTTTTCAACACCAAACAGCGGGGGCACAGCTTCTAATTACCTCGAGTACAATTACAGCACAGCCCCCTCAAGCATTGTGGTAGATACGCAAATAGGAAACTTTATGCTAAGCTTTGGCAGCCTGAATGTGCTTGCCATTTTAGCGATTGAAATAGGCATAGGCGTCGCGGTTTATATTAAAATAGCTAAGAGGCAGAGGCATGGTAAATAGTTTTGAATGCTGCTTCCAATTGCTTTTTTGCTTTTGCTACCATAACCAATAAATATTAAAAAAACCTATTATTATACTGTGAGAGAATGCTGCCAATAATACTGAGCATTGGCGCAATATACGCATTCATACCAATTATAGTGATAATTATACTGATAGCGGCCGCAGCAGGGCTTATGCGCGGCACTGACATCTTTGCCCTCTTTGGGATAGGCACCCTGATGGGAATGGCAAGTGGCACTGGAAAAGGCGCAGGAAAGGGCCTTGGTGCAGGCAACAAGTACAGGAGCACACCAGCGAAATTAATCCCAGGGGGCACCAAGGGAGGCGCTGCTGGATTGCTAGGCAAGCCCACAAAGCAAGTGTTGCACATGGCATATCATGCAGTCAAGGAAGCGCGTGCAGAGAAAAAAGCCGTCAAAGCAGAAAAGTATTTTGAAAGGATGGAGAGTAAAATGGGTGCTTCATCAAAAGCACCGCTTTCAACACCAAATAGCAAGATGGTGAAGCTTTCAGTCTTTTCTGGAAAATTGGGCAATCGCAGGCTCAATAGGTACAACAAATCAAAGGAAATACTTGAAGCGTATAAAAAGGGCGGAAATGTAAAGCCCTCTGAATTATCAAAGGCTTCAAAGACAGTAATCAAAACATACAACGAGCAAGTCCGAAAAGAAAACAAATACCAGCAGAAAAACTGGGAAAATTATGCAGGATCTAAGAAAGAGTTGAAGGAAGCGCAGAAAATGGAAAAGATACGTTTCAAAGAAGAAGTGGATAAAGCCGTTAAAGAAGCTAATATCACACCTGCATGGAAGAGATTTTTATCAAATTATAAGGAAATGGTGAGTAATAAAAGCCCAAAAACGCCGTATTTGGGCCCATTTTTCTCCCTAATGGAAGCGCCCAAGGAGATTATAGCTGCATTAAACGAATCTATAGACATGGCCAAAAGGCAGAAGCTTTCTGACAAAGAGGAGCTTCTCCAAAGGAAAGAGATCGCAGAAAAGACTGGTTTCAAAGAGGAGGACAGGATAGATGTCGCATTGCGCTTCGAAGAGGAATACTTAAAGAAGCACGGGAATATTTGGCTTGGTAAATGGGCTCATGCAAATGAAGTCGAGCTGATCAACCCCCAGAAGCTGGTTGATTACAAAAATGGCGAGTATGCATGGAACATTGAAAGTCTGCCTGATAGGCTTAAGGCAAAGGCAGAAGAGGAGTGGCAGAAAGCTAGGGTTTCTGAAAGTGATAAAGATCGCCGTGAGCATGCCCAAAAAGCCCAATATTATGAAAGTGTGCTAGGAAGTGCATCAAAGTACTCGCAGCAGTTGAGCGAAAGCCTGCAAAGCAGGATTGAAAGGGGCGTACTTGCAAGCAAGGGTCTTTCACCTGACAAGGCAACTGATTACTACAACTACATCATAAATTCTAGATATTCAATGGTTGAGGAGCCCGAGGGATCGACGCCTCCAAGCAAGAAGAGCTTCTACATAGAGGAATGGGGCTACTATAGGGATTCTGTGATACAGCCAAAAACGCCGCTTCACCGCAGGCGCGCAAACAAATAGCTTTGCAACGAGCAAAAAAGCAAGAGATTGATGGCCTTGCATTATGATACATAAGCCTTGAAATAAAAATGAGGAAGAACCTGTTATTCTAGCATTCTTATTCTAGCATTCTTTTTGCTATCTCGATACCTATTCTCTCGCCAGCTGTTATCTCTGGCATGATCATCCTATAGGCGCCTGCCAGGCCGAGCTTTGGTATGTTTGACTCGTTGCTAAGCCTTGATATGATTTTTATCCCTGGCTTCACGGTCTTTGCAGTCATCGTTATAAGCGTATTTGCTATATCGCTTTCGTCGCACACAATGACAAAATCAGCATTCTTGGCATTGCACGCTTCGAAGAATGTTACATCTTTCGGATCGCCGATTATTGCCGGTATGCCTTTGCGGTAAAGTTGCTCAAACTCCGCGCGGGTGGAGACACCTAAGACAACATCCCTGCCTTTTTCCTTCAGCAGTTTTGCGGTCTCAAATGCAAAGCTGTTGTACGGTGCAATTATGATGTGGTGTTTCGCTTTCATCATGCTCCTAAGCACCCTGTGCTCCCTAACATGTATCTTTGTTATGGAATCGAAGAACAGGCTTGCAAATACGACTGTCAGAAGCGCAAAGACTATCACATCCAGCAAAGCAGTCACGATAATGGTGATTTTTTCGGCAGAAGCGAAACTGAGCACAGAATAAGGTATGTCAAATGAGCCGAACACGTTCTCCATTAGCGCCAGATATGGGTTTACTTTAGAGGCGATGTCCATCAAGATTGACAGAAGAAAGAGCAGCCCGGCAAGGCCAAGCATCCTGTGTCGAGCTTTCTTAGCAGATATCATAGAGACACCGTTTTGACAATGTTGTTGCTCATTTCGAGCGCGGCTAGCACCTCAGGTATTACTGCAAGCTCGGCGCCGCCTCTGTGCATCTTTGGTATTGTTGGTTCTTCTTTTGCCCTTGAGATTATCCTAAGTTTTGGATAGAGATAGTGGGCGGTGACAATGCCGAAAAGGTTTACATGCTCATCATCAGATGCGAATACTATCGCGCGCGCGCTTCCTGCGTTTGCTCTCTTTAGCGTCTCCTCTTTTGTGAAGTCGCCAAGCACAACCTTGTAGCCTAAATCGCTAAGGAGGTCGATTTTTTCTTGAAGTTTTTCCACGATTACGAACTCGATCTTGTGCTTCTGGAGCTCGCCGCAGATCGCTTCGGCAAGCTGCGAATAGCCACACACCACGACATGGTTCTTCATGTGCTTCATTGTTATGCCTCCGATCCTCGCGCTTATGTCTATGCGCATCAGTGCTTCGATAAATGCCGCTATTATGAAACCTATGAGCACCGCCTTGGAAAACCCGTCTAGAATAGAAATCAAAAGGAGTAAATAGAACTGCTGGCTATGCAGTGAGATCATCGATTCAAGGTATTCTGTGCCGGATATCGGGGCGAAGTCAAACAGCGATGCAAGTGTAAAATATGTTGCAGTATATGGGTTGCCCGAGATAATGTTTATGATATATAGAGATGCAAAAAGCACAATCAACGTGAGTGCGATAACCACAAGAATAAGCCTGAATGTGACCTCCCCAATTATAGGTGATTCCATCTACTCACCTATTCTCGACAAGGAAACCCACACTCTTTAGATGGGGATCAATTGTCGAGCATATATATCTTTTCAAATATAAATTTAACAGGTTAGTTTGCCCAACGTTGCTGTGCAACATGTGAATCAACTATGGAAAGCCCACGGCTTTAGTCGTGGGCGGTTTACTTCAGCAGTTCATCTACAATTTCTTTGCTTGCCGCCTTTTGGGGCATAACAACATAATCGGCGCCCGCTTCCACAAGCTTGTTCCTCACAAATTCGTCATTGGCTCTTGCTGCAATGAAGATCTTGCTGTTCAAATCCCTCGCAGTGAGCACGGTGAAGAGGTTCTTCGAATCATCATCAAGCGCGATCGCTATTGCCTTTGCATTCTCTACCCCTGCCAACCTAAGGACTCTCGATCGCGTGGCGTCTCCTTCTACAGCTTCGTAGCCGTATTCCTTGATTGTGCTAACAACCTTGGGATTTATGTCTATGACTACAAACTTTATCCCATGCTCAGCCAGCACTTCTGCTATCTTCTGCCCCAGTATTCCAAAGCCGCAGATTATCACATGGCCGCTCATTTCCTTTGCTTGCATTCAAGCACCAAGATAGCTCCAGCCAGATTCGAACTGGCGTCAACGGGTCCAGAGCCCGCTATCCTTTTGTGGTTGCAAAAGCAATGACCACTAGACGATGGAGCTATCATTATATTTTCATATGCAAGTTTTTTATATGCTTGTTAAAAATATCTCCTTATGATCAGGGAGAATGTTTCAATAGGCAGAGAGATAAAAGAGATAGTGATTGCGGATTTGGTGCTAATCCTGGCATTTACACTGACACTTGAAGGGGGTATAGGAGGGATTTCAATGCCATATTCTTTCGTGCGAAGGTTCTTTTACCTGCTGCCAATCGTAGCATTGGGCGTAACGCTGAGCTTCGTGCTCCATGAGCTTATGCACAAGTTTGTTGCCGAGCATTATGGTGCAATCGCGGCATTCAAAACCTCTACAATGGGACTGCTTATAACTTTTGCAACTGGTTTGTTTGGATTCCTTTTGGGCATTCCAGGAGCGACAATAATCTACACAAGCTACTTTACAAAAAAGCAGAACGGGATTGTTTCAATAGCCGGGCCTTTGACGAACTTCACAATTTTCGCGATATTCCTTGCGCTGCTGCTTTTGCTCAGGCCTGCACCAAGCAGCTATGCATACGCATTGATAAGCTTCACTATCTTTATAAGCATTCTGCTTGCATTCTTCAACATGCTGCCTGTTCCCCCGCTTGACGGAAGCAAGGTGCTTGGCTGGAACAAAAGCGTTTATATGGCAACGATGGCTGTCATTTTCGTGCTGATGTTTCTCTTCACAGGCATACCGATAAGCAGCATAGTGTTCATGATTTTCATAGCCCTTCTGTTCTCCCTATTCTACAGGAATCTCATATAATATCTTGCAATATGCACATCGTGCAATAGGCAATATTAAAAATATTTCCTGCTTAATAATAGTGATGGTGAGCGTGGCGGATGTTCCTACTGAAGAGACCAAAACTACAATAGACTCCCTGATGGATCTTCTTATTAAGAAGGGCAGGATGGATTCTAGCAGCATCGCACTTGCACTTGGAGTGGATCCAAATATTGTGGAATCCTGGTCGAAGGTGCTCGAGAGTGGTGGGTTGGTAAAGATAACCTATGAGATGGGAAAGATGTATGTTGAGCCCCTGAACCTTAGCAAGGAGGGGCAGGAGGTTTTGCAGAAAAAGATGGAAAATGAGATCGAGATTGTACAGCAGGAGCTTGCCACCCAGGGCATAAACCTTGATCGGTTTTCTGAAGCGCTGAAAAACATAAATGTCAATATAAGCCAACTGCAGGAGCTCTATAGAAGCTCGCTTCCTGGCATAGAAAGCCTTTTGAGCCAGATCAACAAGTTCAATACCATAGCGAGCGAAAGCAGCAAGCATTTTGAAGATCTTCAAAAGAAGGCTGAAAGCACATACACAGAAATAAGCAAGCATGCCGATGAGCTTACCAAAAAGATCAACTCGCTGAGCTCTACAGCATTCGACAGGAGCATAGAGGAAAGCCATGCAAAGATAGGAAATCTTCTCAAAGAAGTTGATGAAGGCAGTGCTGCGATCAAGGCGATAGAGGAGAGCACTGCAGAGGCATTCAGGGTTCTGGTCAAAAACATAGACATGCAGGCAGAGGAGATAAGAAAGCAAGCAATTGAAAAGAATGAGACGGTGCTAAAGCAGTTGAGAGAAGGTTATGTCGAGCTTGAAAGCATCGCAAAAGCGATGAAGAGCAAAAGCGATGAAATCAAGGATCTGGAGAATTCTCTCAAGGAGTTCAAGGCCCATAGGGAAGGGGCATTGCGCACGCTTGAAATGGAGAAGACGCAGCTCACCGATGCATATAGCAAGATCCACACAACTTTGGAGAGCAATAAGGTTCAAGTCGACAGGGTCACAAAGGAGCTTATAGAAAAGATAAGTGCGCTCAAGAGCGCCTTCGGCGAGGTGTCGAGCATAGATGACAAAATAAGGGAAATTTCAAAAGAAGTTGGCGATATAGGCAAGCAGATAGAAGAGGCAAAGAAGGAGGTATCAGAACTTTCGGCGCAGCTTGCCGCGCTGAAGAAGTCAAATGTATCGCTGTTAGAAAAAAGCAGAAGGATTGGCGAACTGGCAGCGGAATCAAAGCGCACAGAGAAGAAAGCCAAAAATATAAGGGAAAAACTGGATAAAGTGTCAAAGAAGTTTTCAAAATGAGTGGTGTTTATGGAGGGCGAAGCTTCAGCCAAGGATGGAGAGAAACTGCTTGCTGAATACGACCTTGATGCGCATGGCATGAAGGTGCATATAAAGCTTATCCAGAGCAGCGATTTCGTCCCTATATACAATGTCACCTACCCGGGCATCGGAGAGGCGACAAGGCTTCTTCTAATGTCTTTTAGAAGAGAGCTGATGTCCATGGTGCCTGTAGACCCATCAAGAATAGAGGACAAGGAGTATACGGAAGAGTTGAACAACAAGTACATCGCAGCGAGCAACCTCCTCATTGAGAGGTATCTTCCAGGCACAAGTGCGAGCACAAAGAGCCTTCTAATCTCGTACATTTTGAACATGATGCTGGGCTTGGGAGAGCTCGAAGGCCCATTGGCAGATGAAAATCTCGAAGAGATTGCAGTAAACGGATCTAAGAGCTTTGTTTTCGTTTTCCACAAAATTTATGGCTGGTGCAAGACAAACATAAAGCCGCAGAATGAGGATGAGATATACGAGCAGGCTGAGCAGATAGGCAGAAGAGTTGGAAGAGAGATAAACAACCTTGCGCCTTTGATGGACGCAGAGCTTCCCGACGGCTCCAGAGTCAATGCAACGCTTTATCCTGTCTCGCAGACAGGCAACACCATAACGATAAGAAAATTCTCGAAGAACCCGTGGACCATGCCCGCGCTGATAAAAAACCATACAATAAGCGTGGATCTTGCGGCGCTGATATGGCTTGCAATCCAGAACGAGATAAGCCTACTTATTTCTGGCGGCACTGCAAGCGGAAAGACTAGCTTCCTCAATGCTTCTAGCATCTTCTTCCCCTCAAACAGGCGTGTTATATCAATAGAAGAGACAAGGGAGCTTACACTGCCTTACTTCCTTCAGTGGATTCCGATGCTGAGCAGGCAGCCAAACCCGGAAGGCAAGGGAGAAGTTACGCTCTACAATTTGATGGTCAATGCGCTTAGGCAGAGGCCCGATATAGTGGTAGTGGGAGAGATAAGAACTCAGAAAGATGCCGAGACGCTATTCGAAGCAATACACACGGGCCATGCTGTATATGGTACAGTGCATGCAGATAATGCCCAAGATACCATAGTGAGGATGACAAATCCACCTATAGAGGTGCCAAAGATCATGCTGAACGCACTTGGTGCAGTTGTGGTCCTTTTCAGGCATAGGAGCAAAGGCATAAGGCGCGTGCTTGAAATAGGCGAGGTGCTGCGCGATGGCGATGTAAATGTGCTTTACAAATGGAACATGGCTGACGACAGCTTCTTGCACATCAACGAGATGAGCAGGCTTCTTGAGACATTTAACCTCTATGCAGGGTTGACAAGGTCAGAGGTAATTCAGGAGATTGACGAAAAGTCGAAAGTGCTGAACTGGATGGTGAAGAACAATGTGCTTGATGTCAACGATGCGGGGCTTGTCATTGCAAACTACTACAGGCACAAGGAGCGCGTGCTCGACATAGTTAACAATGATGTCAAATATGAGAGGAACATGTTCAGGTGATAGAGGAGAATGATTTCATGGAGTACAAGGAGTTGCTTGCTGTTGTTGAAGATATAGAAAAGGGTGCCAGCAAAGCGGATGTAAGTTTTGTTGACATCACCCCAATAGGAAGCTCTTCAATGGTTCAACATGTTCCCTATTTGGAGCTTGTGGCGAAGCTGAATGAGATAGAATCCCGAGGAGAACGCATTTCAAAGGAGAAGCCCAAGCAGGTGCAGCCGCACCTTGTGACAGCCGGCCTTGCTCAGGCGGCTTATTCACAGCCACAGGTTGTCTATAAGCCAAAGCCAGAGGCAGCGGCTGAGCATGAAATGCCTGCTGCTCAGCAGCCAGCAGCAGAGACAAAGCCTGTTGTAGCAGAGACGCCAAAAGAGGTTCAAGAAGCTAAGGCAGAATTGGGCGGCATTGTGAGGAAGATTGGCGCAGTGGCAAAGATGCCCAAGATAAAAATGAAACACATAAACGTGAGCGAGCTTGTGCTTCCCAACCTTACACTTGCAGACCAGATCTCAGAGCTGGAGCGCATCATAGAGGGATTGAATGAGCATGTTTTTGACAGCGAGCATCTTGCAATTGTGGTGGAGGAGCTGGAAGGCCTGAACCAAGTTATCGAAGATGCAAAAAAGAAGAAAAAGATTGCGCCAA
This sequence comes from Candidatus Micrarchaeia archaeon, assembly GCA_049966495.1. GTDB lineage: Archaea > Micrarchaeota > Micrarchaeia > Micrarchaeales > Micrarchaeaceae > JAKAWW01. The sequence goes on from JBMFUN010000006.1 coordinate 12,270, forward strand.
AGAGCGATCTCGAAAGATCTCTATTCGAGCTTAGGGACCAGAGGCTGGCCGAGGCCTTGGCATTGCTCAAGGTGAATTCGTGATATTCAACAAGAAAAAGCGGGTAATAAAGGTAGGCAATGAGATCATAGAGCTTGAGCCAAAGCCTGGCATTTTCTCCAGGAAGCCAAAGCCTAAGCCAAGCGTGAAGCCTGCGCAGCCACAAGCCCAGGCGCCTACACAGCAGGCAGGGCAACTGGGCCAGGAGCAATCGGTGCCGATGCAAACCATGCAACCGCAGAGGCCCGCGCCAACACAGCAAGCAAAGGCAGGGCCAAGGAAGCCCAGTAGGTTCAGGCTCTACATAGAAGGCATAGGCGCGAAGCACAAAGGTCTTGAAATTGCACTGAAGGAGCGCGGCATAAAAGGAACGCTATACGAATTCATAAAGCGAATGCTCATAGCTTCTGCAATGTTCGGAATCATACTCGGCTTTGCGGCATATTTATTGTTTGTGAAGGTAGGCCTTGCAGAGGGCTACAGTGCCCTTTTTGCAATTTTGCTTGGCCTCGTAATATTTAGGATAGCATTCATTAACTTTCTCAATTTTCCAACAAAGAAAAGTGCCATCGATGCAAAAAGCGTGGAGCGCGACATACTCTTCGCCGCAAGAGACATGATTATATCTTTGCGATCAGGAATGCCTCTGTACAATGCAATTGTGTCGATAAGCACCGGATATGGTGCGGCGAGCAAGGAATTTGGTAGGATTGTTGAGCGCGTTCAGCTCGGCATGCCTCTTGAAGACGCCATAGACGCGACTGTGTCTGAGACAAAGAGCCCTTCATTCAAGAGGATAATGCTCCAGGCATCTGTCAGCATAAGGGCTGGTGCTGATGTGGTGTCTGCATTGCAAAGTGTGATAGATCAGATATCGCAGGAGCGCGTGATAGAGCTTAGAAGATATGGGCAGAGGCTCAACGCAATAGCAATGTTTTACATGCTTTTCGGCGTCATCCTGCCTAGCATGGGAATAGCAGTGGTGACAATACTTACAACATTCATAGCGCTCTTCTCTGTAACTGCAACTCTGCTTGCATTTGTCCTTGTGGGACTTTTGTTCCTGCAGATAGTATTCCTTATGCTGATAAGGAGCTCTAGGCCTGTATTCAGCATGTGATAGTATGTTGAGCAACTTAAAATTCGAAAAGCTCGTCTCAAGGCAAGTCACCATGTTCGTGTCAAGGGAGATAGACCTTGCCGGATTGAAGATGAGTGTTGAGAAGTTCCTCCGCATTGCGATAGTTGGCGCGATAACCCTACTGGTGCTCTTGTCTATTGCAATGTTTGAGATGAAGGTTATAAAGCCCTATGCAATTGTCGCGTTTTTCACCGGAGTAGGAGGGGCAGCAGCCTACTTGTTGCTGCTTTACATGGTTCTTGAATACATGATACAGAAAAGGAAGACAAAAATGGAGGCGGTGCTTCCAGACTTCTTGCAGATAGCATCTGCAAATTTGAGAAGTGGCATTGCACTTGACAGGGCGCTGCTGCTTGCGGCAAGGCCAGAATTCGAGCCCATAACCAGCGATATAAAAATAATGAGCAGGAACATATTCGGAGGTGAGAATCTGGAAGATGCGCTGAAAAAATTTGCCACAAACTACAGGTCCTACCAGCTTACCCATGCTGTGCGCATGATGGTCGAAGCGCTGAGATACGGAGGTGCGATGGCAGACCTTATAGAGCAGATTGCAAAGGACATGAGGAACCAGCAGCTCATACAGAAAGAAGTCTCAGGCCAGCTCTTCATGTACAGCATATTCATAGCCTTTGCGGGGCTCATAGCTGCGCCAGTGCTCTACGGTCTTACAAGCCAGATGATCGTTGTTACTGATACTGTATGGAAGGGCATTCTGGCAAGCAATCCTGGAGGACTGCCAACCACGGGCCTTTCATTCCTTAGGCCGAGCCCGCCGAAAATAACACCCCAGACGTATCACAACTTCTCTCTTGCTGCAATTATTATCATAACTGGATTTGCGGCGCTGATAATGAGCGCGATATCATCTGGCTCAGTTGTCAATGGCCTGAAATACTTGCCCGTTTTTATCATCGTGGGCTTGGTGATATTCATAATTATGCATTATGTAATAGGGGCGCTCTTTTCTACAATAGGGACTGGCGTCTAATGCAGGCATTATGCAATATATAAAAGACTGAAAAGATTGCCCATGCTCTATATAAAAAGTTTATCTTATGGCATTCTGCAAGCCAAGCGCGGTGCTCTCATTTTTCACAGTTGTCATGTTTGACCAAAGCGTAATATTGCCAATATAGAGGCTCTGTTGTGGGAGGTTTCCGCACTGCGTGGCATTCATGCAGTTTATGCCTTCTACCTGCTTGGGCGAAGAATAATACGTGCCCCATAACAGTGAATCTCCGCTGTAATTGTAAGGCCCGACAAAACCTACTGAGCCACCTGTGGCAATTACCTGGTTGTAGTTGTTGCCGCTATAATCTTTCAAGTTGCCATTCAATGGCCACCATCCAAGAAGGTAGGGCAAGTTTAGCGGGATGCCATTTACACCCTCTAAATATATGGTGTGTATCTGGGTTGCGGACAATGCTGTGCTGTATAACTGTACATTAGCAAGCTTGGTTCCCGCTTCTGCCTCTTCCAACCCGCCAGGCGGGTTGGTATAGAATGAAATGGCAGGCTTTGTAAATGTCGATTGCGCTTGGGCGATCGCAGAGCTTGACATAGAACCTGACGAGACCGCAGTGCCGTTAACATACAAAGTCTCATCCAGCCAATTACCAGATATCGCGACGAAGTACCATGTGTTGGGCACTACCGTATACGGGCTGCACACATTCAATTGCACGGAGTTTGGCCAGTTCTCCATGAGAAGGCATATCTTTCCACCATTAACCCACAGGCCACCATAATCATAATTTTGGCTGCCGCCATTGCCCCCATTTACCGATGCATTGTATATATCAGTGAGTGGATACCACGTTGATGTGGAATATGAGGGAATGAAGAACCACAATGTTTCAGAATAGTTAAATGTGGGGTTTGCGATATACCCATAACTGCCTGCTCCCCCATTTGTTTGTGATACAAACCTGTGTAATATATTAAAAGATACAATTCCATTTTGTGATCTCTTGAATGTGCTGTTGGCCCAGTCCAGATAAGAAGGCGCATATGGCGACGGGTAGTAATAATTGCTCTGCATTGCGGTTTTGATCGGTGTTAAATTGAGCAGAGACTTGCTCGGCCCGTTGATAAGAAGCTTTGTCCCATTGTTCAGATATGTAAATATGGTTTGGGGGTAGACAAGATAAGGCTTTGCTGGAGGTGTTGAATTGAGCACAGATGTTATAAGCCCGCCCATGTTGCACAAATTACTGTTTATATCGTTTGCATTTGGCATTGCAAGGATGAAATAAGGATTCTGGAATTGTGGCGGTACATTGCTGCATGTCGGTCCATTGATTATGACAACTGTGCCATAGTCAAATGCATTGCTCAATGTGTTTGCGCTTGTTGCATACATGTTTCCTACAAGCACTGCCTTGGGCAATGCGCTTGCAGCGCGTATTGTTTCCGGGTCGGCAGCCTCGACGCTGTAGAGGTCGGGCTTTCCAATTAGCGAAATGCTTGCAGTTGCATTGATTGGATATATAAAAAATCCATAGCTTGTATTTACTATAGCAAGCGCAGTGTAGAGCGCACTCAGCGCAAACGGTCCGCTTTGGTACACCTTTACGCTTGCATTTGTCATGTTGAAGTTCATGTACTCGCTCTGCGCTTCCTGCTTCATCATGCTTGCAAATTTCTGCATTGTGCCATTCATACTGCTGCTCATATCTGTGCCGTATATGATACCATTGTAGACAAGGGAGGAGAGCGCGCCCGCTGTATTGTTTACGAAGTGGTAATGCCTAAGGGTAGGCGTGCCCTCATATATGGCAAGTGCATTGAGCGCGCCTTCGAGTGCACTCTGCAGATATGTACTTGAGCTTGACCTTACCATCTGGATGAAATATCCTGTGCTGCTCAGCGTTTGCGATTGCGAAGCCAGCGTATCGTAGCCTATGTTCAGTGTCACATACATGAGCAGTTCGCTGATCATAAGTATTAGCAGGACTATCGTAACTAGCGTAAGCAGAATGCCTTTTCTTGTTTTCAGCTTTTTTAGCGCCATAACACCACACTCACGTTATAAATGTGCATTGTACCATTCACATCTATGCTCAAAGGCACGCCTGCTTTGCTTATTTCATAGGCGTTCTGTAGGCCTGGCGGCATGATATTGCTATTGCTATACCTTACATTCGTTTCGAAATTTGCATAGAAATGCCCGCTATAATCGTTTGCGTTTCCAAGCATGGGCCACCATCCTGCAAGAGTGCCCCATGAAATAGGCCCGCCGAATGGTCCGCTTTGGTACAAAGATTGTATCTGTGAAGAGGAAAGTGAAGCATTATAGATCTGCACGTTTGTTATACTGCCATTGAAGTAGCTTCCAGTGTTGGACCTGCTTCCAATATATACATAGTCTCCAGAACCATGTGCCGAAAGGTTTCCTGATACAGCAGAATAATTCTCAAGAACGCCATTCACCCAAAGGCTTACAGCAGAGCCGTTGTACCTGCTTACCAGGAAGTACCACCTGCCAGGCTGGATAAGTCCTGCAGGACTTTTGGTTTCAACCCAGCATGCAGATGCGGTGCACACCCATGTATCAACTTCGTTCTTTCCGCTGTCGTTTAAGGCTATTATCGGATTGACTTCATAGCCTGGCGCCGAATCAGCGCCAACAATCTCCTGCCTGCTTCCACAGCAACTTCCTATTAGATGTACACCTCCGTTCCATTTGACCCATACACCAATGGTTGCATTCTTTATGAGCAATGGGTGCGAGGTATCAATTGTAACGTTAGAGCCAAAGCCATTCAAACCTGCAATCTTGAGCGATGGCGCATATGTGTTGTTTATGAACAGGCCTAGGTCGCTAGATGGATAGAATGAATTAAGGAGCAGGTTCGCCTCTTCGCCTTCATTGTTCAAGTACATGCCTGCAAGGGCTTCTAGGGCGCTTGTACCTTGCCCTATCTTGTAGTTGCCAAATGCATATAACATTGTGCCGCTTGCAATGTAAGCGTTTCCATATGCTAGTGCTATGTTTGCAAAGAGGGACATGCTAGAAGTTGGCAGATCCAAGCTCCAGAGCATTCTCCCTTGCGATATGTTGTAAGCTTGGAAGATATTCCCATTTATGAGCGTATAGAGGTTTCCCCTGCTTACCGATGGCACAGTATACTGCAACTGCGCAATTGTCGGGAATGAAAATATGTTCGCGCCTGCTGCATTATATGCATATATGCTGCTTGCTGTCTCAACATAGAGATTGCTTCCATCGTATGCCAAGCCCTTCACCTGCGAGCCTACGCTTGTGCTTGTATAAGTGCCGCCAGTTGTGAATGAATATACATTTGTTCCGCTTCCTACAATTATCTTGTTCCCTATTACAACAGGGAGCGTTATGCCTCCTGCCATGATGGGTATTTTCCAGACTGGCAGTAGGTTGTGATTTGCAAGCGCGTATGCATATAGATAGTTCTGCGCTGATGAATTTACCGCAACTATGAATTCGCCATCTGCATATACTGGCGGTAGGGCAGAATATGGCGAGCTTATCGAATTGCTTGCAACTGGCGTGCCATTTAGTGGGTTTATAAGGTAAAAGCTGGTTCCACTTGTTATGCTAATATAGCCATCTTCCATGAGCATTGGTTCGCCAGATGCAAGAGAAATTGGCAGAGTAGCATGCCATAGCACAGTGCCGTTGTATATGTTTGCGGCAATGATTGAAGTGGAGTTTACAAACAGCAATTCATTGTTGTATGCTATTGGCGTTCCCGCTATCCCAGAATTGGCGTTGATGGCATATATTTTCTTGCCGTTTGTCGCGTTAAGCGCATAAATGTAGCTTCCAGATCCTACGAAGACCATCCCTTTTTCAGCAATGACCGATTGGATTGCTGTGTTGCCTGTATTGAACGTAAATAGCACATAGGGGTTTTTGAGCATGCAGGAAGAGCTTGAGCTCATATTGGCAAAATGGGCGAACTGGGGCCACGTGCATGCAGAGGCATTCGGAGAGGTGAGATTGTATAGCAGAGATGCAAAGTAAAGAGATGATGGTTTGGCATAAAGCAAATTGTTTAGCACGCTTAGCGCTTCGGTTGTTGGCATCGTATATGTGCTGACAGGAATCGAATGCACATAAAGCAGTATCGATATGCCTGCTGCTGCTACAATAAGTGCAAAGATTGCATCAAGGGTGAATATAAAGCCTTTCATGTTTTTCATGTTATCACTCAACGCCAAAAGGCGTATTGGTCCAAAGCTCTATCACAACCTGCACAGGCATTCCATCGATATAGCTGCTCCTTTTTTCAACATAAACCGTAAGCGCTCTATGCGTTCCGGGGTTTTCACCTATTGAAATGTTAAGTGCGCCGCCCCTGCTTGTCTGGCCTGTTATACTTATATAGTAATCAAAGCCCACGCCAAGCGCCTGCTTGGTTGCCTGGTAGTTGTAGTTTGCCATCGACATAAGCGTGTAAAGCTTGTTTGGGTCTATGCTGCTGGTATTTGTGCCTATGCCTATGCTTATGCCGCTCCAAGTGCTTGCATTGGTGGTATTTACATAGCTGTTCCAGTTGCTAGGCGATCCTGGAGAAAGCAGCGTTGAGGCAAGTGCGCTAGCCTGCATCTGCATAATCATTGCGCCGTTTCCATAAGCGATGGAAAGTTGGGAGTTTATCTGGTACCATGTAAAAGCGAGCACTGTTATTGCAACGCTGAATATGACTATGGAGAAGATCACGTCAAAGCTCCAAAACTGTGCCTTCATGTTCATGCTATCCCAGCGAAACATTAATTCTTTGCGTTATGGGCAATCCTTGGTTGTACAAGGCATTTAACTCTCCTGGAGTTAGCGCGGTGTTGTATATCTGCACATCTGCTATGGAACCATTAAATAGGCGCCCTGGGCAGTCCGTTGAGCCTATAACAAAATTGTATGGGCAACTATCTGCATTAGATTGTAGGCTTGGCATGCTTGCAAGCGTGCCATTGACCCACTGGCCATTTACATAGAGTGAGACCGCAGTGCCTTTCAGCACAACAGCTATAAAATTCCAGGCATTGTATACAACTCTGGGTCCGCTTTTCGGTACAAAATCATTGCACCATGTTGCCATGCTTAAAAGACCGCTACTTCCCTGCAGGCTTAGCAGCAGGCCCTTACCTGTGCATGCCTCTCCATCTATTCTTACAATCCCAGCATAAGTGCTATCTCCTTGTACCTTCTTTGGAAATATCCATGCGGTTATTGTTGCGGTGTTGGCACCATTTGGGAGTGGAGAATTTACTGAATACATCCAAGAATTTTGCAAGTTGAAAATCAGGCTTTTCTGCGAGCTGCCATTTGCTATAAATTGTATGTTTTTATATGCAACTCCATTTGCAATGCCATTGTTGCCATTTGATGAGTAGTCATTGGCATTGCCGTTGAGAGG
>JBMFUN010000006.1:19950-22122 GCA_049966495.1 Candidatus Micrarchaeia archaeon
TTGCAATGCCATTGTTGCCATTTGATGAGTAGTCATTGGCATTGCCGTTGAGAGGCCACCAGCCTATCAAGCCAGTGTTGCTTATAGGCAGCGCACTGATCCCGTTTCTGTATTGCTGCATGATCTGCTGTTGAGTTAGCGCGGTGTTGTATATCTGCACATTGCTTATCAAGCCGTTGAAAGTATACATTCCTGGATACGATCCTCCTATGTTAAAACCATTTACAAAAGTGCCTACCGTTCCATTGCCCGCTCCAGTCGCGACAAGGTTGCCGTTGACATATACGCTCAAAGTGTTTCTGTTGCCGTTCCATACGCCGGTTACAAGGTACCACGTATTGGGCTTTATTATTCCCCCATAATACTGGCTTTGGAAGGTGTTGCCTTGGTTGCTCCATCTTATTATAGCGTTGCCGCTTGCTGCTGTCACTCCTATATCCAATGTTTCATGCGTGTTCTGGTTGCCGTATATCTCTGCAATATTCTGCCAATACGTGCCTGTTCCCGTGTTGTTTACCCATGCAGATATTGTAAGGTTGGTGGTGCCAAAAAGAAGATTGCCTGTTATTGAACTGCTCTGCCCATTGAAATATGGAGCAAGAAGGCTTGTCGGCAATGGCATGCCTGCCCATTGCACGTTCTGCATTGTGCCTGTATTGCCATAGCCGCTCAAATCATAAGCGGAATTGCCATAGCCAAGATCCAGAGGCCACCATCCCACTAGGTTTCCTGCTATTGTGGCGTTGCCGTTGAATGGAGTGATCGTAACATTTGTGGCGCCTATTATCCCAGAATTTGCAGTGAGGAATTCGTTTAGCACACCTGAACTGTTTGTATCATTTGCTATGAAATTGCGTATAGTGCCTATCGCGCCCTTGCTTGTGACAAAGCCTATCGGTATACTTGTCGCGTTGGTGCCTGCTTTGTTTATCACCTTTGCATTAAATTGTATCACGCTTCCATACTGCATGCCACTCCCCACGCCATCGTGTCCATCTCCACTATAATCTTTTAGATTGCCGTTGAGCGGCCACCAAGAAATGATTGCATTGGATATAGGCGCGCCGCCTATGCCCTCTTTGTATAAAGCCATGATCTGCGATGCTGTAAGGTTTGTTGAATAAGCCTGCACATTTGCTATGAGGCTGTTGTAGTTATTGATCATTCCACCAGGCTTTGCGCCGCTTATATATGTGGTCCAGTAGTCTGTCGAGCCGGATGAAGAATATTGCCCAGAAGCAGTGCCCACAGCAACGCCATTCACATAGAATGTCTCGCTTCCAGAACCAGATGGATTGTAGGTTATTGCAAGCATGTACCATCCAGGATGGGGAACGCCATAGCTTATCGGGTTGTTTGAATTCACCCCCCAAATCCATCCGAATACGACAAGCCCCTCTTCGCTTAGAAAAGGCATATTCCAGCCGCTTCCGGGCGGCGTGTTCGTGACGCCAAATATCGGCCCATTTGCGCTCGGCGTTATATAAGCCCATGCTACTGCAGTAAGCGGGTTATTGCCGCCGAAGTAAGAGGTCAAACTTCCATATGCATAGTTTGCGCCGTTGAAGCTTCCTACCTTTTGGTTAACTGGCTGGCTTAAAAACATGTTCTCGAAGAAGCTCATCATGCTTGGAGGCTTCTGGTCTATATACACGTTTCCGTTTGCATTTCCTATGGTGATGTAGCCCTTGTAGATAGGTATCTGGTATACGCTTATACCATTGCCGCTCTGCTGCAACGTTCCATTCACAACTAGGTTTCTTGCAGTGCTAAAGCCATATGTTGTTATGGTCTGAGTTCCTATTTTCATGGTGCCTATCACAGTGCCTGTGGTTGATATAGAAACATTATATGGTATGGAGCCTATAGACCCTACGATTGGTATAGCGGCAAAGTAGCCGTTTCCTGCTGTATATGCCTGGTCAATATAAAGGGCGATATCCTGGACTTGGAGCTGCAATTCCGCGTATTCCTGTTGGCTCAGTGTTATCGCCCTTTGCGAAGCCACAAGAGCGAAGAGAATAATAAATATCACAAGCACGAAAGAGTAGACAATAAGGAACTCAAGCGCTATCTGGGCTCTTTTGCCATTGGAAGAATTGGAAGACATAATATAATTAGGAAGTTGAATTTTTAAATACTCTTGCTTCGACTATAAATAAAACCCGCATG
>JBMFUN010000007.1:0-4423 GCA_049966495.1 Candidatus Micrarchaeia archaeon
CGGGCCCGAGGGGATTTGAACCCCTGACTTAGAGGTTAAAAGCCTCCCACTCTGGCCAAGCTGAGTTACGGGCCCAGAATTTTCTTTTGATTTTACTCTTAACTCGTTGAATATTTATATATCTTTTGAATTATGCCTCTTTTTTTTAGTGAAACTATTTAAAGAAGCTAGTCAAAAAAAATATTTATGAAAAAACTTTTGATCCTTTCCGACGTGCATTATCCAATTTCTTCGCTAGCCACTCTGGGCAAAATAATACGCAAAGAAATGCCGGACAACCTGCTCATGCTTGGCGATAATATTGAGCTTGAGATGTTCAGGGAAAAGGGGCTTGCTTACAAGACCTTTCTTTCAAGGCTAAACAGAATATTCCCGCTCTCGAAAGCTTTCATAATGCTTGGAGACAACGACTATGCATATGCAGGAAGCAAAGAGATTTTGCATATCATTGACTCATTCTCGCCAATCAACAGGGGCGCATATTTCTTTTTTAAAATAGGCAACATGATCTTCTTTCATGGTAACCTTGAGAAGAGCAAATTTGTAGAAAAAATGGGCTATTATTTTGTACTTGCCTCTAGAAAGGCAAGCGAGAGATTGGTGCCTACTATGCTTTCTATTCTTGTAAGGTTTTATTTTAGGATACCCAGAAATGATTACCTTTTTTTGGGGCATTTGCACTATCTTGGTTTGGTAGGCAGGACAGCCTTTTGCGGGACTTTAAACTACAAAGCCCAGTTCTTTGCAGATTCCCTTGGCTATATAACAGTAGAGCATGACAACTTTGATGTGAGTGAAGAGGGCGTAAAGTTGCATCATGTAGATAAAACGCGCCCGAGGCAGGAATCGGACCTGCAACCTACTGGTTAACAGCCAGTCGCTCTACCATTGAGCTACTCGGGCAAATCAGTGCTTTTCGGTGAAAAATGGAAATGGCTCTGAAAGGTTTATCACTCTAACATAAGTATAGGCCTTTTCCGCGACTGTGTTTGCCTCCTCTATCTTGTCGTTGGTATAATTGTATCTCAGGTAATTAAAAACCTTGCTGTCTTTCATTTTGGCATAGGCGAATATTTTCCCTGTGTCCCTCAAAAGCTCGAAGGAACCTATGTAGCGGGTGCCTTTGTATTGGAATGCATAGGCCTTGGCTGAAACTCCGCCATACTGCGAGTCGCTTATCAAGGATTTCACGAAGGACTCAAAATCGCTTGCCTCTATTACTTGGATGTCGAATCTGGGCCTTTTTACCACCCTGAAGGGATTTTCTGAAAGCTCAAGAACCGGAGCTTTTAGCGTGTTGTAGTCGCTTATGCTGCCTATCGAATCGCGCATCTCTATTGATTCTTCCGGTGCATTTACGTTATAGACGAAGAACTTTCCTATCTTTTCTATAGTTGCATAATATACGATCTGCATGTTGCTTACACGCTCTCCTGCAGAAACAAGCCTATATGCACCGCCTTCTTTTATTGCAGTCAGATGCTTCAACGAGCTCGGCCCCATCATCTGCCTTGCCAAGTCAACAAGAGAGCTTAGCTTTATGAAAATGGCATCTATCTTACCTGCCTTGCTTGATTTCCCCGCCTTCCTCTTTGCCATGGTATCATCTTCCCCAATGCTTGAACAGAAGGTTTACTAGGTACATGACAGAATACGCTGGCTCGTATATGTTCGGAAATATTATGGCACCTTGGCCTATGGCACTAAGGTCATTTGCAAGGCTGGCCTTGACAAGCATCTTTATGTCTACCACTTTTTGCACAAGTGGGCTTGTGACAGAGCTTACGACCAAGCGTATGTGATAAGCACCAGGTGTGTTTTCATATATTCCATAAGTAAACACTTTTGATGTGGAGTGCGGTGCAATTACCTCCTCGCTCTTATTCCATGCGGGCGCGCCATATGCATTGATCACAAATGGGCTATCCGAGACGCCGGTATTGTTTATGAAAACCTTTACATCTGCAGGCTGACCAGGGCCTACGCTTATGTTTGTTGGATAGACCATAAGATTGAATACATTGGGCGTTACCTCTACGATCGCTTTGAAGACAACACTTCCAATCTTTGAATAGTTTCCAGTATTTATTGCTTTTAGATAGAAGCTGTATGTCCCGTTTGGGGCTGTCGGCGATGGGGTTACCGCAACAGTCAGCTGCTGCACGTTCATGGATGAATTTTCAACAACCCAGCCGCTTGGCGTGCCATATGCCACAAGCTGATTCCAGCCATAGTCAAGCAGCTGCCCAGCATTATTCTTTGTAGATGAGAGTATAGTGACATAAAATGGCTCCCCCGGGCCCACCTTACCGAGAAGTATGCTACCATTGTTGTAGAGCGTCGCATTGTAGGGCTCGACCATGCTCACATATGCGGCATTTGCTGCCGCTGAGCATGCAAATATGCACATGAACACCAATGAAAGCTTGATTCCCATCTTTTCAGCCTAGCTTTCTGCCAGATTATATCTTTCAAGATAAAACTTTTTAACCTATCTCTAAGTGTATTTTGTACTCACAGTCGCTATCTCCTCAATATTGTGCATTGTCGAGGGCAAGCCAGCATAGGTGAAATTTAGCCATACATAGCCGGTAAATGCAGAGCCCAATGATGCCTTTGCAATTCCTCCTCCAGAATAGCAATAGACATTTAGAGATATGCTGTTGCTCGAATAGAGCATCACGCCATTCTGAAGCTGGTTCGAGGGATAGAACTGCGGTGCGGCCTTGTAGCTATTTACCCCTACGTTCCCATACATGGGGCTGTTGCCTATTGTGTTCACTGCTGTTGAACATGCGATGCCAGTTATGTTTATCGCACCTCCAGTGACTTGGGCAAAAGATAGAGTTAAAACGCCGCTTGTGTTTATCGCTGCAAGGTTGCACATGAAGGATGGTGCTGGATTGCAATACTGCGGGGCAACCGTTGGGGTGAATGCACCTATCCTGTATATTACGTAAAGCGCAACCGCGATTATCAGTATCGCTACGCCATACGACACCAGAAAATCCAATGCGGCTTGAAGCTTTATTGCCATCAGCTATCATCTTCCTTGCTCATCTTTCCTATTTGGAGTTTTACGCCGCTTGCGTCCCTGGTGATCTTTATGTCAAAATCTTTGTCATTGAATAGCTTCTGCAATTCTTCATATGTATAAGCTCCAATCGGCTTTGTTCCCTCACCCTTGCTTTTGAGTATTTCATCGCGGCGCTCCCTTATCTTTTCCTTTGGGAGTATTTCGAACGAAAGAGTAAGCTTGGGAACCTCGTTTGAGTCGAAAAGGTTCTCTATGTCAAGGTCAAGCATCTTGTAGCCTGCATCTTGTAGTATGAAAGGCAACACTGCATTGAACTCTTGCTTGATTTCATCTACTGCACGCACCACTTCATCATGCAAGCCAGCGATCATGAACATCTCGCTGTTCAGGAAACCGACGAAGACATTCTGCACCTTTGTGCTTATTATGTCCTGAAGAAGCTGCGAGATAAGGCGCAGAATTACCATTGCGGATTTTTCCCCGAATTTTATCGCATAGTCGCCAAGGTTGTTTATCTTCAATGCACCTATAGTGTAGCGCGAATCCTCTTTTATTGAACGCTCAATCTCCTCTGTAAGCCTCTCTTCGTCAGGCAGATCTATGAGAGGGTCGAATCTCTTTCCCTTCTTCCTCAAAAAGAGCGTCACGAGGCTTCTCAGCTCTGCCGGCTCAAAAGGCTTCTTTATGTAATAGTCGGCTCCATATTTCAGGCCTTTGAACCTATTGCTCGTTGGGTCCATTGCACTTACGATTATTATTATCGTGTTGCTCAGCTCAGGATCACTTTTTATTGTCTGGCAGATATCTAGGCCGTCCTTATGCGGCAACATAAGATCAAGTATTACCAGGTCTGGCCTGTTTTTCCTCACAAATGGCACAGCCTCCATCCCATCATAAAGCTGGCTTATCTCAAAATCCTTGCCTATAGAGAGGGCCATAAGCTTGTTTATGTTTTTGTCATCTTCCACGATAAGCACTTTCCTGAAGCTGCTCTCCTGCTGCAGCATGTAATATGTCGGAATCCCGCCGCGGCTCCTAGAAGCTATGACTTTGGAAGCTTCGAGGCTTGAAAGGCTGCTTTTCAGCATCTCCTCAGGGATTCCTCTGCTGAATGCCAAGCCGCTAAGCTCGCTGTAAGTGATCTGCTGCTTTTCGTTTAAAACACCAAGCACGAATTCGGTGCTTTCGCGCAAGTTGGTCGTGTCGCCCATTCAATCACCTGGTCACAATAGCATATTGCAACATAGAAATCTTATACTTTTCCATTTGCATGTTTTATTGGCAGTATACCCCTATGGCGGGTTTGCTTTATTCTATTATGATTTCTTGCTCGCTCTGCTAAAAGAGCGGGAATGCTGCTGGTATCGTAGGCTGAGGATTCGTTAG
>JBMFUN010000007.1:4523-21613 GCA_049966495.1 Candidatus Micrarchaeia archaeon
TTCGTTAGCGAAAGGTTTATAAGAGCGAAACATTTATTTTATAATGATCTTATGGCTGAAAAGAAGGCTGTGAAAAAATCTGGCAGAAAAGCCTTGACCTACCTAATAATTGTGATCATAATAATAGCATTGCTTGCTTATATATTTGCAGCTGCGAAGCAAAGCGCGCAGATCATATATCTCAAGGCTCCGACAAATGCGACGATATCCAAAACGCCGACAATATTCAGCATAGAAAACAAGGAATATGCAATATATCTTGGCAGTGTCGGCAATAACTATGCAAATATCTACATAGCCCAAATGCCTGCGTTTGTGGCACCTCTCCTTTATGTAAACCTAACCCTGCACAATACCACGAGGATCAATGCAGGAACCACATATGCTAACCTAGAGGTGATACTAAATTCTATTTCAAACAACAGCGTTAGCATTACGCTTGTGCCTGTGAGCACCAACCTTTACCTGACTCCCGATTCGGAAAAGATCACCATAGTAAATGTACAGCAGCCATCAGCCAAAATAAGCATAAAGGTAGCAAATACCTCACAGACCACTCAGACCACAACAACAATAGTAAGCACAGCAAGCACAACAATACCAGCGAAAATTGCAAATGCTACCAACACCACAAAAGAGAAGATATCGAAGCTCATAAATGAGGATAAATTTTATCCGCTTATAGTAAACTTGACTAGCTTATACAGAAACACTTCTGCTTGCACCCCAGAGCTTTACAACACAACATACTTTAGGTATTATAATGCAATGCCTTCGCCCACATATTCTTATCATAATGTCAGCATTAACACACCATACGACTTGAAAATGGAGATAACTGGCCAGAAAGGCTATTATATTGTGAGCTTTGTAGCACTCACAAGAAACGCGCAGTTCAACAACACCGCCGCTTTAAGCATAAATTTAAACCTCAATACCAGCACTATTGTCAATACCACAATCAACCCATATGGCATTTATAGCGGGCTCAACTACACTGTGATGGAAAAAATATATGAAAAGGCATTTGTAATTGGTGGGCCTTGTGGCATCTATGTGGTGCACTAACCAGCAAATAAGCAGATATCTACTGCTTCTGGCTTTTCTGCTTTGATATCTTGGGCCTTACCCTTATTGTAAACCAGAACCTGCTGCCCTTGCCGAGTTCTGATTCGAAACCTATCTTTCCACCGTGCAGCTTCACTATATCCTTTGCTATCGAAAGCCCTAGCCCAGTGCCTGCGCCGTCCTGCTTTACAAGGCCCTTCTTCGGCGCTTCGTAGAATTTCCTGAAAAGCTTATGCTTGTCATCGTCGCTTATGCCTATGCCGGTATCTATCACATCACATTGAATGTATTTCGATCCTTTCCTGTATATCTTTATAGATACTCCTCCTTTCTCTGTAAACTTGATCGCATTGCCTATGAGATTTACGAAAACCTGTATAAGCCTGTTTGGATCAGCATAAACCTTGGGCACGTCAAAAGCTACATCCCACGAGAACGAAAGCCCCTTTTCCATAGCGCTTTCCTGCAGGGCCTTTATGCTCGGATTCTCGTAAAGGTCACGCATCTCTATCTCTTTGAGCTCCAGCTTGACCTTGTTTGACTCGAGCTTTGCAGCATCGAGCACCTGCTGTATGATGAGCATAAGCCTGTTTGCCTCGTC
This sequence comes from Candidatus Micrarchaeia archaeon, assembly GCA_049966495.1. Taxonomy (GTDB): domain Archaea; phylum Micrarchaeota; class Micrarchaeia; order Micrarchaeales; family Micrarchaeaceae; genus JAKAWW01. Next base: position 6,193 of record JBMFUN010000007.1, read on the forward strand.
TATTATTGTTGAAACATATTCTTTTTGCTCATCGTTAAGGCTGCCAAATTCTCCATCACGCAGAAGCGTTGAAAAGCCCTTTATGTTGGTAAGGGGTGTCTTCAGCTCGTGTGAAATGTTGTAGATGAACTGCGACTTGAGATCGCTTGTGGAGCGAAGCTTCTTCACCTGGTTCTGGAGGTCTCTTATTACCGAATCCTGGTCGCGGAGCTTCCTCTTCGTCTCAAGCTCTTTTATTACGATAAGATAGCTGCTTTCGTTGTCCATGTCATTGAACGCCCTTATGGAGTGCGTTGCCGAGATCCTGCTGCCTGATTTTGAGATAATGTCTATGTATGAGTTATCCACCTTGCCTCCGTTCCTTACATATGCTATGTCCCTGTCTAGCACATCCTGATCCGCATAAATTGCCTTTATCTCTTTTCCTATAAGCTCGTCTTTGGAATAGCCCAGCACGCTTTCTATCGAGAGGTTTGCACTTCTTATGTAGCCAAAATTGTCTATTGTGAATATTATGTCTGAGGTGCTGTTCAGGAAGTCGAAGAACGCTTCTTTTACATTTGAAAGATATTTTTCTGCGTTTGCATTGTATGCGATGAAGAGCAGCCCGCCTGCAAATTGCGAAGCGATAAAGCGCACATGAGTTGGTGCTGACTTCACATTTGAAAAATCAGTGATTCCGAAGACCACACCCTGCTGAAGGCCTTGCATTGCTGCTTTGAAGGCGTTCCTCTCACTCTCTATAACCAAGTCTGAGATATTCTTTCCAATAAGATAGCCGTTCGGGTAGCCCGTAAGCTTCTCTATTCCTTCGCTTGCGTCTATGATGTTCAACTGCTCATCTGTATAGAGCATTATCGAGTTTTGGTCCTTTGCTATCGCGTTGCTCAGCGCCGAAAATTTCTCCGCCGCCGTCTCATTGCTCAGTGCAACATGTGCGAGCCTGTCGCTTATCCTGATTGCAGACACGTAATATACGCTGGCCCTTCCTTCGACAAGCACCTTTACTTTTGCTGGTTTGCCTCCAAGATTGGAAAGTTGATTGAAATCCATACCTATCAGTTCTTCAATCCTTTTTGGAAGAGTAAACCTCAGCTCATCGTATGCCCGCTTGTTGCTTTTTATTATCGAATTGTCATAAGAAACAAGCATCTGCACAGGCATGTTGTCGAATGCACCACTGAAATAATTTGCGACTTTTGTGCTTCTTTCCCTCTCCTTTATGAAAGAAAGCTCCAAACCCAATGCAATTGAAGCAAGCATTATGTCGCCAAGCATAGATTCGCTGAATCTGCCCTCCTGCTTGGAGAGTAGTTCAACTATCAAAGCTATGCTCCCATAAAGCCTTATAGGCAGCTCGGCGCAGCTTGCAAATCCCTGGTTTTTATATGCAATAAGCTCCTGGAATGCAGAATATTCGCTAAGCTGGTTGTCTATGAAAGGCTTTCCTGTGTTTGCAACATAGCCATGCAGAGTATTGGAATTCTGCCCTTCCTTTGCCAATGCGTCTGTTTCTATAAGATTAATAACCTCAATGCCAAAGAGCTCCGAGATTGCGGTCTTGAATTGATTCTTTAAGCTGTTTGCATCTGCCATTGATGCATAGAAAGGCAATAGCCTGCTTGTTATCTCCCTGACAAAATCCAAAGAAACACCACTTAGCCAAGATCGCCTATATATAGTTAAATGCAAAATATATATAAAATGCATCCAATCAATTATTCAATATAAAAATGGTTCGATGAATATCAAGGAGCTTTTCGAAGGTGTCTACAGCATAGATGGCAAGCTTGCGACGGTAAACCTTGCAAAAGGCAGGAGGGTCTACAATGAGGATCTGGTAGAAGCCAACGGCACTGAATACAGGCTTTGGAACCCGTATAGAAGCAAGCTCTCTGCTGCAATTCTCAATGGACTTAAGACAATGGCCATAAGAAATGGAAGCAGTGTCCTTTATCTGGGTGCTGCTACAGGAACCACCTCAAGCCACGTAAGTGACATAGTTGGCAGGGATGGAAGTGTGTATGCGGTCGAATTATCAGAAAGAAACATGAGGGAGCTGCTTAAGGTATGCGAATCAAGGCCGAACATGATACCAATCCTCGCTGATGCGCGAGACAGCACAAAATATGCAAAATACATTGAGCAATGCGATGTAATATACCAAGATGTCTCAACAAAGGAGCAGGCAAGGGTTCTCCTTGAAAATAGCAGGTTCTTGAAAAGAAATGGAATTGCTTACTTCATAATAAAATCGCAGAGCATTGACATTAGGAATAGTCCAGAGAAGGTTTATGAAAAAGAATTAAATCTTTTGAGTGGCAAATTCAAAGTGCTCCAAAAGCTCAACTTGGACCCCTATGACAAGATGCACTTGTTTGTTGTGCTAGAAAAGGTGGTATAACGCTTGATTTCGCAAGGTTTTCTTCAAAGATAAAAGAAGCACAAAGCAGACTGAAGTGCGTGTATTGCGGTGCAGAAAGCCCTGCAAGCAACAATTCGATAATCTGCAGCCGCTGCGAAGGCTTCACCAGTGTAGGCGACATCGCATCAAGAAATGCAAGGCATGCAAGCATTATTGAACAGATAAGTTCCTATGTTAAAAGCAGGAACTACGATAAGGCCCTAGAGCTTTATGATTCCTTGTACAATGATGAAAAGGATCCCGTGCTTCTCTATGCGGAAGCGCTACTGTGCATAGACTATTCAAATTACTTGCTCCAGCTCAGGAGCTATGACAAGGAAGGCTTCATGGAGGAGAACGCTGCGCTGCAGAAGGCAGCCTCTGATCTGGCAGCAAGGGCAAAACTCCTCCTCTCGAGATGCGCATCGCAGCTGAGCGCAGGCTTGGAATCAAATCAGATGCCCTCTTATGCTTATCACCTCTTTCTCGCTTACCTGAAGTTTGGCGATCTTGCAGCCGCACAAGCATCATTAGAAATCATAAAAGCAAGGGACCCAATGCTTTTCGAATATGCATCAATGCTTTTTGATAGCAAATTGGGAAAGTTTGATGACCTGCTGAAGCATGCTGAAAAGCTCCTGAACGCGAACTGGCAGCCCTTCGCAGTGCTATACTATTCTGCCTACGCACTTTTCAAGAAAGGAAGGAGGAAGGAATCTAAGGCTATACTAGAGAACATAAAGCCGTTTATGGCATCGGAAAATGTGGAGCGCCTCCTTGAGGCGATTGAGCAATAGCTATTTTGAGATAAAGATCATTGAAATATTGCTTATATCGTCAATGATTGCATAGCCAAATCTTTCGAGTTGCAGAATATCCCCTTTCCTCATGCTTTTTACACTGCTCTCTATAAAGCCATTGCTATATCTCAAGCTGTTCTCATTGAAAGAACCGTCGTCGTTAAGCGGATTCCCAGGTATTAATACGCTGCACTTTATGGCATTGCTTGCTGGAACCCACTGTATCTTTTTCTCCGATCCTTGCACTTCCACTTTCTCTGCATAGACATTGCCTTCTATGTGCTTTATCCTTATGTCATAAAGGTCCTTCAGCCTTAACACATCCCCTTCATTTATCTGCTCATTGCCACTTATGTAAAATTCCCTGCCTACATCATATGATCTCTCTCCCATATCAACTGTAGGATGCATGCGCAATCTTACATGCATTGGCTCTGCGTTATCAACTATAAGTTTTATAGGGTTTTCCACATAGAACAGCCTCTTTGCAATCGGGTCTATTATGCTTTTGTTTTCCGAGAGTAGCATCCCTATGTCGACAACGCTGTCAGACATGCTCATGCCGAACCGCAGGACGAAGTTCCTTATTGCCTGCGGCTGTATACCGCGCCTCCGAAGCGCTGCTATCGTGACAAGCCTTGGATCGTCATATCCAGAAAGCTTGCCCTCGCTTATAAGGGTACGCAGAACTCTCTTATGGGTGATGTTGTTTTTTATGACAAGCCGCGCCTCCAGGTGCACCCTCGGCTTTCTTAGCCCTACCGCATCGAGCACCATGTAATAAAGTGCATTCCTGAGCTCGTACTCCTTGCTTCTTATGGCGTCTGTAATGCCATGTATGGAATCCATTATTGGCGTATTGAAATCGTATGTCGGCCATACGATGTATTTGCTTCCCTGCCTGTAATGGGGATGCCTTTTTATCCTCATGAGCGTGGGATCCCTAAGCACCGTGTTGCTCGAATGCATGTCACCCTTGAATCTCAGCACCGCTTCGCCCTCCCCATATGCGCCAGAGAGCATTTTGTCGAAAAGCCTCATGTTCTCTTCGGGGCTTTGGCTCCTGTGCTCGCATTCCTTCATCTCGAGCCTGTTCTTTTTTATTGCTTCTGTTGAGCATGTGCATACATAGGCACTGCCGTTTTCTATTGCTCGCTTTGCATACTCATAGACCTTCTCCAGATTGTCGCTTGCGAAATATTCCCCTGCAAATTTAATGCCAAGCCAAGCAGTGTCATTTCTTATCATGTCAACGTATTCCTGCTTTTCCTTTTCCGGGTTTGTATCGTCAAAATAAAGAAATATCTTTCCATTATAAATCTTTGAGAATTCTTCGGAAAGCATCGCTGCCTTTGCATTGCCTATATGCATGAAGCCATTGGGCTCTGGCGCAAACCTTGTTGCAAAATTTCCATATTCAGCGCCTTCCAAAACCATCGAAGGCTTTGAAGTTCTTTCAATTTTGGCCTTATCCTCTTCTTCAAATTCGCTCTTGTAATTTTTGTACAATTCGGCAAGCTTCTCTCTGCCCATTGTGTTTACATAATCAACAATATCTGAAACATTCCTTTTCAGCCCGTCCAAGTCAAAAGAGCCTTTTTTCAACTTTGAGATTACCTTACCAAGCACACTTGATGCTGAAGCCTTGCCGTAGTCCATCGCGTTTTTCACCGCGTACTTGATAATAAGCTCTTTTGTCTCAGCTTCCATTCAATCCCTTGTATATGCTGAAACTCTCCTGATACGCCGTGCCATTGGTGAAGATTGTTGCAATGATATGCACAGGAACATTGCTTCCTATGGGTAGAATTCTCATAGGCTCTGAAAAGTTGTGCACAGGAAGCGTGACGTTCACAGGAATACTACCTTCTTTGGTAGTGTAATATAACACCACATTTTTTGGCACCCCGATCATTGCACTTCCGCTCATGTTTATGATTATGCCCCTGCTTGAGAAGAACCTATTCAAATCCTCAATAGACATATTTCCAAGGTTTATCTTATATATATTTCCTGAGCCGGTGAAACTCCTCAATGAGCCATTTAATTCCAAGCTGTTCAAAAGCAGCGTGGCATTGGAAACATTTGACACAAACTTCACTGTTATGTTGGAATAGGAATATATTGTGCCGTTTGTGAAGTTGTTTGTGACAAAATATGTTGCAGGGATGGAGCTGGTGGGCGCGGTTGTAGTGCTTGCAGTGCCACTATTGTTGCCAAATGCGCCGTACGAGCTCAGAAACATTATTGCAACAAACAACGCCCCTATTAGGAATATAAGACGCTTTCTCTTATCTTGATCCATACAAACCAGTCAGGTAAATATATTGCTTGTTGAATTTTTAAATATCTATCTACCACAATCATAACGCTTATATAGGTTTATCGCTCAAAATCTACTAACTTGCATTGCATAATCTGCTTTGCGCAAATAATACTTGGTGTTATCATGGTACTGAAAGACGGAGACTTTGTGGAAATAGAGTACAGCGCTTGGAATGCCGCTGACAACAGCTTGGTGCTTTCTACAGATGCAGAGAAGGCAAAGAGCGCAGGAATATTCGACGAAAAGGCAAGATACGGACCGGTGCTTGTTGTTATAGGCTCAAACACTATCATAAGGGGGCTTGAGAGGGAACTTCATAGCATGAGCCCAGGAGAGACAAAACGATTCACATTCAAGCCAGAAGAGGCATTCGGGGAGCGCAATGAAAATCTCGTAATGGTATTACCCCTTTCAGAATTCAGGAAGCGTGATATAAACCCCTACCCAGGAATGAACGTAGATATAGACAACATATCCGCAGTGGTTAAAAGTGTAAATTCAGGAAGGGTTATCGTTGATGCCAATCATCCGTTCGCTGGCAGGGAGCTCATATACGAAGTAAAGGTTGTAAAGGTCTTGACAGACCCCAATGAGAAGATCAATGCGCTTGCCGATATGTATTCACTAAAGCCAAGCAGGATAGAGCTGGGCAATCAAAACGTATCTGTAGAATTTGGAAGCGAGGTAAGCAAGGACGCCAATTATTTTGTAAACAAGGCGAGCCTCGTGGCTGCAATTTTCAATTACTTCAGGGATATCAATGAGGTAAAAGTAGAAGAATCTTACAAAAGGCCTGGAGAAAAGGGCGTGGCAAAAAGCAGCAGAGAGGAAGAAGAGAAAAAAGAGAGCAAAAATTAATTCTTTTTCATTCCTTTATGTTTAGGGCGTAGGTACCATTCATCTTGATGCCGAGCTTCTTTGCAATCTCAGATTTCTCAACGTTCATTATTATTACGTAGCCGCTCCATTTCGTGGTGAGGTCTGTGGAGCCGCATATTGGGCATACAGAGCCGTGGCTTATTATCAATCTGCAGTGCTTGCAAGCCTTTTCTTCCATCTAAATCACTTTGCTTTCTTCTGCTTTTCTTTCTTCGCCTGATGGGCAGCCCATTCCTGCTTGCCCAAACCTTCTGGCTTCATGGTAAGTGCAATCTTTGAATCTTTTATTGTTGACTTCATGCTTATCGTGGAGATTTTTGCATATACTATATCCCCTTTCTTCAAGTATCTGCCTGACTTCTTTGAAACAAATGTCTGCGCCTTCCTATCAAAGGACAAGAAGTCGTTCAGTATCTGCGAAACATGAACAAGGCCGTCCATAGGACCTATCCTGACAAACGCTCCAAATTCTGCTATTTCAGTGACCTCGCCAGCAACTACCTCATCTACATATGGCATGTAGGCAAGAACATCGAACTCTACATCATGATGTGTAGAAGGATCACCAGGAAGTATATGACCGTCGCTGATGTTTCTCACATTTTGGATGGAAAGTATGATTCCCATATCCTTGTCTATTGTGCCCTCATATTTCTTCTGTAGTATCAGTGTTGCAGCATCGTTTATATCCTGGTTGAAGTACTCTGGCAGCAACCTGAAATTGTCCTTCACGGAATATATATAATACAATCAATCCCCTCTATATTTACAGCTAAGCGTGCAAAAAGCATGCAAAATCAAGCATAACATATTGCCATAATAAATTATAAAAGCCTTTTCAAACAAAGGACCTTAGCTTCCCGCTGCGCGCAAGCTTGAACACGCGAATGCCTTCCATCTCCAGTTTTCTTGCAAGAGCCGTATCATTTGTCACCACAAATGCGCCGAGCCTTGGGGCATTTTTAAGAATCCACGAATCTGCATTTCCTCTGCTTGCTATGATTTTTATTTGCCTTTTTTGCCTTATGATTTCCAACGCAGTTTTTGCACAAGTGCCTTTGCTTCCATGGCCCTTTGCGATCTTCTCCAGCTCAATTATGACGCCTTTAGGCAAAACAACCCTTCCAATCTCTCCTGCTATTTCAAGCGCATCCTTTTTGCTCTCAATGCCGAATAGGATTGATGAGGTATCAACAACCACTTTCTTCAATAAACCGCCTATGCATAGCCCTTCTTCTTAAGAAAATCTAGAAGCGCCACTGCATTATTGTGCTCCCTATCCTTGGCGCTGAATATAAATGTAACATTGCTGTTTGCTTTTATTATGTCAAGAAACTTCTCTAGCGACTTGTTGCTCTCGAGCTCCTTGAAATATTTCTTCTCGAACAGCACCCACTTGCCTGGCTCGTGGGCAAACCACTTCCTGAGCTCGTCGCTGGGGGCTATTTCTTTGAACCACAAGTCTATATTGCGTGAATCCCTACGTATCCCGCGTGGCCAAAGTCTATCCACCAAGATGCGCAGGCCATCGGTAATGTCGAAATCATCATAAACGCGCTTGAGCTTGATCATCGAATATACTGGTAAGCAAATCTATTTTAACCTTTCTGAGCGAGGGGTTGATTTGTGCAGTACCACTACCGAATAAAATGCGAAAGTATTTTAAAACTAACCCACTATAACATATTAAAGGCGACATAAAGGTGTTGTAATGAGCATTTATGAAAAACTAGGCAAGGTTTTTGGAGTATCCACCAAGGAGCTAGATGTTGAAGAGTACATGAACGCGGCGGAGATGGAGAACGTAGATGTGATGCACGAGCCTGCTGACCACTATATAAAGCCCGTTGCATTGCAGACGGAGAGCGATGCTGACCTCATTAAAAAGGAACTGAACAACAACAACATTGTGCTGATGAATATCTCTGAGATGGAGAAGAGACCCAACACGCTGAAGACGATAGTAGATGACCTTAAGGCGTTCACAGAGAAGATTGATGGCGACATTGCAAGGATAGACAACGAAAAGATATTGATAACGCCAAAGAAGATAAAGATAATAAAATCGAAGAAGGCCCAAAAATAATATTATTTTGAGAGTGCCACATCGAGCGCTCTCAGCTCCTTTTCAGTGGGCATAGATCTGTCGAGAATGTGTTTAAACGCGCTTATTACTGCTTTTTTATCCCTTATCCTATTGTTTTCGTTGACGAGGTCTTCAAAAAGTTTGATAGTTGACCGTTTTGTAGGCTCAGAAGCAAGAAACCTGCTGAACTTGTATTCTGCGCTTCTCTCTTTTTTGAATATGTAAAGCAAAATCGCAAGCGCGTGGGAGATATTCAGCACAGGATAACTGCCGTCCGCTTCTATGAAAAGGAGCGCATCGCATTCCGATATTTCATTCTTCAGCAATCCGATGTCGTCCCTGCCAAGCACAAGAAGCATGCTCTTCATCTTTCTTTTTGCAAACTCCTCTGGATTGTAGATGTTGTATAAGGATTTTTCCGCTTTTCTCCATATCCCTGTGGTGCCAACTACTATCTGAGCTCTGCTTTTTTTCCTCGCTTCTTCTATGCTCCCTACTATTTTTGCATTTTCTAATATATTCCTTGCGTGCTTTGAATACATCAATGCCTGCTTTCCGTGCGGATTGCATCTTGGGTTTATTAGGAACAATTCGCTTATGCCAAAATTCTTCATTATTCTTGCTATATATCCAAGATTGATTTGGTAAAGAGGCTCTACAACAGCTACGCTTATCTTCATTTTGTCATCTCTTTTGCATGTCATATGCCTTGTATTGCAAGTATGCTTAATATAGTAAGTATGTTCACAAGAATATGGCCTGTTATTGAGGCATAGAGAGATCTCGTCTTCTTGAATACGTAACCAGCCAGCAGACCGAAAATTAAGGCAGCTATGAATTCCGAAATAGATGCATAAGATGAATGGAGGAGTGCAAAAAGAATTGCGCTTCCTATGATTCCTATGCGGGGCACAAAGAAACCCCTGAAAAGTATCTCCTCATCTATCGGCGCCACTATAAAAGAGAAGACGAGCAGGTAAAGAGGCATTCCACTGAGAAGCTGCTGGACGTTTGTAGGCAATTGTATTCCTGTTACAGTTGTAAATATGCTTAGTATTATGCTTAGAAAAAGTATTGATAAGAATAAGATTACACCTATGCCTATGCTTTTCAATGTTAGCTTGCTTCTTGATAAGCCGAGCTCTCCTATTATTTCGTGCAGGCCCCTGCGCCTGAATAGCAGGTAGGAAAAAACTGCTGAAGGGAAAAGGAGTGAGAGGTAGATCGTTCCATTTGCCACTGAAAGCCTGCAATCCAAAGGCATGGAAGCGGTTGAAAGCACGTTGTAGCTCAGGCAACCCATCTGCGCATAATGGTATTGCGAATAGAAAATGAGAAAAACGACCAGGAGTGTTATAATGTAAGAAGCATACCTTACATATCTTACAGAGCCGTTGCTCTTTTTCACCTTTCCTCTATCACTCCTTCTTCGTCTTGAATTCCGTGTAGCCACATCTACCACATGTGTACCTGTCAGCATGCTCAGCCATCCTGGAGTTGCATTTCGGGCAAAGCTTTGGAGCCTTGTAGGGCTTGAATTCCTTCTTCTCCTTCTTTTCTGCCATAGTATCACTTATTTCGCTTTGTTGTTTTCAACGCTTTTTGCTGCACTCTTCTTTTGGATTCTTTCAAGCAGGTATTTGGGTTCATGCTTTTGCAGCTCTTCTTTGGAATTGTATACATGCAGCACCGCTGTGCTTTTCCCTATTCCAAAATCCTGCATTATCGAAGCAATGATTGAATATTCAGGATTGACATTGAGCCTGCTGCATATCTCTTTCAGAACTTCTGCTCTTGAAGGTGTCGATTTTTCTGAAATAATAGAAAACTTGACCTCGCGCCTTTTGAGGTACGGATTCTGCTTGTCAAAGATTATTTGAATGTCCATTTGCCACACCTACGCGCTTAGCACTCTTGAAAGCATCCTCCTGCCCATCGCCTCTATTACTTCAACTTCCATTCCTGCATTGATTTTGCCAGAAAGGTCATTGGGTATGGGCAGCTCGTACACTTCATAGGTCTCTGAATCCATAAGCTGAGCGCTCGTGCCACTCACGGAAACGACTTGAGCCTTGGCCTTTTTTATCACTGGCGCTTCGACATCTGCATCGCTAGGCTTCAAGAGGGTTTTCTTCTGCCCGTCAAATATGCCTATTGCAGTTATGCGCATCTTTGCCGAACCGTGCTTTCCTGGGGAGCTTGTCTCTATATCGACAACCTTGCAAGGGATGCCATCGATTATTATAAACCTGCCTACCTTCACATCTTTCATCGATATCATGGTTTTCTCTTCTTCTGTCATAAATACCACGCAGCAAATAGACAAAGATATTGAGTCATTAAGGTATATATAGATTACTAAAACGAATCTTGGGCATTTGACTGCCTAACATTATTTGCATAATACCAAAATAAAAAACAAAAAGAGAGAGCTTTAGATACTCTCTATGCTCTTTATGAAGCTTGTATCGACAGTTGTGTTGTCCAGTCTTGGTGCTGATCCGAACCTTGGCTTTACGCCAGTTACTACTGACATTACTTTTATCTGGTCTGTCAGCTCCGGCAACAGCCTTGCACCGAATATCACGTTCGCCTTTGGATCGAGATCCTCAGTAACGCCTTCACCTATCTTCGTGGCTTCCTCTATGGTGAGAGACTCTCCGCCTGTGACATGCACGAGCGCACTCTTTGCGCCTTTCATGTCGACATCTAGCAATGGGTGCTCAATTGTTGATTTTATCGCCTTCTCTACCCTATCTGCGCCATTTCCATAGCCTATGTTTATCACCGCTGTGCCGGTATCGCGCATCACGCTTCTCAAATCAGCAAAGTCAAGGTTTATCAGGCTTGGCAATGTTATTGTGTCAGCTATTCCCTTCACCGCATTTGCCGCTATGTTGTCTATAAGCTCGAAAGCCTTGTCCATCTGAAGGTTTGGCGCATAACTTAGCAATCTGTCATTCTCTATCACTATTGTTGTGTCGGCATTCTTGCTCAGCTGCTCAAGGCTCCAATCTGCCTTTGCCTTCCTGCTCCTCTCGAGCGAGAATGGGTATGTGACAAAAGCGACAACAAGTGCGCCAAGCTCCCTACCTATTTGCGCAATGATAGGTGCTGCTCCGCCTCCTGTCCCTCCGCCCATTCCGGCTGCAAGGAAGATCATATTGTAGCCTTCAAGCGCCTTTGATATCTCCTCCCTGCTTGCATCTGCGGCTTTTGCACCGACTTCTGGAAAGCCCCCGGCGCCCAAGCCCCTTGTAAGCTCCTTTCCTATGAGCAGCTTCTTGCCTGCCCTTATCATGTTGAGATGGTTAGCATCTGTATTTATCGCTATCGTAGCAGCACTCTTCAGCCCACTTGCATGCAGCCTATTCACCAGATTGCTTCCTTGGCCCCCTACGCCAACAACTGCTAATTTTGGGGTAAACTCCTCATCATTTTCAAACTCATTCATTACCTCACCCTAAATATAAGGGTAGGCTTAGCCTACCACTTCAAGGTCTGAATATGGCTGTGTGCTTTTCTCCTCAAGCTTCCCGACAATGCTCGCTCCCTTCACACCTGTGACGATTGCAACAATTTCTATCTGGTCGTCATAGCCCGGAATAATCCTTGCACCCCACTTTATGTTCGCCTTCGGATCCATGCGCTCCGTTATGATCTCTCCTGCTTTTATCGCGTCTCCTATTGTCATCTCTGCACCACCAGATATGTGTATCAATGCGCCAGAGGCACCCTCGAAGTCAACGTCAAGAAGCCTGTTCTTGAGCACCGCTTCTGCAGCTGCACTTACCTTGTCGTTGCCCTTGCCACTTCCTACAGCAATGAACCCAACACCACCATTGCCCATTATGGCCCTGACATCAGCAAAGTCAATGTTTATCAGGCTTGGCTGCGTTATTGTCCATACAAGCCCTCCTATTGCCTTTGCAAGGACCTCATCAGCTAGCGCGAATGCCTGGTTCATCGGCAGGTTTGGCACAAGCTTTACCAAACGGTTGTTGTCTAAAATTATCACGCTGTCGCTGAACTTCCTGAGCTTCTGTATGCCTTCTTCTGCCTTGACCTTCCTCACTCTTTCTAAGTCAAACGGGTATGTCACGACAGATATAACAATCGCACCCTGCTCCTTTGCAATCTGCGCTGCAACTGGTATTGAGCCCGTTCCTGTCCCTCCGCCCATTCCGGCGCAGAGGAACACAAGCTGTGCACCGCTGAAGACATCCTCAAGCATCTGCCTGTCTACTTCAGCCGCTTTCGCGCCGATAGTGGGTTCGCCTCCAGCGCCCAATCCGTGAGTAAGCGATTTGCCTATAAGCACCTTCTTTATCCTGTCATCGATTATCTTAAAGTGCTGAGCATCAGTGTTGACCGCCACAAAATCGGTCCCTTTCACTCCTGCTTTCAAAAGCCTGTTCACTATGTTGCATCCCGCACCTCCAAAACCAGCAGTTACTATCTTTATCTGCGATGAGCTAAACAGCTCGTTAGATTCTTTCGGCTCTCCCAGTATATTATTTATCCCATCTGCCATAACGATCGCCTGATTAACAATTAATCAGATAACCTTTAAAAGCTTTTTGTTATTTCTAAGGTTTAGAGAATTCTTTTTACTATTATAAATTAATAGCACTTCAAATAGCTAAATATGTAGCTGAATAAATACAAATTCATGGTATTTTGCTTACATTACTAACATAGAGAATCGTTCCATTGAAGCCCATTACAGCTTCAACTGTATAGTTGGCCATTACTGCATTGTATGTGATAAGCCATACATTTGTAAACGCTTTGTTGAGGTTTGTCATGCTTGTGTTTTTTGCACTCACTAATGTGTTTGAATAACCATATTTATCAACATAAGATTTTATCAGCACATTTCCAGAATCGTAGGATTTTATTTGCGCAACATATGGCGAATTTATGAAATAAGGTTCATTGGAAAGGCTGTTGAGTATGGTGCAGTTCAATTCTGTGTAGTTGTTTATCACCGTTGGCAAAAGACCTATTTTTGGATACGTTATGCTTTCTATGGAAAGTGCTGGGCAAGCTCTTGTTGCATTTCTTACAATGCTCACTGTAAACGTCCAGTTTCCTGGTGTCGCATTTGTAATGCTGATAATTCTTATCAATGCATTTGGATACGTCTGATTCAAATCCTTCATTACTGTGCTCTCAGCCTGGCTTTCAGTCATTTTGGGCGTGCTTGCGCTTTTGAAAATAAATGCCACTCCGACAATTATTATTATGATTATGGCAGCCAAGCCAACTTTCGCCGTCAAGTCCATAGTCTTAATTCTCTGTGAAGTTATAAATATATTGTCATTTGGTACACACTAGAGATATTAAGGTATGGGAATGTGTGAATATAAAGGAATACAAACACAAAGTTAAGGCACATATAAATATTTTAGGGAGAAAAAATATCTGTTTGAATGACCAGTAAAAAGAGCATCGCTATTGCTATTGCAATTGTAGGTGTGGCATTGCTAGTATTCGCTGCCTATTCCAGCTGGCTTGGAGTTGCATATCAAGCTGCAATCGCAATCGTGGCGATGGTCGCTGTGGGCATTGTAATAAAAAGAGTGCTAAACCTGCATGGCGGCTTTGGGTTTTATATGATCGGGGGTAAAAGAGGGCTTGGTATTATAGACAATATCTCGAAAGCACATCCCAAATTCTGGATTTACATGGCTGAATGGGGGCTCACGCTTGGAACAGGAGTGCTTGCATACTTTTTGATGAAGGGCAGGATAAACAAGAAGGTGCTTGTATTTGGCATTGTTTCTGCCGTATTGTTTCTGGTATATGTGCTTCCTTATTCATCAATAGGCCTGAGCTTCATAAACGTGCAACAGCTGCAGAACGAGGTAGTGGCAAGAAGCCAACAGGCGCCAAGCTACTTGTATTCCTATATTATACTTGCAGTGCTTATCATAGCTGGATTTTCTGGATATGTCGTGGGTGTGATAATATACAGTGCGGGTTTGATCTTGGCGAGGCTTGCTTCTATACTGTATAGCGCTTCCATCGGCGCTCATGCAACGCAGGGCTTCCAAAATCTCATATCTGCATTGCCGATAATCCCTGGGATTGACCTGCCGCTTATTGCAGGCATAGCATCGCTTGCTATTTTGCTCATAATACACGAATTCAGCCATGGCATACTTGCAAGGATTTTCAAAGTAAAGCTTAGATCCATAGGCATGCTCCTCTTTGGCATAATTCCTGTAGGTGCTTTTGTAGAGCCTGATGAAAAGATGGTGAAAAGGCTTGACTCAAAAAAGCAGACAGGCGTATATGTGGCAGGGGTATCGGCCAATTTCATAGCAACTGTTGTGTTCTTTGCATTGCTTGTTCTTGTCATTGCGATAATGCAACATGTAATAAGCTACAATGTAGTAGTTACGGCAACCATACCTGGCTATCCTGCGAGCAATGTGATAGTGCCTGGTACAATCATTTACAAGTGGGATGGCCATGTTGTAGACAACATATCTACACTGGAAAGTGCTGCATCAAAGGACAAGCCAGGAAGCATTGTGAGCCTTGTGACAAACAAAGGCACATACAGCTTTAATGCTATTGCAGGCCCAACAAACAGCTCAAGGGGCCTTATAGGCGTGAGCCTTGCACTTAAGCCTACTACAAGCACACCAATTGCAAAAACTATCTACTTTCTTTACATGCTCTTCGCGCTTTCGATGCTGCTCAACTTCCTTGTAGCAGTGGTGAACTTGCTTCCGATACCTGGATTTGACGGTTGGCAGATCTTCAATGCCAACATAAAGAGCAAAAAGGTGCTCAAGGTGCTCTCCGCGATAACACTCATCGCATTTGTGATAAACTTTATACCTCTTGTGACATTCCTTTGACCAGCAAATGCAGGAATACAAAACTATTTATTACTTTTTTATTTATTATCA
>JBMFUN010000008.1:0-19990 GCA_049966495.1 Candidatus Micrarchaeia archaeon
TCACGATTGAAATCGTGGGCTTTCTGCTAAGTATTTCTGTAATCCTTTCAAGAGAAGTTTTCAATTCTCATCTGTTTGATAGCCGCCGTTCCATTTATTCTCTCTATTAGGCCTTTTTTTATTTCATCCATATTGGCATTTGGCAGCTCTATCGATATCTTTAGCTCGTTAAATTTGTAGAAATTGATTGAATTTTCGTTATCATAAGCGCAATATATGTTTATACCATCTGCATTTTCGTAGTCGAATCTGTATGTTCTGCTTTTAATCCGTATTAATGAGGGTGCTATTGCACATTTGTGATACTCCTCCTCATCTTTCTTCAATTTCACCCTGTTTTCCAGGTGGTTTTTCTTGATCTCTTCCATGAGCCACTTGAAGGCGCTGTATAGCGCACTATCTTTGTCATTGTCGAAGAAGACATAGGCTCTTTCGCTCTTTCCATTGGCGCTAATTTTCAGACAGATGTATCTGTCGTTGTTTATAGTACTTCCTTTCTCGTAGGAGAAGATAGAGCCATACATATATGAGCTATAAATATATGGATAATTTTCCATTTCCATAATTATATTGCGCATCTCCTTATATTTAAAAGCTGTCATTGGAGAAACTTTTTCAATTTTGCATTGAAATTTTGCAAACCCTCGAGCTTCAAAAGAAAAGCTTTGGCACGCTTTCCGCCAAACGAGTATTCGCCTATGCCGTTTGATCTGACAACCCTGTGGCATGGTATTAATATAGGGAGAGGATTTTTCCTTAGCGCAGAGCCTACCGCCCTGTAGGCTTTTGGCCTGCCTATCCTCTTGGCAACCTGCGCATATGTGAGCACTTTGCCCTTTGGGATCTTTGAAACCTCTATCAAAACACGCTTCTGGAAATCCGTGAGCTTGTAATTATCAAGGATTTCCATTAGATTCCTAACTTGCATAGGACTCGCGTGCTCAGAACACATGGAGGGCCCACCATCTGGTGAGCTTTTTCAACGCTATGCGCCAGCCTGTGGTGTTCTTCTTTATGTCTTTTATCATCGCCTTGTACAAGACCTTTTCCTGTGCATCAAGCTTGCCTTCCTTGACAATCTCCTGTTTTTTTCCTTCAACAATCTGGGTTTCAGTCTTGCTTATGACATCCTTCTTGACCATCTCATACCACTCATCCAATGAGCTCCCTCCAAAATCCTTGTCTTTGAAAACAGACAATATGTCCTTAGTAGTAAGAACCCTAGGCTTGTTGGTCTCGTATTCGTGGAGCAAAGGCTTCATTATCGCCCTTTCGACAAGGTGCTCTATGTCTGCAGGCGAGAATCCAGCAGTTACCCTAGCAAGCCTTCCATAATTGAGCCTCCCATGAGGCTTGTTCCTGACATAGAACTTAAACAGCTCCACCCTTTCCCTGTATTTTGGCGGAGGTATGTAGAGCGCATCACCGAACCTGCCGCTTCTCTTAAGCGCCGGGTCCATATCCCAAGGCTGGTTTGTAGTGCCTATGACATATATGCCTTCAGGGTTCGCCTCAACGCCATTCATCTCTATCAAGAACTGGTTCACTGCAAGCCTCATTGCAGAGCTTTCGCCGCCCTCGCTTCCGCTGCCCCTCTTCACACCAAGCGCATCTACCTCGTCAAATGCTATAATGCACGGGGTGTTCTTTCTCGCCTGCTCAAATACAGCATGCAAATTCTTTTCTGTGTTCCCTGTGTACATGTCGACAATCTGGTTTATCCTTGCTATGATCACGTTTGCTCCTGCCTCCCCTGCCACAGCGTTTATGATAAGCGTTTTGCCCGTGCCTGGCGGGCCATAAAGAAGCAGCCCAACACCCATCTTCTTGCCATATTTCTTGAATAGGTCGGGCCTCACTATCGCAAGGAGTATGTTTTCTCTGAGGTATTCCTTGGCTTTCTTGAGGCCTATGACAGAGTCAAACTTTATGTTTGACTTGTAGAACGGAAGCTTCTTTATCTGGCCTTCCTCTATCACAGTGGCTTCCTCTGTTTCGTTGAGCTTCTGCAAAGCCACCTGCCCACTCTTGCTTGATGGCTCTTCGTTGAAATGTATAAGTGCATCGATGTGCTCGAGCCTGTTTTTTGCCTCTGAATAATTCGAATCGCAAGCAAGCGCCTTCTCATACCAATATCTTGCACCTATGAAGTCGCTGTTCGATTCTGCAATATCCCCCATGAGCAGTGGAGCATCGGGCGTCTTTGGCTGTAGCTCCATCACCTTCTGCAGGTCAGATTTTGCAGCATCGTAGTTCCCCTTGACACGCTCTGTAAGCGCCCTGTTAAAATATGCATCTGCATAATCCTTATCGATCTTCAACGCTTCTGTGTACTCTACAAGCGCCTCGTCAAACTTGCTTTCCTCAAAAAGCTGGTTTCCTCTGCGCCAATGCTCCTTTGCCTCTGGATTGACTTCCGGCTTTTTTGGGTTTTGCTCTTCTGCCATGATTCCCCCTATTATATTTATTATCATTGATTGTATTTAATATTTTCTCTTTTTCATTTGCGCATCTATATTGTTAAGCAGCTTATTTACCATCCTGTCAACAAATGAGACAAACTTGTTTTCCCTTCCAACGTTTTCAAACCTGACCTCGCGGAATTTTGCTGCAAGTGCCATGACCTTTTGGTGAAGCTTTGTAAGATTCTCCGATTTGACCTTGTATAAGCCGTTTATCTGCCTGACAACAACCTGGCTGTCTGATACAATTTTCAAAGACGCATTTTCATGATCATTGATATTTGCGATGCACCATTCCAGTGCTTTTATTATCGCGTTGTATTCGGCAAAGTTGTTTGTCGCGATGCCGTTATAATGTGCCATTTTGCAGATTATCTTCCCGTTTTCGATTACTATGAATCCAGATGCGCTCTTCCCAGGGTTGCCCCTTGAAGCTCCATCCGTGTATATAATAAGGTTTCTTGCACTCTCCCCAGACATGCGATCAGGACTGGTTCAGCAATACTTTTGAAAGCGCGATTGAAAATGTGCCATTGCCTATGTTGAGCCATTGCACAGAATTGTTCGCTTTCACCGCTATTGCCGCAGATGTATTGACAATTGTGAGGTTATAAGCATAGAGCTTGAGCTTTGCCTCATTGCCATACATGCTCACAACGCCTATGTAAAAAGAATAGAAGCCATTGTTCAACTGCACCGTAGTATTGGTCCTGTTTACCACAGTATAGTTGGCTATGCCTATTGCAAACTGGTGCGGATTGTTGAAATAAAACGTAAGCTGTGATGGGTAATGCACGAATGCGCTTTTAGAATGGAACAGGCTTTCAAAAAAGTTCACAATGCCGCTGAAAATTCCAAGCATGCTCCCTGACAGCAAAAGCATCGCAATGCCCAATCCAAGAAACATTTTGTACTCCATATTCAAAGTTGACCAGCATATATATAAAAAATTAACGCAGAAAGTATTTGTAGGTTGTTTGATGATTGCATGGAAAGCAGGGAGGAAGGCAATGCAAAAAGCAGGGAGGAAAAAAGCGGCATAGACATTACAAACCCCATCGCGCTTCAGCTGCTTGAGCAGAAGAGGAAGGTAAGGGAAGCGCTTAAAGGCATAAAGCACAAGATCGGAGTGTATAGCGCAAAGGGCGGGGTTGGAAAGACAACAATAGCAGTAAATCTGGCTTTCGCACTCAAAGAGCTCGGCTTTTCTGTAGGTATACTCGATGCTGACATAGACTGCCCCAATCTGACTTTTTTTGTTGGGCTCAATAATTTCAAGCAAGAGGGCTATCCGCTGAAGCCCGGGCTTGTTGAAAGCGTAAAGATCATCTCCACCGCAATGCTCATGGAAGATGCTAAAAAGCCAATCATTTGGAGGGGGCCGCTCATTGCAAAAATGATAAACGAGTTCCTTCTCAACACAGACTGGGGAGAGCTCGATTACCTTATAATAGACCTGCCGCCGGGCACGAGCGATGCTCCGCTGTCAATAATGCAGAGCCTTGATCTTGATGGATTCGTGCTCGTCACAACACCGCAGCACATCGCAAGCATAAACGCGATAAGATCAGGAAGCATGGCGAAGAGGCTTGGCGTCTCGCTCCTCGGAGTGATAGAAAACATGTCAGATGGCTCGGGCAAGGAAGGTATGGAGGTCGCGAACACCCTCAACTGCGAGTTTCTTGGCTGCGTGAAAAACGAGAAGATTTTCAACGAGCTGAGCGACAGGGGCAGGATACCTGTGCTTGAAGAAAGCGCGATAAGGGAGGAATTTGTCAATATAGCGAAGAAGCTTATAGGTTGAGCTTGCTGATTGCGGAAAGCCTTTTGTAGCGCTTCACGAATTCGCTTGCCGGGTTTTGGCTGCATGCAATATCAGTAACCTCGTTTATGATCGAGCTTATGTCCCAGCCTTGCCTGTACAAAGCCATGAAATACGCGTAGCCGTAGAGAAGCCCTTCTTCGATGACAAATTCATAGCTTATGATAGGATCAAGGTTGCCCTTCTCAACTTCGCTGTCTATGCTTGACATAAGCAGCAACGGGTCTTCAACGCCATCGCTGTCTGTCCTTAGAAGCCTGAGCACCTTCTGCTCGTCTTCGCTCTTGCTTTTTGCAAGCACGCCTCCAAGCTTGTCGCTTATTATGTCCATCACGGCGTTGCTTACACTCTCGACAAGAAAGAAGTTCTGAAGCTTTGTTGTATCTATCTCTTCCTTCGTGAAGAGGATGTAGATCGCGGCATATATCGCATTCTTGAATACGTCAATTATGAACTCCTTATCCTTTTGGGCATCCCCTTTGCCTGGCTCGCTTATTGCATCAAGTATCTGGAACGGGTATATTATAATCTCTTTCTCATTGTCCCTCAGGTAGAAGTTCTCCCCGCTCACAAAGACAAGCTTTATCGCATAGCCTTCTAGATGCATACCTACCAAAACTTCGAACGCCTGCAGGCCGAGCTCTGCACTCCTAAGCATCTCATCACTTTTCTTTAAAAGCTCACTCCTATTGCCTATTGCAAAGCCGTTGCAAAGGGCTTCGAATTCAGCAGAGACGCTCTTAAGCACCTCATCGTGCGACTCAAGCCACCTTGAATTGAATTCTTTTGAATAGCAGTAGCCTATGTCTATGACCTTTTCCATAAAAAGCAATAAGCTCTAATAAATACAAAAAGCTTTCGCTCCCTATCTGCAAGTTTCCTTGACTATCTTGCCGTTTATTATCACATAGGAAACGTTGGAGGGGTTTGCAGAATAGACAATATTGTTCACCACATTGCCCTTGTTCGTAGGCAAAAGGTTGGGTTTTCTTGCATCGAGGAGCACAATGTCCGCAAGTTTCCCTATTTCTATGGAGCCGATGTCATTCCTGCCCAGCGCCCTCGCAGCATCTACTGTAGCCATGTCTAGTATCTTTTGCGCAGGCACCGCTGTAGCGTCGCCATAAAGGCTTTTTGCATGCAGCGCAGAGTATTTCATAGCCTCAAACATGTTGAGCGAGTTGTTGCTCCCGCTGCTGTCTGTCCCAAGTGCAACATTTATGCCCATTGAGAGCATCTCCCTCACCTTCATGCTGCCGCTTGCAAGCTTTGAGTTGCTTATCTGGTTCCATGAAGCGTTCGCCCTGCTCTTCGCAAGTCCTTTCATCTCCTTCCTGGAAAGCCAGATGCAATGCGCTGCCACAAGCCTTTCGCTTACAATGCCGATCTTCACTATGTGCTCTGCCGGCCTTTCGCCAGTTTTTCCCAAATAGTCGCTTACCTCTTTTGATGTCTCGGCAAGGTGCATATGGAGCAATGTGCCATATTTTTCAGACAGCTCCTTTGCCTTCAGCATTGTCTCGTCGCTTGCAACGTAAACGCCCTGTATGCCTACTGAGGGGCTTATGAGTTTATCATTCTTGAACTTTTGAATGAACCTATCGGCATTTCTTAACGGGTTTCCTCTCTGCGTTGTATATTGCTCATCAAGGGTAACCCATGAAAGGAACGCCCTTATGCCTGCACTTTTGGCAGCCTTTGCGATTATCTCTTCTGAATAATACAGATCAAGGAATGATGTTATCCCTGAGTCGATCATCTCCTTGATCCCCAGCATTGCTGACCTGTATATGTCGCTTTCGCTCCTCTGCGCGTCAAGCTTGAATGTCTTGTCAAGAAAGCCCTCAAGGCTTATATCGTCAAGCAGCCCTTTGAAGCGCGACATAGCAACATGCGTATGGGTGTTTATTAAGCCGGGCATTGCAATCATGCCTTTTGCCTCTATTACTCTATCGGCTCCGTATTCCTTGATTCCCACATATTTTATAGTATTGCCCTCTACCAAGATATTCGCATTTGCAATAGATCTCTGCCTGTCCTGCGCCACAACAAGCGCGTTCTTTATCAGTATACTCATTTTTCCACCTATATCCTGCTTAGCCTTTTCATTATCCCTGTTTTCTCCTCTTCTGATATGTTTGTGCTATCCACTATGTAGCTGAAACTCTCAATGAGCTTGTCATAGTGGCTCCTGCTTATCCTGTATGGGATGCCGTCCTTGCCACCAACGTTATAAGCATAAAGCACAGGGTCGCGCATCGCAAGCTCCTTCTCATAGATGAGCGATGCGACGAGCGCCAGCGATTTTATGACCTTCCTGCCGACACCTTTCACAAGCAACAGCTCCCTGTAGTCCTTTGGATCCTTCTCATACGCATTCTTCAGCGCTTCTATGCCCCTCTTTGTCAAGTCTGCGCTTGGAATTATCTGGTGGCGCGCAGGATATGTAATAGTCTCGACATTTCTTCCCATATTTTGCAATGCCTCTACAAGGCTTTCGCGCACCCATGCATTAGATTGGTATGTAAGATCAATTGTCGCTCCGCTCTTCCCATTTATGCTTGCTATGCCATTGTGCATATGGGGCTCATTCGCAATGTCTTTCTCATCTACGAAATCGCTGTACCACTGGAAGCGTATCGCAGTGCTTCCTCTGCCCATTGCCTGCTGCACGACTGCCCATTTGCCGCTTTTTGCAAATATGAAAGAGTGGTGGTATATGGAGAAATCATCATAGATCATTGCAGTATCTATCTTTGCCGCGAGCCTGCTGTGCTCTATGAGTGCTCCGGCACAGGAATAGATTGAAAGCCTCTCTGCGCCCTTTTCTATCTCTTCAGGCGCTTTTGTGCCCGCCCTGCCCTTTCCTCCTGCTATTGCAATATCTTTGCTTTCAGCCAGGGCATTCTTGAGCGCGCCCATTGTCACTGTAGTCACTCCGCTGCTGTGCCAGTCATAGCCAAGCGCGCAGGCAAAAGCCTGGAACCAATTGCTATCTGCAAGCCTTCTCACCAGCTCCTCTGCGCCGTATTCGTTTATTATCACTTCGCTTATCTTGCCGCCAAGCCTCACCATCCTGGAGAAGAGCCATCTTGGCGCCCTTCCGTCATGCAGCGGCAGCAAGGTTGCAGTTCGCATGATTCTATTTCTCAGGCAACTATTTTAATCTATTTTATTAGCAAAATTTTTATTAGCAAAATGTTTGGCAGAAAGCATTTTCATTATTGAATCAAATGTTGGCACCTGTTAGAAGCGCGATCGTCTTGCCTTCTATGCGCTTCTCTTTCTTGAGCTTTTCATATGCCGCAAGGCTTGAAGCGGCGGCAAGCTCCACCTTTACGCCGTATTCTTCATAAAGCTGCTCCTGCTTTTTCTTCATTTCCTCTTCGCTCACTGTGAGAAAAGCCCCGCCGCTGTGGTTCATCGCTTCTATCGCCTCATTGCCATATGTTGGAAAGCCTACTGCTATGGCATCCGCATATGTCCTGGGCTTTACATATGCAAGCTCTACCCTGTTCTTGATGGCGCTATAGATCGGCGCGCAGAGCTCAGCCTCAACCCCGAAAAGCCTCGGAATTTTTTTGATGATGCCTGCATTCTTCAGCATCGAATAAGCTTTGTATATGCCAGTGAACAATGTTGCATTGCCTACAGGTATTATGACATTTCTTGCGTCTCTTGCCTGGATGAAGAGCTCATAGGCTATTGTGGACTGGCCCTCTTTCCTATAGCAATAATCCCCGCTCAAAAAGGCGCCATTACTGCTTGCGTATCTCTCTGCTTCTTTCTGCGCGGCAGTAAAATCTCCGTTTATAAGGTGCAATTCAGCATCATGCGTGCTTTTAATGTCAAGCAGCTTGTCCTTGTTGGCGCTTTTGCTTATGAAGACGCTTGCCTCAATGCCATAAAGCTTTGCATAATACGCTATCGAATAGGCCATGTTGCCGGTTGATGCGCAGACTATCCTATTATACCCATATTCCTTGGCCTTTGCGACCTCTATCACAGAGCCCCTGTCCTTGAAAGAATGCGTAGGGTTTTCGAACTCGAACTTGAAGAGGAGATTTTCATCTTTGCTAGGGACAAGCTTTGTCATGCCCACAGCGAAGTGCCTGTAGGAGCCCTTCGGCAGCAAGGGCTCAAAGTCCCAGAAGCTCCTTGCGCCAAGCACTTTCTTTGCATTTCCGCTGCCTTTGTAGACGACCTCCAGGATTCCGCCACACCTCCTGCATGTCTGCTGCTTGTAAGAGCTCTTATATATCGCGCCGCACTGCCTGCATTTAAGCTTGTAATCCATTGCACCACCTAAGCATTTGCATTCCTTATAACCTTCTTGTAAAATTCTACTGTTTTCAAGGCAGTATTGTTCCAATTGAAGCCTTTTGCATATCTTATCGCTTCATCAGAGAGCTCTGGCCTTTCCTTCGCAAGCCATTCTATCGCCTTGCGGGCAGCGCCCTCATTAGTCTTTATCGCGTATTTCGAAATCGCCTTGGGTATATTTGCATTCTCAAGAAGGAGCACAGGCGTCCCCAGGGCCATCGATTCCAATATAGGCACTCCGAAGCCTTCTAGCTTGCTGAAGTGCAGGAGCGCAATGCTCCTCTTTAGCTTTTCTATCACCTCTTCTGTTGAAGCCTTGATTATTATCCGCACTTTTTCCATCTTGAAGTAGCTCGCGTCTATGAGCTCTTTCGGAGTTGGGGTGAATATGTAAAGCTTGTTTTTGCCTGTCTCTGCCTTGTTGAATGTTGATATTAGAAAAGGAATGTTCTTGTGCGGGTATTGGACTGATCCCACATATACAAAATCCCTCCTATCTTCGCTGTGAGAAACACGCTCCTTTATGAATATGTCATCTATTCCATGTAGTATTACCTCGTTTACCTTGTCTTCGCACCTGCCTATGTACTTTATAAGACTTTCCCTTGTTTCCTCGCTGTTATATGTAAGCCCCTGTGCCCTTTTAGTATTCTTCAGCGCAGGAAGCACCACGCCAAGATAATGGTAGAAGCTCGCGCTGAAAGGATAGTATGTCTTGTACCTTTGAAATATTGAAGCATCGTGCCATGTGACGGCATATGGCGCACTGGTGATTGCATATATGGTGTTTGGATACATGAGGTGCACTATGTCCACATCTTCTTCTATCTTCACGCCCACAAAATGGCGCCTCAGCCCTGTTATGATGTTAGAAAAAAAGCCTGCGCCCTTCTTTGATTCATATGTATAGATTTTGTTGCCCCTGCGCAGATGGGTATAAAGCTCATAGGAATACCTGCTTATGCCATCCTTTGCTGAGAAGTCGAAATCATGCCCAACCATTGCAATTCTCATAATATCATTTTCACATAACAGCTTTAAATACTTCTCTAAGCACTATAAACCCAAAGCCAAAATTTTTGCATGCGTGTGCATGTTCCCAGCATTTATGATTCTTGGCTTCTGCATGGGCAAAAAGCAAAGAGGCATGCTCCAAAAGCTCGATTATTTATGCAAAATATAGATAGATTTTTATATCTTATACAACGAATAATAATGAGCAGTTTACTCCTTGGTTGTTTTTCCTGTAAAGGAACGGCTTAAGGCAAGTGCTGAAAGGTGAATTAGATGGCAGAAAAACCACACCTGAATTTGATCTTTATAGGGCACGTTGACCATGGAAAGTCAACAACAGTCGGAAGGCTACTCTACGAGAGCGGAGCTATAACAGAGAGAGACATTGAAAAGTACAAAGAGCTTACGCAGCAGTTCAACAGGCCAACATTCGAGTTTGCGTTTGTAATGGACCAGCTCAAGGAAGAGAGAGAAAGAGGAATAACAATAGACATTGCACACAGGGAGTTCCAAACACCCAAGTATTATTTCACTATAATAGATGCTCCTGGCCACAGGGACTTCGTGAAGAACATGATAACAGGCGCAAGCCAGGCTGATGCAGCTGTACTTGTAGTGGCTGCTGATGAAGGTGTAAGGCCGCAGACAAGGGAGCATGCAATACTTGCAAGCGTTCTTGGCATAGGCCAGATCATAGTCGGAATAAACAAGATAGACAAGGTCAACTTCGAAAAGGAGAAGTTCGAGGCTGTGAAGAAAGAGGTCTATGACCTGCTTAAGCTTCTCGGCTTCAAGGTTGACTCAATACTCTTTGTGCCTTATTCTGCACTTGAAGGCAGCAATGTGATGAAGAAATCAGAGAAGATGGCATGGTACAATGGGCCGACGCTTTTCGAAGCGCTCGACACGCTCAAGGTGCCCGACAAGCCGACAAACTTGCCACTTAGGCTTCCAATCCAAGATGTCTTCAGCATAGCAGGCTTTGGCACAGTGCCAGTAGGCAGGGTCGAGACAGGCGTACTGAAGGTAGGGGATATGATAACAATAATGCCAAGCGGCATAAAGACTGATGTGAAGAGCATAGAGATGCACCACCAGCCGCTGCAGAAGGCTGAGCCTGGGGACAACGTAGGATTCAACATAAAAGGTGTAGACAAGAAGGACATAAAGCGCGGCGATGTCGTAGGGCCGGCAAACAATCCTCCAACTGTTGCTGAGGAATTCACCGCGCAGATTGTCGTGCTTCACCACCCAAATGTGATAGCAAGAGGCTATACGCCTGTCTTCCATATACATACCGCACAGGTTGCATGCACAATAACAGACATACTGGAAAAGAAGGATCCTAAGACAGGGCAGGTGCTTGAGCAGAACCCAGAAACCATAAAGACCAACGACATAGCTGTAGTTAAGGTCAAACCCACAAGGCCAGTTGTTATAGAAAAGTTTAACGACTTTAAGCAGCTTGGCAGGTTTGCTATAAGAGACATGGGAGAGACAATCGGCGCAGGAATCGTGCTTGACGTAAAGCCCAGGCAGCAGTGAATTGAATGACATCCGCGATAATAAAGCTTGTTAGCACAAAGCCTCAGGACATCGATGCGATAGCTGCGCAGATAAAAGAGATAGCAAAGGCCTCAAACATAAAGTCCAGAGGACCCATACCATTGCCTACCCACAGGATTGTGCAAGCAGTCAGGAAGTCGCCATGCGGCTCAGGAAGCCACACTTTCGAGAAGTGGGAGATGAGAGTTCACAAGAGGCTTGTCATAATAGAAGGCGATGAGTCTGCGCTGAGGCAGGTAATGAGGCTCAAGGTTCCTGACACAGTCCAGATAGAGATAGGGCTCGCCGACTGACAAGCTCCTATATCATTTATCTTTCTTCTCTTTTTCTCTCTTTTCTTCTCTTTATTCTTTCTTCCATCTTCATTTTTTCTGCGCTTGTGGTGCTGCTTTTTTTTCTTTTCAAACTAGAACATCTCATGCTTCCCCTGCTGGATGCTTTCGCTTATCCTTTTTATTTTGCTTACTGAATCCTCTGCCAAGTCGTATACCTTGGATTTTATGCTGTCGAACTTTGCGCCCTCCTCCATTATCGCCTCTATGTACATGCTCTTTGGGTCATTTATCGGCCTGCCTATCTGCGAAACCAGCGATACGTAGCATTCAACAATCTGCGGATACTCCTTGACTATTTCTTTCGCGAGCTCATTGGCGAATATGTTATAGATCTTTCCCACGTGGTTCACAGGGTTTTTGCCTGCCGCTGCCTCAAGCGTCATATGCCTGAAAGGCGTTATGAGTCCATTGACCCTGTTGCCCCTCCCGACAGAGCCATCATCACCAGATTCGCAGCTCAAGCCAGATTTTGTAAGATAGACACTCTTATCCTTGTGAGAATCGCCATTGTTGATCACAACATTTACCTCTTTGCTGGTTATCGAAGACGCCTTCTTTCGTATATCATTAGCAACCTTTTCCTTTATCGCTATATATTCATCAATGCTCTTTACAAGCTGTGCGACAAATGCTATTGCAACAGTAAGCACTATCCTGTCGCCATCCCTTATTCCCATGACCTTTACATCCTCGCCAACTGCAGGCATCTTTTTCTTGTATTCTGCACTATTCAGAAACCTTTCAGTCTCAAGCGTGAGCCTTTCCGTCTCAGTTAACGGCGCGAAGCCTATGCCAAGCGAGGTGTCATTTGCCAGAGGTATATCCTGGCTTCTTGCAAAGATGCTATTAAGGTCTGAAGAGCCTTTGAGTATTTTCGAATAAAACCTTACCTCCTTGTCTACATCAAGAAACCTCGTGTGCTCCTTCAAATAGTTTCTTGCCGCGCTTATCGCTATATTGTCGACATCAATCTCTTTGCCGTTGTAGGATTTTGTGGCCCTGCCTGCTATGATCACCTCTATAGGCGTTATAATTTTTCCATAGCCAAAACCTACTTCCGAGGTGCCTCCTATAATGAGACCTTTGTCCACATTGTGATGGAGCACAAAGCCTGCATGCTCCCTGTAGGCCTTGCCGAGCTCGAAGCTTACTCTCTCGACTATTCCGTCAATAAGGCTGTCAGGATGGCCTATTCCTTTTCTTTCTACAAACTCCGCAGCCTGCTCTGCTATAGGTGTTGCCTTTCTCTCCTCAACGCTAATATCGCTCATTTTACCACTTTGCTTGAGGGAATTTTCATTTTTTAATATAAATAGTTTTGTGTTATAATTATTCAAATTTGAATATTTTTCAAGGAAACGATTAAAAATAGATATGAAAAAATTATATTATGGAATTTCCGGATTTGAAAAGCATCCAAAGAAGGAGGAGACTGCTTGGCATCACACAGAAGGAGCTTGCTAAGAAATGCGGTATAAGCCAGTCGCTCCTCACAAAAATTGAGAGGGGCATAGTCGTGCCAAACTACAATACAGCAGTTGCGCTCTTCAATACCCTTGAAGATTGCGAACATGACGGCGATACGCTGGCATCAGATGTAATGCACAGCAGGGTGATACTTCTCAAGCCCTCAGACACCATAGAGAAGGCGGCAATGCTGAGCAGGAAATACGCAATATCACAATTCCCTGTTGTGCAAAAGGGGAGCATAGTTGGTGGTGTGAGTACTAGCGAGATGATATGGTCAAAGGAAAGCCAGAAAGTAGGAGAGATAATGGGAGATCCATTCCCAATAGTAGGCAAAAACACGCCAATAAGCATCATAAAAACGCTGCTCAAAAGTGCGAAGGCGGTTATTGTTACTTCGAAGGGCGCAATAGCTGGCATAATAACAGCAGAGGATCTTTTATAGCTATAACTTTTGCCTTTTTATCGAAAGGATCTTCTCCAGAAGGGCTTTCTCCTCTTCGTTTAGAAGCCCTGCAAATGCACCCTTGAGCTGCGCAGCGTCATAATCGCTTATGTCTGTATAGAGCACTTGCCCTTCCCTCACCTGCCTGCCAAACGTGGGCTCGTCCATCGATATGGCAATCTTGTCACCCTTCTTTGCAATAGATACTGGATTGCCCTCATTCTGCATCTCCTTGATCCTACCCACAGGCTGGCCGACAGAATTGATAAGCCTGTAGCCGGCTTTTATCCTTCCGGCAAGCACGCTGATGCCGAATATTGCAGGATGTGAAACCCTGAAGCATGTTCCAGGAAGCACTTCTATTTCGGCAGGAAGCACAATCCTCTCCTCAATCCTTTTCTCCATCTCGCTTTTCCTTGCTTCAACATTTGCCTTGTAATCTTCGATAAGCTTGTAGATAATGTTGCTGCTTATTATGCTCACGCCGCTCATGCGCGCTGCCTCTTCTGCATCTGCATCTATGCCAACGTTGAATGCAAGCACCAGGGCATCGAGCGGGTTTGTCGAATTCATCGCAAATGCATCAGATATATCTCTCTTCGTCACGTTCCCTATGCCTTTCCTGCCTACCTTCACAGATGAGCTTGAAAGGAGCTTTGAAATCGCCTCCATGCTGCCTATAGAATCTGCCTTGAGCACTATGCCGCTTGGATCTGTTTTAAACACATCGCTTATTTCTGCCTTTATCTCTTTTGAATAATCTATCCCTTCCACAACTTGCATTACTGGGGAGCCGGGCATCGCATCTTCAAGCCCGTTCCCTGCTATTTTTACACCAGAGGCAGCGCTCACTTTTTCCACATATTCATACTGCTTAGCTACTCCTATCTGCTGCAAAGGCTTTGGCTTTAGCAACGCCTTTACTTTTGCTGTAGATATTGCGTTTGGAGTTGCAAACGCTATTATATCATTGACGCTAAGCGTGCCGTCGTATATTATCACATCGATTGTCGTGCCAAGGCCTTTTGTCTCGCTCTTTTCAAGTATGTTTCCCTTTGCCGGTCCATTTACCTCTATGCTCAGCTTCTCTTCAAGGAATTTTTGCGAAAGGCCAGTTATAAGCATCAGGAGCTCTGCAATTCCCTCCCCGGTCTTTGCACTTATTGGCACTATGGCTATTTCCTTCTGGAAGCTTTTTACGTTCTTGTAGAGCTCGCTGTTGAAGCCCAAGCTGCTCAATGAGCCTATGAAGTTGTATATGCCGTTCTGCACCTCGTTTCTAACAAAGTCGCTCTGCTTTTCGAGCGCCTGCTCTATGCTGCTAAGCTTTGTTACATGCCACCCTGTTATAAGGTCTACTTTGTTGGCTGCAACTATGAAAGGTGTCTTGTATTCCCGCAGTATGTTCACCGCCTCGACAGTCTGGGGCTCAAATCCTTTTGTTATGTCAACAACAAGCACCGCTATGTCGGCTATGCTCCCTCCTCGCTTTCTCAAGTTGGTAAATACCTCATGGCCGGGTGTATCTATGAAAAGCAATCCAGGTATTGTTATCTTGACTCCGAAATTCTTGAGCATTGGTCCGCATATCTTCTCTATCACCTCTATGGGCACCTCGCTTGCGCCAATGTGCTGTGTTATGCCTCCGGCTTCCTTCGCTGCTATCGTCGAATTCCTTATCCTATCTAAAAGCGTTGTCTTACCATGGTCAACGTGCCCCATCACTGATATGATTGGCTGCCTAACTGTCATGAAATCACTATAGACAAAAAGCAATAATATTATCTGTTTTCTTTGGTTTATAAACTTTTCTAAATTCTAAATTCCCAACTTTTTCCTATACTAACTTCATCTACCTGTTTGACAATTATCTCTTTGCAGAGGTGCGAAATAACACAAGTGGGCCCGAGGAGAATCGGACTCCTAGTCTCCACCTTGTGAAGGTGGCGTCTTGCCATTCGACCACAGGCCCATAAATATGCATATAATTTAATTGTTAACTTTTAAAATCATTATGATTACATGGACAAGTTTTTTACTGGCTTGGGTGACAACGGCTATACAAACCTCATAAGGAGCGGCAGGATCAAGAAAGACGCCAAGATAATCAATGCAATCGGAGATGTAGACGAGCTTAACAGCGCGATAGGGCTTGCAATTTCTAACATCACAACAGACAGGGTTGCAAAGCAGCTCAGAGGCATACAGAACACGCTCTTTGTCATTGGCTCTGAACTTGCTTCTACAAACTCAGAGATTAAGCCCAAGAGGCTTGTTGGCGATAGTGATATCAAGGAGCTAGAGAGATATATAGAAGAGCTTGGAAGCGCCATAAAGCTTGAAGGCTTCGTTCTTCCAGGGGGCTCGATAAGCGCTTCATACCTTCATCTTGCAAGAGCTATATGCAGAAGAGCTGAACGCTCCATAATAGCCCTTGGTTCGCTTGAAAAGCGAAAGAACGTTATAAGCTACATGAACAGGCTTTCGTCATACCTCTTCGTCGCTGCGCTCTATATGAACAGGCTAGAAGGGGTCGATGAGAGCCACCCTACTTATTGAGTTTCTGGGCTTGCCTCAATCTTTTTTAGGCCATCTTCGCTCAGGTTGAAGTATTCTTTGAATTTCTTTGTTGTTGCGAGCCTTTTTGATCTTCCAAGCCTTACCGAGCTAACAAAGCCCTTCTCCACAAGCTCCTTCACATAATCATACACAGTAGTTCCAAAGCCCTTGACAACCTGGCTCTGCATTATGGGCTCGTTCTTCGCTATGTAAGCAAGGATCCTGAGTGCGCCTTTTGAAATGTCTGGAGCACCAGCAAGGGATTCAACTCTCTTTACGTATTCATCTCTTATGCTCATCTGGTAGCTGTCTCCCAGCTCGGATATTATGAGCGCTGTGTCTCTTTTTCTGTATTCGTCAATGAGCTCGCTCAGAAGCTTTTTCACATACCCTATTGAGCTCACACCAAGAAGCCCAGAGAGCTCATTAAGGCTGAGCGCCCTCCCAGATACGAAAAGCGCGGCTTCTGCGACCTTCTTGTGGAAAGACCTTTCATCTTGCATTTGCCTCATCGCCTAGAATGATGAAAAGCTCGTCGAAGAATTCGTCCTGCCTGAGCAGAAGCCTTCCCTGCTGGCCCAGTATGAGCAATGGCACAAAGAGGTCTATCAATATGCTCTCCACGCTCTTGAACTTAGCGCAAAGAACGCTGAATGTGCAAACATGCTCGCTGTCCATGCTCTCTTTTGCAAGCCTGTAGACTTTCTCAAGCTTTGCATCTATGTCCTCGGCGCTGATTGTTATGGCTATATGGGGCTTTTGCACCTGCACTTGCGTGTATGACTGCCTTATCTTCATGGCTTCACCAAGCGCCTCAATCAGCTCATCAAGCGTCACCCTCTTGTTGGGCTGCAATCTGAGCCTTGATACAAGAGACGGCGTTTCTGGCACTATACGTGCGATCTCTTCGGCATCTTCAGCCTGCATGCTATTCCCTATATCTATGAGCATCTCGCTCTTCATCCTAAGGAGCAAAGAGGCTGCAAGAATTATGTTGGCTGGTATGTGCAAGTCTAGAACCTTCATGTTGCTTACTGCATTCAAATAGTGGTAGGTTATCTCAGAGATGTTTATATCCCAGGGATCTAGCTTGTTCTTCTCCACGAGCTCTATGAGCAGGTCGCGCCATGTGGCATTCTTGACGAAGTTCTCTAAGTCTGCGACTTCCTCTTTATACACTTCGACTGTAGGCACGAAATTACCTGATCGCTAAATAAGATTGCAATGAAAAATATTTATTCCTTCCTCATTTCAAGGTCAAGCACAAGCTCCACTTCGGCGGCTGAATAGGGCCTCACAATCCTGTAGCGCAGAAGCCTTATGCGTATCTTGCGCTTCTTTGCAAATGCATCTATCTTTTCCTGCACATAGGGCAATGAATCCTTTGATGGTGCAAAGGTGTAGATGTGCAGAAAAGCAAGCTTTTTCGCCACGGTATAGGCTTCGTCCAGGAAGAGCATGCTTGATTTCGGCATGGGCATTATTATGCGGTCTGCGAAGCCCTTGAAGCGCATGCTGACCTTCCTCACGTCGCCAAGCACAGCCTTCACATTGGGAACCTTGTTGAGCATTATGTTCCTATTCATGTATTCATACGCTTTCTTGTTGAGCTCTATTGCAACGATATTTGCATTCTTGTGCGTCTTCGCAATCTCTATGGCAAAAGGCCCAACGCCAGCAAACATCACCATAATGTTTTCGCCATCTTTTGCTATACTGCAGAGCCTGGACCGCTCAAATGAAAGCCTGTTCGAGAAGAAGACCTTCCTCACGTCAAACTCGAAAACACAGCCATTCTCCCTGTAGGTTGCAATGAAATTCTTCCTTCCTGCCAAATACTTGAGCCTTCTTGTCCTGTATATACCATGCACAGGGCCTGCCTTCTTGAGCACAGTCTCTATGTGCTTGCTTGCGCTGATTAATGCCTCTGCTATCTGCCTCTCCTTCTTTTCAAGTGCATCTGGCACCTCTATGATTGCAATATTGCCAAGCAGGTCATAGCCTTTTGTAAGCATTTTTATCTCTTCGCTTGTCATGAACTTGGAAAGCTCATCATAGATGCTCCTTGCGCTGCCTCTTTTTCTTGCCCTGAGCTTTACCATTTCTGCGCCGGGAATGCTCAACGCAATGCTCCAATCCTTCACAGGGAAGTAAACATAACCTTTATTATACCTTACATTGTAATTATTATCTAGCAATTTTGCCCTCCTCAGGGTAATCCTTGCCTTTTCGGCGTAGGCTTTTGGGACTTTCACGAAAAGCATTAAAAGCACCAGCACAATATTTATTTTAAAAGATAATTAAAAGATAATAAATGTTGCGCTGCCTATGTTAAGGGCAAAAATATAAATCTAACGAATGAAAATTAAATAGAGAAAGTGGTATTGTGTACTTTGTGGTGAAGGTGACTGCAGGACAGGAGAGGATCATCGCAAACATATTGCAGAACAAGAACACAAGCGATGAGAGCGGCATTTATTCCATAATGGTGGTAGAAGGGATGCGCGGCTACATCATTGTAGAGGCTGAAGATGAGGCAAAGCTCAAGGCTTTTATCACAAAAGACAGGAATATAAGAGGTGTATTGCCAAAGCCCCTGAGTGATTCTGACATAGACAAGTTCATAGAAGCGACAAGCAAAGCGATGAACATAGAGAAAGGGGACATAGTGGAATTCACAACAGGGCCTTTCAAAGGCTATAAGGCTAAGGTGCTCAAGACCGACGATGTAAAGGATGAGATAACGGTAGAGCTCATGGATGTTGTTGTTTCCATACCAGTCACAACGAAAAGGAGTAGCGCTAAGATCATTCAAAAGGCAGAAAATGCTGCCGCGTGATTCGATGGGAGAAGTAGTTATAAACGGCTTGATAGAAGGAGGAAAGGCGAGTGGCGGCCCGCCATTCGGCCCAGCGCTGGGCCCTCTAGGCGTTAACATAAACGCTATAGTTGGGGAGATAAACAAGAAGACAGAGCAGTTTTCAGGCATAAAGATACCTGTGAAGGTGATTGTCGATACTGAAACAAAGCAGTTCAAGGTAGAGGTGGGCGCACCGCCGACAAGTGCACTTATACTTAAGGAGCTGGGCGCACAGAGCGGCGCCAAGACAAAAGATGAAATAATAGGAAACTTGACGCTAGAGCAGGTAAAGAAGATAGCGCAGAGCAAGGAAGCGAGCATGTTCGGCCATAGCTTGGAAGCAAGGGTCAAGCAGGTTCTCGGCACGTGCAAGAGCATGGGCGTGAAGGTGGAGAACGAGGACCCAAAAGCAATAATCGCAAAGATAAGCAAAGGGGAGTTAAAACTTTAGCTAGGACCGCTATGGCAGAGCCGATCGAGATATACAGGCTTTTGCTCAAAAGGTTTGGCTTCCTCAACTGGTGGCCAGGCGAGACAAGCTTTGAGGTACTTGTAGGGGCAATACTCACGCAGCAGACTTCTTGGAAGAATGTTGAAAAGGCGATTTCAAACCTCAAAAGGGAACGCTGCCTGAGCCTGGAATGCATCGCTTCGATAGAGCTGAAGCACCTTGAGGAGCTTGTCAGGCCTGCTGGCTATTACAGGCAGAAGGCGAAAAGGCTCAAGGACATATGCAGCAATATAAAAAGCGAATATGGGAGCCTGGAAAAGCTTTTTTGCTTGGATGCACAGGAGCTCAGGAAGAAGCTCCTCTCCTATGATGGCATCGGGAATGAGACAGCAGATTCCATCGTGCTCTATGCAGCGAACAAGCCAATCTTCGTTATAGATGCGTATACAAAGCGCATAATGCACAGGATAAACGGAATGCAGATAGATATAAGCTACGATTCTTTGCAAAAATATTTTGAGGAAAAGGTGGCGAAAAAGCTCGATCTCTACAAGGACATGCATGCCCAGTTCGTGGAGCTTGGAAAGAACTATTGCAGGGCGAAGCCTTTGTGCGAAGACTGCCCTGCAAGGAGCATATGCAACTATTATAAGGAAAAAGGCGCGCAAAGCTAAGATATTGAACCT
>JBMFUN010000009.1:0-19192 GCA_049966495.1 Candidatus Micrarchaeia archaeon
CTACTATGCGCCAATAACAAGCAACGGCATAGGAGCATGGAAAGCGACAACAAGCTATCCTGTGCCTATATACGGCGAAAGCTGTGCAGTTTATGAAAACGACATTTATTGTGTTGGAGGCCTGAGCTGGACAGGCTTTACTAATGCAACCTACTATGCGCCAATAACAAGCAACGGCATAGGAGCATGGAAAGCGACAACAAGCTATCCTGTGCCTATATACGGCGAAAGCTGCTTCGTCTGATTTTTTAATTTTGCGCACCTTTTTTAAGCTTATTTTACAAATTATCAACGAGTGAGTGAGTCAATGCAACAGGAAAAGTTCCATATAGACCCGTATAATGTTGAAGGGAACATCGACTATGAAAGATATGCGAAAGACTATGGCATGCAACTGATAAATGAAGAGCTGGAAAAGAGGATACTAAAATACACAGGCACATTGCATCCCTTTTTGAGAAGGCATATATTCTATGCGCATAGAGAGCTGAACTGGCTGCTTGACGAATATGAGAAAGGCAACAAGTTCTATATCTATACAGGCATAGCCCCTTCAGGCACAATGACCCTTGGCCATCTCATACCCTTCATCTTTGCCCAGTGGCTGCAGGAAAAATTCGATACTGAAATATACATACAGATACCTGACGAGGAGAAATACCTTATAAAGAAGGATCCCTCATTGACTCTTGACAAGATTCATGAGTATGCATACGATGATGCCCTCACAATAATAGCCCTCGGGTTCAAAAAGGCGAAAACGAAGATATTCTTAGACACAGAATACGCAGGAGTGCTTTACAAGCAAGCGGTCAGGGTTGCCAAGCATATAACCTTTTCGATGATAAAGGATGCCTTTGGCTTTACAAACGAAACAAATATAGGCTCCATCTTCTATACAAGCCTGCAGGCAGTTCCTGCATTTTTGAAATCTGTCGAGGAGGGGCGCAATGTACCATGCCTGATACCATTGGCAATAGACCAGGACGTGCATTTTAGGATAGCAAGGGATGTGCTTGTGAAGCTCGGCTATTACAAGCCAGCGATTATATATGCAAAGTTTCTGCCGGGGCTTTCAGGGAAGCCAAAGATGTCGGCAAGCAATCCGTCAGATACCATATACATAAATGACAGCCCCGAGGTGATAGAGAAGAAGATATTCAAGGCGTATACAGGACAGCAGGCTACAGCTGAGCTCCAACGCAAGTATGGTGGCAACCCCGACAAGTGCGTTGTGTGCCAGTACTACAAATACATATTCGAGCCGGATGATAAAAAGCTTGAGTTGATTTTTGAAGGTGAGCGCAATGGCACGCTCCTTGCCGGGGAGCACAAGAAGGATCTTGCAAAACGCGTTGTCAAATTTGTAACGCATATACAAAACAGGAAGGAGCACCTTAGAAGCGAACTGGACAAATTTATACTTAAGGATTAGTGCTAGCATGGACAATAGTTCCGAAGCAGAAGTGCTTGAAGAATTTGGTGCTTCAACAGCGCATGGCGGGTTTGTATTTACTGCAAGCAAAGCGATAAGTGCACTTGTAACACTAATATTGCTGATATTCCTTGCACGTTATTTGAAGCCCGCTGATTTTGGAATCTACGGAATAGCGGTCTCTTTTTCGCTTTTGCTCCATGCAGGAGGAAGCTTCGGAATGGCAACAGCAATGAGAAGAAGGCTTCCTCAGCTTAAGAGCAAAGAAGAAATATTCTCGATGATGAGCAACGCTTATGCTCTTTCGCTGATTGTCACAATAGTTGTGGTAGCATTTGGCGTTGGAATAAGTGGCATCTTGGCCAGGTATGCATATGGAAACGAAAGCCTCACTCTGCCTCTCGCGCTTGGTGCCATCATGGTGTTTTTTAGCGTCGTATATAATCTATCCATATCTGCGCTTATTGGAATAGGCAAGGTTGCCAGCTCCTCCTATTCGGTGATAGTTTACTCGATAGCGCAGCTCGTTTTTGTCCTTGCGCTTGTTCTTGCGGGCTACGGAATAGTGGGTGCACTGCTTGGATCAATAGCGGGGCTTTTCATCGGGATTGTTTTGGGTATCGCCTATATGGTAAAATATATAGGATTCAAGTTTGTGAAGCCTTCAAAGAAAGAGATGAAAGATCTCGGCAGGTTCACATTTCCGCTTGTTATCTCCGGAATATCAGTAAACGGCAGCAAGAGCCTTGCCGTGATGGTCCTCGGCCTATTTGTAAGCACCTTTATAGTGGGAGAATATAATGCGGCATTCAAGCTAGGCAATTTTGCAGAGGTAATCATTACATCACTCTCATTCATACTTCTGCCTGCGTTTTCAAAGGCGATAGTAAGCACTAGGCTGTCTGATAAAATAAGTTCGATATTCAACAGCAGCATATACTATACGCTGCTTCTTATGCTTCCAATAGTTGCATATTTAGGTACTGTGTCCAAGCCGTTGATATATTTATTGTATTCCCATGCATATGCGAATACACCATTCTATTTCATCTTCATAGTCGTGGGTATCACCTTAAGCATAATCGGCACGTATGGGAGCAACATAATCATAGGCTATGGCGACACAAAGCGCACTACAAAGTACCAAGTCACAGTAGTGCTTGTCGAGGTTGCGCTTCTTGGCGCAATGACCCCATTCATGAAGGCATATGGCGTTCTTCTCAGCATATACCTGATAGGGCCCATTATTTTCGACGTGATATACATATACGCATTGGAGAAAAGCTTTGGGATAAGGCTTCGCTACAAGCAGTTGGCATTGCTCATAGCTGCAAACATGATACTTTTTGCAATTCTGCTCATTCCATCGATGTTCATAAAAGGCTTGAAGATCGTACTTGTTAATGCGGCGTTGTGCATAGTAGTTTATCCAATCCTTGTTGCAATGTTGCACGTTGTAAGCAGGAAAAACCTCGAATTCATCGAAAACGTTGGAAAAAGACTGAGAATGAGGTTTATCACAAAGCCCTTGGTTAGCTACACAATGCTTTTCCTGAGGCAAGAAGCCAAAGGGAAAGATTTTTAAACTACTTTATTAAAATGTATATGTAGTACCTACTACAGTGGTGCAAGATATGGTTGTAGCAGACCCTCTTTACGCAATAGCAGCATCGATTTCTTTTGCTGCTGGTTTGATAGGAACAGGCATAGCTCAGCAAGGCATAGGTGCAGCAGGGATGGGGATAATAGCAGAGAAGCCTGAGAAGTTCGGCCAAGTGCTTTTCTTCTTCGTGATACCTGAAACACTTTGGATAGTCGGATTTGTTCTGGGATTGATACTGCTGTTGCAGATACTCTAAGGTATTTTTATGGGTTTTGAGGATATACTCGCAGACATAAACAGCCATAAGGAGAAGGAGCTAGAGAGCATAAAGAGAGCTATAGATAGCGAAACGAGCGCAATAATTGAGAAGGCAAAAAAGGAGGCTTCAGAATATGAGGCTGAAACGAGAAAGAAGGCAGAAGATGAAGCGGCAAGGATCATAGCAAGCGAGGTCTCAAAGGCCAATATGGAAGCCAGAAGAATAATAGAGGAAGCCGTAGAAGCCCAAGTTGGCAAGGCAAAAAGAATGCTAAGCGAGTATCTTAGCGAGTACATAAGCACAGATTCATATGCAAAGCTACTTGGCGTGCTTGCAGAGAGGGCGCACAAGGAAGCCGATTGCAATATATTTGTGCAGAAGCGAGACCTCAAATACCTAAAAGATGCCAATGTTGCCGACAGGAAGTTTATCGGAGGCCTTGTGGCGGTTTCAAAAGACGGCAAGATGGAAATAGACTATACGCTTGAGCACATGCTCAGCGATATGGATTACGAGCTATCCATGCGCCTTGCAAAGATGCTGAAGGTGAAGCGGTAATGGCCCTTGGATATGTGGGAAAGTACGGCCAGCTCAAGGTACTTAGCACAGAATTCCTATCTCTCAAGTTCATGGAGGAGTTGGAGCAGAAGTGGGATGACTTCCTAAAGATCCTTTCAGGCACCACGTACAGAAGAGAGATAGATGAGTTTTCAGCGCTTTACAAGATACCAGATCTAATAGATGTTGTACTCAATGCCCACATGATGCGCACAATGCAGAGCGCAGCGTTTGCCGCTCCTCCCGAAGCAAGAAGCTTCATAACCGCATACTTGAGCAAGTGGGACATAGAGAACATAAAGCTCATACTTTCAGCAAAGGTTTTGGGCTATACTGTAGAGCAGACGGAGAAGTTCCTTGTTGTGCAGCATGATACTCCAGCCGGCATCCTTGCAGGCATAATAGCAAAAGATGACTACAAGACAATGCTCGCCCAGAAGGATGTTGAAGGAGTTGTGAACAGCGTGCTCAAATATGGCTATGGGAAAGTTCTTCTTAAATATCTCGACTCAGCGAAGAGGAACAGCGACATATCTGAGATGGTGCTTGCTCTTGACCTCTATTATTACAATGTGTTGATTGAAGAATACAAGCTGCATAATATCACAGAGCGAATAATAGGCGAATATATTGCGGATAGCATAGATGTGAGGAATATCATGAACATGCTCAAAGGCATATCTTATGGATATAAAAACCTGGGGCAGTATGTGATAAAGGGCGGCAACATCGGAGAGAAGGAGCTCACCGAGATTGCTTCAAAAGGCGCAGAGTACATGCTTGACCACATACCTTTCAAGATTAATGACGCCATAGAGCGCTACAAGAGCGAGGGATTTCTTGGCTACATAGAGAACGCATTGCGCCGCGAGCTCTACAAGAAGTACATATCGGAATTTAGGCATTCTAGCTTCTCTCTTGCATTTATCTTTGCATATATGCTAAGAGGAGAGATGGAGAGGGACGAGCTTAGGAGCATATGGTTCAGCAGATATTACAACATAAGCAAGGAGCGTTCAAATGCGCTAAAGATTGCAAAATATGTGCTGAGTGAGAATTGATGGAGTTCGAAAAGATTGCAGTTGTCGGAGAGAGGGAGGTTGTGCTAGGATTCAAGCTCATTGGCATACCTGACGTTTACATAACAACACCTGAGGAGGGCGCAAGCAGGCTTGCCTCGCTTCTCTCGATGGATTACAGCCTTATAATCTCCACGGAGCAAGTGAGGAGAAGGCTCAGCCCAGCAATGCTCAGGCAGGTGGAGACAGCGCTGAAGCCAATTGTGATATTTATCTCGATGCCAGGAGAGGAAAAGGAATCTGTAGAAGAGCTTGCAAGGCGTATACTTGGCGTCGACATAAATGTAAGAAAGTAGGTGTGTTTATGAATGAAAGCGGAAGGATATACAGGATTTCAGGGCCGGTCGTGATTGCAGAAGGATTGGAGAATCCGAAAATGTACGACGTTGTGAAGGTAGGAGAGAAGGAGCTCATAGGCGAGATAATAAAGCTTGATGGAAGCAGGGCAATCATACAGGTCTATGAAGATACAAGCGGCCTTAGGCCTGGTGAGCATGTGCTGAACACAAAGAGGCAGCTTTCTGCGATGCTAGGCCCGGGGCTCATAGGCTCCATATACGATGGAATCCAAAGACCGCTTGACAAGATAAAGGCAAGCGCAGGAGATTTTATAGCGAGGGGAGTGACAGCAGATCCTCTCGATACAAAGAAGAAGTGGTATTTTGTGCCTGCGCTCAAGAAAGGTTCGAAGGTGAAGGATGGTGACATAATAGGCTATGTGGCTGAAAGTGGATTGGTAAAGCACATGATACTTGTACCGAATGGGATAAGCGGGGAGCTATCTGAATTGAATGAAGGCGAGTTTACAATAATGGATCCAATAGGTCATATAGGCAAGAATGCCCTCTATTTGGCGCATAGCTGGCCGGTAAGGATTGCAAGGCCTATAGCATCAAAGCTCAGGCCGGAGGTGCCTCTGGTTACAGGGCAGCGCGTGCTTGATACATTCTTTCCTGTTGCACAGGGGGGCACAGCAGCTGTGCCAGGACCGTTTGGCTCCGGAAAAACAGTCATACAGCACCAGCTTGCGAAGTGGTCAGATGCCGATATTGTGGTATTTATAGGCACCGGAGAGCGAGGCAACGAGATGTCTGAGGTGCTGACAGAGTTTCCAGAACTCAAAGATCCAAAAAGCGGCAGGCCTTTGATGGAAAGGACCGTGCTCATAGCGAATACAAGCAACATGCCAGTCGCGGCAAGAGAAGCAAGCATATATACTGGTATAACAATAGCAGAATACTTCAGGGACATGGGCTACAATGTTGCGCTTATGGCAGACAGTACATCTAGGTGGGCAGAAGCACTGAGAGAAATATCAGGAAGGCTGGAAGAGATGCCTGGCGAAGAGGGCTACCCAGCATATCTTGGAAGGAAGATTGCAGAATTCTACGAGAGGGCAGGAAGATGCAATCTGCTCAATGGAAAGACAGGTTCGGTTACTGTTATAGGTGCAGTGTCACCTCCTGGCGGAGACATTTCAGAGCCTGTATCACAGAATACGCTCAGGGTGACAAGGGTCTTCTGGGCCCTTGACGCTGCTCTTGCAAACAGCAGGCACTTTCCATCTGTAAACTGGCTTACCAGCTATTCCCTATACATTGATGATTTGAAGGAGTGGTTTGCGAAGAATGCAGGCAGCGACTGGTACGAGCTTTACAGCGAGGCGATGGCGACTTTGCAGAAAGAAGCAGAGATAAACGAGATAGTGCAGCTTGTTGGATATGATGCAC
The DNA here is from genome assembly GCA_049966495.1 of Candidatus Micrarchaeia archaeon. Taxonomy (GTDB): domain Archaea; phylum Micrarchaeota; class Micrarchaeia; order Micrarchaeales; family Micrarchaeaceae; genus JAKAWW01. The sequence continues at coordinate 6,665 of JBMFUN010000009.1, forward strand.
TTCCAGAGCGGGACAAGTGCACGCTGGAAATTGCGAAGAGCATAAGAGAAGACTACCTTCAGCAGAGCGCTTTTGATGAGATAGATACCTATTCGACAATGCACAAGCAGTACCTGATGCTCAAAAGCATTGTACAGATGGGTAGGGAGATGATGAAGGCTGTTGAAAGAGGCATATCGATGGAGCAGCTTTCGAGTATTGAAGCAAAGCAGAGCATTGCCAGAATGAAGTATGTGAAAGAGCAGGATATTGACAATTATTACAAAAATGTTCTTGAGGAGATAAAGAAAATATCGGCAATAGAGGCTGTGCAGAAATAGGTGTGCATATGAGCGACATATATTACAAGACGATAAAGCAGATTACAAATGTGCTCCTTTTTGTAGAGGGGATAAGCAATGCTGCCTATGGAGAGATAGTTGAGATCCAAAGGGGCGATGGCTCGACAGTGAATGGCCAAATACTTGACACAAGGGACGGCCTTGCAATAGTGCAATCATTTGGCGATACAAGGGGAATGGATGTGCATGACACAAGGATAAAGCTAGAGGGTCATACTGCTGAGCTTAGAGTAAGCACCGACATGCTGGGCAGGATATTCGATGGCATGGGAAGGCCAAGAGACGGCGGCGCGCAGATATACGGAGAAAGCATGGATATAGTGGGAAGCGCCATAAATCCCTATGCGAGGGAGGAGCCATCTGAGTTTATCCAGACTGGAATATCTGCAATAGATGGCATGAACACGCTTGTTAGGGGGCAGAAGCTCCCGATCTTTTCGGGCAGTGGCCTCCCGCACAACAGGATTGCGGCGCAGATAGCAAGGCAGGCAAAGCTGCTGAGCAGCGACGAAGGCTTCAGCATAGTTTTTGGCGGAATAGGGGTGAACAGCGAGGAAGCGAACTTCTTCATGAGGGAGTTCGAGAATACTGGAGCCCTTGAAAGGTCTGTCATGTTCATAAACCTCTCATCAGAGCCATCGATGGAAAGAATCATACTGCCAAGGCTTGCTCTTACTGCGGCAGAATATCTTGCATACGAGCAGAACATGCACGTGCTCGTGATCCTTACAGACATGACAAACTACTGCGAAGCGCTGAAGGAAATTTCGGCAGCAAGAGACGAGGTTCCCGGAAGGAGAGGTTATCCGGGCTACATGTACACAGACCTCGCAAGCATCTATGAGCGCGCTGGCAGGATAAAGAACAGGAAGGGTTCGATAACCCAGCTTCCAATATTGACAATGCCAAGCGATGACATAACGCATCCAATACCAGACCTCACAGGTTACATAACAGAAGGGCAGATCGTACTTAGCAGGGATCTCTACAGGAGAGGCATTTACCCAAACATAGATGTGCTGCTTTCACTTTCAAGGCTTATGAACCAGGGCATAGGAAAGAATGCGACGAGGGAGGACCACAGAGGCGTGGCAGACCAGCTTTTTGCTGCTTATGCAAAGGGCAAAGATGTCAGAAGCCTAACGGAGATTGTTGGCGAAGAAGCGCTGAGCGCAAGCGACAAAAAGTACCTTGAATTTGCAGACAGATTTGAAAAGCAGTTTATCAACCAGGATTATTATGAAGACAGGGGTATAGAGGAAACGCTTGACACTGGCTGGGATGTTCTCTCATACATAGACATAATGGATGTTAAGCGTATAAAAGACGAATACATAAAGAAATATGGTAAGTGGAATGGAAAGCATTAGGACTACAAGGATGGAGCTCATAAAGACAAGGGCGAAGATAAAGGTAGCTGGCAAAGGGCTCGACTTGCTGAAGCTCAAGAGGACAAGCCTTGTGCTGGAGTTTTTCAACCTTGCAAGGCAGATGGAGCTGCTAAAGGGCAGCATGGCAAAGAGCGTAGAAAGAGCATATGAAAGCTCCAGGATAGCAGAGATAGCCGCTGGCAAGATAACGCTTGAGAGGATAGCAGCAGAGCAGGCAAGGCTTGGCGCAGGGGTTTCTGCGAAGAACGTGATGGGTGTAAAAATACCAAGCATAAGCGTGAGCTTTGGCGCGCTTTCTTCCATGTACGAGCTTGTGAGCGTGCCATCAGCGATAGTCGATGCGCAACTTAGTTATAAGAGGCTCTTTGATATGCTTATAGAGATTGCAGAGAAGGAGAATTCGCTCAGGAAGCTTTTGCACGAGATAGAAAAGCTCAACAGGAGGGTCAACGCCTTGGAGAACGTCACACTGCCAAGGCTAAGGGAGAAAGCGCGCTACATAAAGCAGAGGCTTGACGACATGGAAAGAGACCAGATTGTATCGTTGAAATTTGTAAAGGGCAAGATAAGTGAGCAGCATGATTGAGTTCAAAGGCAAGGTCGGCAAATTCAACAAAATAAGATTGGCGATATTGGCGTTCAACATAATTGCAACAATGGCGCTGATATTCTTCGCGCTTTATGAGGCAATGTCATGAGTGAGATAGAGATCCTTGAAAAGATAAAAATGGCAGAAGAGAAGGCGAGCGAGGAGATAAGCAGGGCAAGGGAGGAGCAGAAGCGTGCGATCGAGCAGGCAAAGGCAGCTGCGATGCAGATCATAGAGGATGCGAAGGCGAGTGCCGAGAATATGTACAAGCAGGAGCTAGAGAAAGCAATGAAGGAAGCAGAGGCAAAGCGCAGCAAAATCATAGAGAGTGCAAAAAGGAAGGTGCATGCAATAGGCACCATAAAAGAAGAAGACATAATACGCATATTCGAGGAGCTACTGAAAGAAAGATTTGGTGTGTAGAATGCTTAGGCCAGAAAAGATGGAAAGGCTGCGCATTATAATATCTAGGGATTATGCAGACGATGCGCTCACAGCGCTTCACGATATGGGTGCAATGCAGGTCGAGGTGCTCCCTGAAAAGCTTTCGAAGTTTTTCGAAGCAGCTGGAGAGCTTCCATACAAGGAGATTGTCTCTTATGCGCAGAGGTTCAGGAGTCTTGAGGCGCTGCTCATCCCGCAGCCTGTTACAGAGAAGCATATATTCAACACCATAGACGAGCTCAAAAGCACAGCCGACCAGCTGGCAATCGATGAAAGGGTCTCGCAAATAAAGAAGGAAATTGACACATTTAGCGCTAAGGTAAAGGAGATACACTACATGCTAGAGATACTTGGTAATATTCCAGAAACTGGCAAGGACCTTTCAATATTCAACCTGAGGCATGTTGCATCTTTTGTCGTGAGCGGCGAGTTCTCTGACTTTATGCAGGAGCTCAGGAAGAAAATGGACATTGTAGTGGAGTATGGGAAAAGCTCTGCAATAGTAAGCATACCAAAAGCTACCGAGCAGGATTTTGGCAGAATCGCAGAAGGCTTTAAGGTGAAGATTGAGGCGCTTCCGCATTTCACGGGGACAAAGGAGCAGGCTAAAAAGGTGCTTGAGGAGGAGATGAAAAAGGCTGAAGAAAGGCTCACTTCGCTGCAGAACGAGCTTGCATACATTTCAAAAAAATACTACAATATGGTGAGCGCGCTGAAAGAGCAATTCGACCTTGAGATGGAGAAGCTTGATGTGACAACAAAGATAGGCATAGGCAAGTCTATTATAGTTGTTGAAGGCTGGGTGCCTGTCAGCGAGGAGAAAGAGCTCAGAAGGCTCATGGAAAAGGCGACAAACAACCATGTAGTAATGCATGTTTTGGAGACAAAAGAGACGCCGCCCACAAAGCTTTCAAACCCAAAACCGGCAAGATTCTTCGAGTTCCTTGTCAAATTTTATTCAATACCTAAAAGCACAGAGATTGATCCAACAATGATTTTTGCATTTGTATTCCCAATATTCTTTGGGATAATGCTGGGCGATGCAGGATATGGTGCGCTTATGCTTGCTGTTTTCCTTTGGCTTATACACAGGCTAAAGAACCCGCCTGCTGTGAGCAAAATACCAAAATCATTGAGCTCTTTCGTGCATACAATAGTGAGCGACAATGGGCTGATGATCCTTTCCAAAGCGATAGTGCTGGGATCCCTTGTCGCGATAGTTTTCGGCGTAATGTTTAACGAATATTTCGGCTTCCAGCTACCATACAAGCCACTGCTTGATGTGCAGCTTGGCGTGTCAAAGCTCCTTCTCATTTCCGGCTGGATAGGCTTTGCGATGGTGAGCTTCGGGCTCGTGCTTGGATTCATAAACAAGCTGAGCATAGGAGAGAAGAGGCACGCAATTGCAAAGCTCGGCTGGCTTGCACTTGCAATATCAATCGTAACAATAGGCCTGCTTCTCATATACAGGCTTCCTATGGGAACAGGAAATCCAATCGCATTTGGAGCATATGTGCTATTGGCCATTGGAATAATTGTGGTGCTTTATGGAGAGGGCACCCGCTCCATTATGGAGATACCATCTTTGCTGAGCCACATCCTTTCATATACAAGGCTTGTAGGAATACTGCTCGCTTCTGTTATACTAGCAAGTGTGATAGATTTTATATTCGTAAGATCCTGGTATCATTCCCCTCTGCTCGGCATAGTTGGCACTATAATCCTTATAATTGGGCAGCTTTTCACCATATTGATTGCATTGTTTGAGCCTGGGATACAAGGGGCAAGGCTTATCTATGTTGAATTCTTCTCCAAATTCTATACAGGCAATGGAAATGAATTCAAGCCTTTTGCAAGCAGAAGGCTCAGGACAATAAGCAAATTTGGCATATGACAAAATGGCCAGCATTCTTGTTACAGGCGCCTCTGGGAGGCTTGGGAGCTCCCTGATAGAGGCTCTCAGGCCGACTTTTGGCAATGACATTGTTGCACTAATACAGGAAGGCAGCCAAGAAGTAAAAGGTGTGGCCAACTATGTTGCTGACATAGAGAAAAAGGAATCGATGGAAAAGGCATTCAACAATATTGATATAGTTGTGCATTTGGCGGCCATAGTAAGCCAGTACAAGTTTGGAAAGAAAAAGATATTTAGTGTGAATGTAGGTGGCACAAAGAACGTGCTTGAGATGTGCAAGGAACATGGTGTCAAGAAGATCGTATTCGCAAGCAGCGTGGATGTTTATGGAACAAATAGGAAGGATTTGCTAAGCGAAAGCTCTGCGCTGAAGCCCGCTGATGCATATGGGAAGAGCAAGGCAGAGGCAGAGAAGCTAATAATCGATTCAGGAATTGATTATGTGATATTCAGGATGGCTGTAATATATGGGCCAAAATTCGAGGAATCCTTTTTCAAGGTTTTTGATTCTGTTAAAAGAGGTAATGCATATATAATAGGTGATGGCTCAAACCTTCTTTCGCTTATACATATAAGGGATGTTGTAAGCGCATACATGCTTGCAATGCAGAAGAATGCGCATGGTGTATACAACTTGAGCGATGGAATGAGTTATACGCAATTGTATCTATACAATCTTGCTGCAAAGCTTCTTGGTGTGGAGATGACTCCGAAGCATGTTGGCAAATTTGCGGCAATGCTTTTGGCAAGATTGAAGGGCTTTGACACTGATGAGCTTAGGTTTATCACAAGCAACAGAAGGATAGACACGACAAAGATAATGAAGGAACTAGGATTTACGCCTTCGGTAAGCATAAACGAGGGAGGTTCTGAACTGGTTGGCATGTTCCTCTCTAGTTCAAGCCAAAAGGTGCAGCAATGATAAGCTCATCAAGGCTCTATGCGATTGTAATTGCGAGCACTCTGTTCTACACGATAAATGGCGTTGCCGATTTTGTAGTAATAAAGAACCTTGGGATTGGGCTTGCAGCACTTTACATAGGAATTGGAATGCTCGTTGGAGTCATATTCTCGATTCCTTTATTCAAGATGCGGCTCAAGTTGAAGAAAGCCCATTATTATGCGTTTGGCGCTATATCAGCTTTACTTATAGTATTGTACAACCTTCTACTCTTTATAGCATACATAAACTATACCCTTGCCAGCATCTATCCTTTGATAGGTCTTTCTGCCCTTATCTTCCTGGTATTAGACCTTGCACTCTATAGGAAAAGCTTGCCTAAGAGCGTTGTAAGATCCTTGCTTACTGCCGTGGCGCTTGTTGTTTTTGGGGTTTTCTTTGCGGAGAGCACCGGATTTCAATTCGATATAGATGTATTGCCTTTCGTATTTGGAATAAGCATCTTTGCCGGAATAGGCTATTATATGGAGTATTACAAGATAGAAAAATATAGCATAGGCTCAAAGATTGTATTACAGCCTTTTATGCTTATAATTGCCGCATTATTTTTTATCAAAGCTTGGGAATTTTCCCTCTATTCAATATACACATACATAGGCATTGCTGGCGGATTCTCATTCATATTGGCGATATCGCTTGAGCTGCACGCGATGAAAATGAGCAATACCATTTCGATAAAGAAAACTGTCATAAGCAGAAACATGATCAACGACTTTGGGTATGCTGATACCCTATTTGTGCTTATAGGAAGTATAATAATCGGCTCCTTTACGTGTGAGCAGATATTTGGAGGATTGCTAATATTTACTGGTGTGATAATGCTCGCCCACCTGAGGCAGAAAAACCTAAAATAAAAATTAAAAACAATGAAACAAAGCAAGCAAAAGAAAAGAAAATTAGAAAGGATTATATTATTTGTTTTTTTAGTTATGTTTATGGATGGTTCGCAGGCAAATCAAATACTTATTGCAAAGCTTAAAAATATTCTTGATCCTGGCGAAAATGTCATAATAGTTGCAATGCAGAAGCGCGTCGGATTTGGCGGGGCTCTTATAGACCCACAGACTGTGATAGTTACATCAAAAAGAATCATAATAGCAAAAAAGGAAAGCTTGGGCCTAAAAACCTCCTATGAGTTTATTCCGTTTAATGAGATATTCAATGTCAAAATGGAAAAGGGCATCACTTCAAATGCAGTTGTCCTCTCGACACTCTCCTACAACCAGTCTGAGATGATGCAGAGGATAGATGGCCTGCGTTATAGCGATGCGCTTTCAATATTCAATTACATCGACAGGGTGATCACCCAAGTTGGCCAGAATCAGCAGATACCGCAAAAGAAGTTTTCAACCGCGTTTATATACTGCAAGGTCTGTGGCGCCAGAAATGATATAACTGCAAAATACTGCTGGAACTGTGGCTCAAAGCTTTAGGTGTTAGAATGTATGATCTTGTAAGTATAGTAATAGGGTCCAACGAGCTCATGATGGCAAGTATCGATAGCAATAGTCTTAAGATAAAAATGCTAATGAAAGAGACTTTTGACCTAACCAACAGCTCAGTAATGAGCAAGATAAAGAGGAAATTGGACACTATGAGCAATATACGCGGAATAGGAATTGCAGCTTCAGGTCTTTTAGATCAGAATAAAGGCATCATTAAATATTCGACCAATTCAAAGCTCAAGAACCTCGGGATTGTAGGAATTCTGGAAAAAAGGTACAAGCTGCCTGTTTCCTTATACAATGTCTCTGTCGCTTCAGTAATGGGGGAAAAGCTTTTCGGTATGGGAACAGGCTATAAAAACATTGTATACATATCGTTGAGCCTTCTTATTACTGGAGGTGTGATAACAAATGATCATGTGCTTTTGGGCAAGGATGGCAACTCTCACGAGATCGGCCATATGGTTGTGAGCTCTGAAGGAAATCTTCGCTGCTCATGCGGAAGCTACGGGCACTGGATTGCCTATTGCTCGGGATTTGGCATACCCAACTATGTAAGATATCTGCTCAATACAAAATACAAAGGCAAGGATTCAAAACTAAGGAAAGTTAAAAACATCACAGCAAAAAGCTTTTATGAAATCGCTGCTAAAGATGCTATTGCCCGAAAGATCGCAATGGATGACATAGGCAATCTTAATGCAATAGGTGTTGCAAACGCGATAAATGCTTACGACCCTGAACTGGTGATACTAGGCGGCAGGATAACATATGAGCATAGCGACCTTATACTTAAGCCCATAGTGAGGAATGCAGGCAAATATATTGTGAACAGGAGGCCGCGCATCGTGGTTTCAAAATGGAGTGGAGAAGGAAAATTCCTTGGTGCAGTATCAGATTTCATACAGCAATAATCATGTATACTCTTCAAGTATCTTCGCCACATCTGCACTTGAAGGAAATTGCTGTTTTACAAGGGGCCCGTTTTTGAGTGCGATCTCCATCTCGCTGTAGGTTGGCTTTTTCTCCTTGTAAATAAGCCCTATTGGTATCTTCTGCCAGTTTGTCGCTTCTGCTTCTATCGCCTTCTGGAATGCGGCAAGCTTGTCATTTGGGTTATACGAGGGATCAAGCTTATATACCCTCTGCCTAAACCAGTCATAAGTATTGAGTGTGTTGAAAGATACGCAGGGGCTCAGTGCGTCTATAACTGCAAAGCCTTTGTGGGTTATGCCATTTTTTATAAGCTCAGCAAGGTGCATAGGCTCCCCGGAAAAGCCCCTTGCCACATATGTGGCACCCGCACTTATAGCGATGGCAATTGGGTTTACGGGCTCTTCTATCTCTCCAAAAGGCGTTGACTTGGTCTTTGCGCCCAAGAGCGTTGTCGGAGAAGCCTGGCCTGTTGTGAGGCCGTAAATTTGGTTGTTCATCACTATGTAAGTTATGTCTATATTCCTCCTAGCAGTGTGGACAAAATGGTTGCCTCCTATGCCATAGCCATCTCCATCTCCTCCTACTCCTATAACAGTGAGCTCATCATTAGCAAGCTTTACACCCATAGCGACAGGCAATACTCTTCCATGGATTCCGTGTATGCCGTATGTACTAAATGTATGCGGCATCGCAGAGCTGCATCCTATACCTGATACGATCACTATCTTGCTCTTATCTATTCCTAGATCCATGAGTGCCTTGTTGATTGCAGCGTGCACGCCATAGTCGCCGCAACCTGGGCACCATATCGGTTTTACATCAGATAGATAATTTATTGCCATTTTACCATCCCTTTACAATTTCTTTGGCCCTCTCGACTATCTCATTTGGAGTAAATGCCTCCCCGTCATATTTCAGGATCATTTTCTCTACGCTAATTCCGGAGTTGGTCTTTATGTGCTGTGCGAGTTGTGCCGTATAATTGTACTCAACATCAATCAGCTTCTTGCCTTTGAGCATCTCAAAAACCTTCGCTCCATCCATTGGATATAGATAGCTGAATGAAACGAGGCCAAAGTGCAACCCTTGTTCATTGAGCTCTTTCACTGCCTCTCTTGCAGGAAGAGTTGCAGAGCCAAACGCCACAAGGTAATAGTCTGCTCCCTCGCCATCTATGTCAGGTTTGAATACGCTCTCTTTTTCGAGCATGGTCCAGATCTTTCGCATTCTCTTTTCATGCATCTTCTTCCTTTTTTCTACATATTCATCTATGCCTGCAAACACATCGCTTATGAGATTCCCATATTCATCATGTTCATCGGTGGAGGCAACAAATTCTAAGCCAGGGGTACCTGGTATCGACCTAGGAGAGATGCCATCTTCAGTAATCCTATATCTGTCAAACTTTCCCTCATGCTCCTGCTTTTCCATTATCATGCCTCTGTCTATTGTGATGTTTTCGTAATCGATGCTCTCAACGCTTTCGATATGCTCAGCCATATAAAGGTCGCTTAGTATTATGACAGGGCATTGATACCTTTCTGCAAGGTTGAAGGCTTCCGTTGCTATCCTAAAGCTTTCTTCAGCACTTCTTGGTGCAACGACTATCCTTGGAAATTCGCCCTGCGAAGCATGCGTGACAAAAAGTAGGTCGCTCTGCTCTGTTTTTGTTGGCAAGCCTGTGCTTGGGCCGGTCCTTTCAGCCTCTACAACTACTATTGGCGCTTCTATCATCCCAGCCATCCCCAGCGCTTCCACCATGAGCGAAAATCCGCCGCCGCTGGTCCCACACATCGCCCTTACTCCTGCGCTTGCCGCGCCAATTGTTGCATTAATCGCTGTTATTTCATCTTCTGTCTGCTTGAAAAGCACGCCAAGATTCTCGTGTGCCGCAAACCAGTGCATTATTCCACTTGCAGGAGTCATAGGGTATGCTGCATAAAATTTGCAACCTGCAGCATACGCACCTATGGACAGCGCAGTGTTACCATCAAGAATATATCTCTTTTTTCCATCGCTTTTTATGTTGAAGTGTTTTTCAACTCCATTATAGTTGTAGCCCTGCAATGCTGCGTTCTTGTTCTGCTCTCCAATTTTTGGGTCTTTCCTACCAAAAGTTTCATCTATTAATTTCTCCATGTTGGAAAATTCTATTCCGACAATCTTGAGTACAGCGCCGATTGCAACCATATTTCTCATTATGGGCTCTCCACCAATCTTTGTTGTTATGTCAAGGAGCGGAATTCCTATATACTTAAATTTTGTATCATTTGCGACTTTCACATGCTCTGAATCGTATATAACCATACCCCCATCTCTTACATGGCTGAGCTGGTGCGTTATGGCGTCTTGGTTGAGTGCAACAAGTATGTCTACATCATTGCCATGGCTGTAGAGCTTTTCATCTCCTATTCTTACCTGAAACCATACATGGCCTCCTTTTATTACTGACTGATAGCTTCTATATCCAAATACATACATGCCGCTTCGCGCAGCAACTTTCAAAAGCACCGATCCGCTTGATTCTATCCCATCCCCATTTGCCCCTGCTATCCTTATTACGACATCGCTCATCTCCTCACCAAAAGCTTTTCAAGAAGCTCCCTGTTGTCATCTGGTGCAGCCTTCACCCTTTTTCTTTCCCCGCATTTCTCGCATTTATAATAAATTGTAAATTCTCCGTGCCTGTCTATTTCAGTGTATAAAGGCTTCATCATGCCCCCACATTGAGAGCTCCTGTCTCCCGGGTTATTGTCAACATGCTTGCTCCAGAGACAGTTTGGGCAGTGATCCGTATAGCCATTGCCATGAACTACAGTACCGCATTTTTCACATATGAAATCTTCTACCACTTTAGAAAACTTCCTAGTGGCCTGCATAAATATCTATCTTATTTTACATGCATCATATAAATAATTACCGCTTGCTCATGAAGCGCAGCCTTCACAAGGGCGTGTGTTAACATATTTCAGTTCTACTGCTTTTTGCATTCCAATATAGTAGGCTATTATGCTTATTACAACTACCACTATTATGACAAGGAAGAATCCTATGTCTAAATTGTCTAAGTTGTGGATTTTTATTCCCGTATTTATTCCAAAGTTCAGCAGGCTTGGGAAGAACAGTATCGCTATGCCTGCAAGCACAAACGCTAAGCCACCATAATAAAGCACGCTCCTGCTTATATACTTAGATATAAATGCAACACCCTCTTTAGTGAGATTTTTCTTCTTGGTAAGAAATGTCCCGAAAAATGCGCCGAAGAGTATCTGCATGGTCATAGTGCCAATTCCGAAGAGGAAGCCTGGAAGCCATCCTAACCACATGTTTGGCATTGCTGGCACCATTACGAAATATAATATAAGGGCAAAGGCGCCGAATCCAAAGCCAGCAATAAGTCCATGCAAAAACGCCAGCTTTAAAGGCACCTCCCTAAGTTCTGGTTTTGCATCTTTTGACATTATTGGGTTGAGTTCATGCCTAAATTCCGCCTCCTGGTAAATGCTATCCTTTTTGTGCACCCCAAAGAATTGGCCTAGTTTTCTTTCAAGATAGTGCCAATGCAGATATGTACTTTTCTTTGATAGATAGATGCCAGCCCCTGCCATTGCGGCACCCACTGCTATGTAAGTGATCCCAAATGCTACCGAGGTTGTAAATATCGTGGCAAGTGCAAAATATGCGATTTCTGAGAGTATTGAGCGCTGAAGCGTAAAACCGCTTGAGAATATAAGCCCCGCTTTCATGCCTTTTTTGGTACTATAACTGCCTACTGCATAAGAGAAGGTAATCGGCCATGTGTGCTCGTCAGGTGTTATTCCATGCACAATGCCAAGCAGAAATGAAATTATAATTGCTTCTAGGAATGTGACGTTTGTTGGATTCCACAGGTTTATGTTAATTGATAGCAGTGCCAAGACGGGTGAGATCATTATGACACCTCAGGAAACTATTACGGGCTTTCCATGTGGGCAATTTTTGGGCGAGCCTATAAACTTGTATAAGAGTTTTACATAACTTGGCGTGAGCTTGTAGTCTATTTTTTGTGCTTCTGTGCATGCGCAGTTCTTTGGGACTCCTGCCCTGTTCAAAAGTGTTTCAACGCATCTATGTGCCATTATTATATCTTTGTAGGCTTGTCTACCCCTCTTTGTCGGTATTATCACGCCCCTGTTTTCGCTCACAAGGCCCTTGGAAGAAAGTCTTTTTACGAGCTGGTATGCAGTTGGCGCCTTTACGCCTACTCTTTTTGCCAGCTCTACGAGCCTGAGTGGGAAGGCTGACTCGTATTCGTTTATTTTAATAATGCAGTCCCTTTCCTTTTTTGTAAGGTCCATATTATAATTAACGAGGAGCAAATATTTAAACCTTACTAATAAAATTAGTATTGTACTAATTTTTAAAAAAGACTTACTGTGTGCGACGATACAGCAGACATTGTTGGCGCAGATGACCCGCATGCGTAGGCTTATAAGGGCGAAGCCTGTATCATAAGTAGTAGTGCAT
>JBMFUN010000010.1:0-18823 GCA_049966495.1 Candidatus Micrarchaeia archaeon
AGTGGACTCTGCGGGAGTTTCATTGCCATATTGAAGCAATTTTGAACCCGCAACCTCCTGCATGCCATGCAGGCGCGCTACCGTTGCGCCAAGAGCCCACTTGAGTATGCAAATATGGCAAGTTTCCTAGTTTTGCACCAATTATGCAGGAGAAACAAATATGATGTTGCCTCCTCTGAGCAGTATGGTGCCGAGTTTTGCCTTGAGTTCCCCGTCCTCAAGCTCCTCCGCATTCTCCATCACTATATTCATGTGCGCATCAAAAGAGGTAATCTTGCCCCTGATGCTTATGTTGTTCTTCAGCCTTACCAGTACCTGCTGGCCAAGTATCCTGTTCAAGAGGTCGAATGGTCTTTCTTGTTGCATCTTCTACACCTTAGCGAATCATAATCAAAAGAGATTCAATTTCAATTATCCCTCCTTTAGCTTTTTAATGTTTTCCTTTTTGATCATCAGCTTTACATAGCCTGTGCCTACAGTGACCTGCTTCCCTATGAGAATGTTCTCGGCGACGCCGTTGAGCGGATCCTTCTCGCCGAATATGCTTGCGTTTACCAAATGTTTTACTGTTTCTTCATATGCTGCCTTTGCAAGCACCGAGCTTTTTTCTCCAACAACTCCGTGCCTTCCAATGCTTTTTATCTCCCCTGTAAAGGTCATTGTGTCTGCAAGCAAGGAGATATGCCTGAAGCTCACCGTAAGCCCCTCTTCGTTTATCGTTGAGATAAACTCGTTTGCAAGTATGTTTCTTGCCGCTTCTATGCCGTATACCTTTGCCACCTCAAACGGGTCATTGCAGTATATGTGCCACTTGTCCACGCCCTCTATATTCATCACCTCGCTCATGTTGCTGCCGCTTGTTGCTATATAGAAGCTACCATCTTCTTCCTGCTGTATTACAGCTTTGCTTATCCCCTCTACGCCTGCTACTCTTGCATTCAAAACGTGCACGAATGCCGTTCTTACGCTTTTCACTCCGGCCTTTTTGTTCACCTTGACAGTTATGGTGTCGCCCTCAACGCTGACCTCAGCTCCTGTCTTTTCTATTGCGCTGTGCACGTTCTTTGCGCTCAACTCATAAAAAGAGAGCTTTTCCCTGTCCAGCGTGAGAAGCATTGTTCCTGTTCGGAAATTCTCGTCATAGTCCTTTATCACATTTGAAACCTTTACCTCTTCAAGCTTCCTCCATATCTCCCTTACCTTCTCGTATTTCTTTTTTATGCCCTCTTCCATGTATATCCTCATAAGCGGGAACTTCGGCTTTTTCCTCGCGTCTGCAAGCTCTATCATCCTCGGCAATCCCCTTGTTTGTATCACAGAGCTTACACCTGCAGAATGGAATACCCTGAGCATCATCTGCGTGCTAGGCTCCCCTATCGACTGCGCGGCGAGAGTGCCAACAGCCTCGCCTGGCGTTGCTCTTATATCCTTTGCATCTTTTATATTGGCCATATGATCACTTCAGCTCCTTTGCAAGCTCTTTTGTGGGCTCAACGCCGTCCCCGCCATAAATTGTCTGTATGAGCGCATTGCTTGAATCCTTTACAGAGAGATCCTGGTCTATGTAGAAGTCTTGCAGCGCATTTATCAATCTTCTCTGCAGGTAACCGCTCTGTGTTATGACAACATATTTTACGACTGCAGAGTCCCTGGCTCCCATTCCATGCATGAAGAGCTCTGTGGGCCTCAATCCAGAGAAGAATGAAGAGGTTATAAAGCCCTTCAATTCTGGATCTTTGTCGTTTTTCCTGAAGAACGGAAGCGTTCTTCCTGCATAGCCTCTTGTAATGCGCCTTCCTCTTACTGCCTGCTGGCCCAGGAGCAGCGATGTTGAAACCATATTCAAGACATTTCCTCTTGCCTTTATCACCATCATGAGCTTTGCATTGTTCTCTATTCCTACATGTTTCTCTATCAGCTGGCCCGCTATTGATCTTGCTTCTTCAAGTTGAGCCATCACCTCCATTTCGAGCGTTTCCTTCTTAGTGTAGCCTGGCAATGGCTCGATCTTTCCCTCTTTGTAGTTTGCATACAAGTCAGCAACCTTTGCCTTTATCTCGCTTACCATCTTGTCTTTTGCTTTGTATATCTCATCGCTTAGGTAGAAATCCTTCACGCTTACTGTGACGCCGTTTGTATAGGCTGCGCGGAGCGAGAGCTTGGCTACTTTGTAAAGGAAATCCCGCGTAAATTCTGGCCCATAGTCATTGAAAAGCTTTAGTATAAGCCTTCCCCCTTCGCCAACCTCATCATATCCCACAGCGCCTTCTTCAAGCTTTCCTTTCTTTATTACCACATGGCCCCTTTTGCTTTTGCTTTCGAAATCGAGGTCATCAGGAAGCAGCATGGAGAATATGTCCTTGCCGCTATACAAGCCGTTCTTCTGCGGCTTTGGCAGGTCGAAGATGCCAATTTCGCTCAGCATGAGCACCGCCTCATCTTTTGTGTAGAATGCGCCGTCTTTTGTGAGGTGGTACATGCCAGAGAGCTCATCCTCTTCTATGAACATTATGGGCTTGCCGTCCCTTGGCGAGAGTATAAGGTTTCTTGGCTGCATCAGGTATTTTGCCTCTGCCCTTGCCTCTATCGATTGCGGCACATGCAGGTTCATCTCATCTCCGTCATAGTCCGCATTGTACGGGTATGCGGCAGATACATGTATCCTTATAACCTTTCCTGGCAGCACCTTCACCGTGTGTGCCATTATAGAGAGCCTGTGGAGCGTCGGCTGCCTGTTCATGAGCACTATGTCGCCATCTATTAGCTGCCTCTCAACTATGTAGCCTGGCTGAAGCTCCTTTAGGAGCTCTTCCCTGTTTGTTTCTGTGACTCTCTTCCTTATGCCCTCTTTTGTTATCACGTTCAACGCCATTGGGTACTCCTTGCTTTCTAGGTATTTCTTCACCTCTTCCATGTTCCACTGCGTCACATTCAGAGGTATTGAAAGGTTCTCTGCGATCTTCCTTGGCACGCCTATCTGGTCTATTGTCAAGCTTGAATCAGATACTATCACAGTTCTCGCAGAGAAGTTGACCCTTTTGCCGCTCAAATTGTATCTAAGCCTGCCTTCCTTGCCCTTGAGCCTCTGCACAAGAGTCTTCAAAGGCCTTGTGCTTCTGTGCCTCGCTACTGGCACACCTGGCGTCTCGTTGTTGAAATATGTCGTCACCTGGTATTGCAGGAGCTCCCACAAATCGTCTATAATGATCTGAGGCGCTCCGGCGTCTATATCTTGCTCAAGCCTCTGGTTTATTCGCATTATGTCGACAAGCTTATGGGTGAGATCGTCTTCGCTCCTTTCTCCAGATTCCAGCGTTATAGAAGGCCTTACGTTTACTGGCGGCACAAGCAGCACTGTAAGCACAAACCACTCTGGCCTTGTTATTGTGGGATCTATACCCAAAAGCTTTAGGTCATCATCAGGTATCTTTGAGAGCCAGTTCAGTATCTCATCTGGCTTGAGCCTCTCCCCATTCATATAGAAGAACGTTGGCCTTTCAAGCTTGATCTTCGGCTGTTCTGCGCCGCAATGCGGGCACTTCTTTATGCTCTTTATCCTTTTCAAGAGGTCCATTCCGTTTATCTCGCTTTCAGTCTCTTCCTCTTTGACCACGAGGTCGCTGATGACAGGCTTTATCTCGTTTATCTGCTCATCATTCAGCAATATTCTGTGGCACTTGTAGCATGTAGACTGCAATAGGAGGTATATGATCTTCGCATATTCAGGATGTATGACAGGCCTGACAAGCTCTATGTGGCCAAAATGGCCGGGGCATGCCTTGGCCCTGCCGCCGCATGTTTTGCACTTCAGGCCAGGATCAACTACGCCAAGCCTCTGGTCCATCAGGCCTCCATCAATAGGATAGCCTTCCTCATTGTATGTGTCTGGAACGACAAGCTTCGCGACGCTTATGCGCCTTATCTCCTCTGGCGACATCACGCCAAACCTTATATAATCGATAAATTCTGCTTGCATTTCACTCACTCTTCAGTTTTATCTTGGGGTTTATGTGCAGGGACTTTATCTCATCAAGCAGGAGCTTGAAGGCATAGCTTATCTCGACCATCTCAAGGTCGTTGCTTCCGCAGCTGGGGCAGATAGGCCTATTCTTTATGTAGTCATAGTAGCCCACAGAGCCGCAGTGCTTGCATACCCATATCGGCGCCTTGTCGCTCTGCTCTAGCATTCTGTCCTTGAGGAGCAGGCTTGCACCATGCCCAACAAGCGCGTCCCTTTCCATCTCCCCGAAACGGAGACCTCCCCTTCTTGGCTTTCCTTCTGTTGGCTGGTGCGTTAGTATCTGCACAGGGCCTCTTGCCCTCACCTGGAGCTTTAGGCTTACCATGTGCCATAGCTTGTGGTAGTATACTACGCCTGTGAATATCTTCGCGTTGATCTTTTTTCCTGTCCTCCCATCATAAAGTTCTTCATCGCCAAACTTGTCAAAACCATACTGCTCTAGTATTGCCCCGTACTGGTCGACAACATCCTTTCCTTTGGTGGAGAATGTTGTGCCGTCTGTATAGGTGCCCTTGAGCGAACAGGCCTTCCCTACAAGCATCTCGAGCATATGCCCAAAAGTCGTTCTTCCTGAAAGGCTGTGGGGATTGAGAAGGATGTCCGGCTTTATCCCATCTTTTGTGAAGGGCATGTCTGCTTCTGGCACGATAAGCGCAACAACCCCTTTTTGCGCGTGCCTGCTCGCAAACTTGTCTCCTGCTTCCGGTATCTTTGCGCTCCTTACCCTTACCTTTACGATCTTCGTGGCGCCTGTTGTTTCGCTTAGCATCACGCTGTCCACAATGCCCTCTTCGCCTACCCTTACCATTACAGAGTTGTCCCTGTTCTTTTCAGTTGTGATGCCAAAGCTTGTCTGCTCCTCGAGGAATCTTGGAGGCGAGATCTTGCCTATGAGCACATCGCCATCGCCGACCTCCAGCTCAGGCTCTATGATGCCGTCTTCGCTGAGCTTTGCATATGCATGCTCGCCCAAGTAGCCCTCTGTGGTTGGCGGCGGCACTTCGAAATGGTCCTGCTGGCCCCCTGGATAGCGCCTTTCCTCATCTGTATATGTTCTAAAGAACTCGCTCCTTCCAAGGCCCCTTTCCACAGCGCCTTTGTTGAGCACAATTGCATCCTTCATGTTGTATCCGTAATATGTTGAGAGCGCAACGACCATATTCTGGCCGGTCGCATGCTTCTCCATATCAAGCGCCCTGTAGGCAATGCTGCTCACTATGGGCTTTTGTGGGTAGTAGAGCAGGAAGGCCCTAGGATCGTATCTCCTAGAAAAGTTTATGGCATACAGGCCTTGCGCCTGCTTTGTAAAGTTTGATACTAGGGAGTGCTTTCCAACTGTGTCATATTCGTTCATTACGCTCAGGTTCATTGTCAAGCCAAGGATAGACACAGGGTCTATCTGAAGATGCGTCGTCTCTGGCTTTATCTCTTCCTCGCTCAGCGCGATGAGCGCATTTTCTTCTTCTTCCGCGTCAAGATACTCTATCACACCCCTCCTGACAAGATAGTTGAAGTCTATCTCCTTCTTTGCAAGCCTTTCCTTCAGCTCAGGCGTGAATTTGCTCACTCCATTCTCTACAACTATGTACGGGCTTCTCGCCCTGCCCCTGTCTGTATTGACGTGCACCTCGTTGAGCTTCTTGAAATATGCAACGTTTACCTCGCCGCTTATGAGGCCCAAGCGCCTGTTGCGCCTCACCTCTTGGGCAAATTCCTCTCCAGACTTTGCGTAGCCTATAAGCCTTCCGTTAAGGTATATTCCACTCTTCAAAATATCACCATCATTCCTCTGAGCTCTCAATAAGCTTGAGCTCCTTGAGCTTGTCTACAAGCATCTTCTCGTCTGCTCCTACTGTGACCTTTGCCGTTAGTGCAAGGTATCTAGTAAGGCCTACCTCCACACCTTCTGGAGTCTCGCTTGGGCAGAGCTTGTTTATATGCGTTCCATGGACATCTCTTGCCTTGAAGTGCGGGTGCCTCTTTGCAAGCGGCGACTTGACCCTCCTCAGATGCGCTAGCATCGTAGCCATGTTGGTCCTTTCAAGCACTTGTGAAACGCCGGTCTGGCCATTCGGCCAAGCTCCAGTGCCCATTGAATAGAGGATCTTCTCAGTGAGCGTGTCTGGATTGATATTGGTCCTTACTGAAAGCCTCCTGCCCCTTGCAGTAGTGCGCTCCACATGGTACTTTATATCCTTAACGAAATACTTGAACGCGTTGTTGAAAAGCTCCTCCATCAGCTCGCCTGCAAGCTTTATACGCTTGTTCATATAATGATCCCTGTCATCGCTTTTCAGGTATCCGAGCCCTACGAGAGTGGCCTTCTCAGCCATTTTGAGCAGGAAGAAAGCTTTGTCCCTTCTTGATTCAGGAGTAATACCTATATGCGGCAATATATATGTATCGAGCTGAGTCTCGGCGCGCTTCTTCCTGTATTCCTTCGCCTGGCTGGGCGCAGCTATCCTGCCGATCTCCATGAGTGCGTCTGCACTGCTAAGATCCTTTCCTGCGCTGACATCTATGTTTAGTATCAAATCATTCTTGAAATCCTTGTTCTTTGTGGATTCAAGTATCTCCTCGTTGCTCAGTCCGAGCGCCTTCAGCACCAGCACAAAATCAGTGCCCTTTGCGACTGTCGGGAATGTTATCTCATATATTCCATACTCGTCTCTTGCTACGCTGCACCTCGCCCTAAAGTTCAGCGTTGTCGAAAAGATCTTGCTTGTTGCAACGCCCTTCTCTTTAGTAGTTATCACCCTGTTGGGAGCGAGATCCTCTATGCCGATGAGCACGCGCTCGGTGCCCTTTATTATGAAGTAGCCTCCATAGTCATACGGGTCTTCGCCCTCGCTAAGCAGCTGCTCTTTCGTCATTGTGTGTGTATAGCAGAGGTTGCTCTTCACCATCACAGGCAGCTCGCCTATGAACGCTTCGCCCATCGCATCGGCTTTTTCTATCCCGCTTATTATGGGCACATAGGTCATGTACATCGGCGCAGCATATGTGAGGTTTCTTGCAAGTGCCTCATTTGGAAGTATCTTCTTCATTGAGCTATCAGGCTCTATCACCCTCGGCTGCTCCAGCCTTATGCCTGTGAGCTTTATTGCAAAGTTAGGCACATCTGGCTGTATAACATTGTTGCTTTCGAGCACCTTTTGTATGCCTATTGTGATGAACCTGTTGTAGCTCTCTATCTGCTGTTGAACCATAGAGGTGTTGGTAAGATAAGATTCAAGCAAATAATTCTCCATCAAAACCACTGCAAAAGCGCGATCTAATGCTCAACCCTTTACTACAAGCCTGTAATAGATATACTTCCCAGTGGGGTCTGCTCTGTGTATTGCTATCAGGTCGCCAGCCTTTGCACCAAGGCTTTTTACCTGCGGATCGCTTTCAAGTATCTTTGGGAACTTGTCTATTGTCGTGTTGAACTTCTTGGCTATCTTCTTCGCCTCGCTGGCGCTGACTATTTCATGCTTAGGTATAAGGTTGACAGGCGCAGGAACCAATCGCTCACCAAAAACTATGCCGGCTATCTAGAAAGGGTTTATTAATTTAAGAAACATAACAAATAAATACTTAACTGTTTTTGCGGCCTAGTCAAATTTTTATCGCTAGTGCTTTGTAGAAAAGGTATTTTAATTTGCTTTGCTAATGAAATTAGAAATGGAAATGCTGGAAATGGTGTGATTTATTGACAATTGATATATACAGGCAGATAGATTCTTATAGGGATGAGATGATCGATACCCTTAAAAAGATGATTGCGATTCCTGCAATCTCTCCTGAAAGCGGGGGCGAGGGTGAAGAAAAGCGCGCAGATTTCCTTGAAAGCGTTCTAAAAGGCATGGGTCTAAGCGTGAGGCGCTACGATTACAAGGATAAGGCAGGGGCGAAAAGGCCAAACCTCATAGCGACATATGGAAATGCAGAAAGGACTATCTGGATACTGAGCCACATGGATACTGTCTCAGCGGGGGATATAAAACTCTGGAGCCACGATCCTTTCGATGCCTATGTAAAAGATAGGAAGGTATTTGGGAGAGGCACCTCTGATAACGGCCAGGGCGTCATATCATCCATATATGCCCTCAAGGCCATTATTAGATCAAAGATGCCAATAAAATATAGATTTGGCATCGCACTTGTTGCAGATGAGGAAGTAGGCAGTGAATACGGCGCGAAGAAGCTTGTCAGGGAGAAGATTTTCAATCATAACGACATGGTCATTGTGCCAGATTGGGGCACCAGCAGGGGCGATGCGATAGAAATAGCAGAGAAAGGTATATTGTGGGTAAAGCTTATTGTTGAGGGAAAGCAGGTCCATGCAAGCACACCAAACAAGGGCGTAAACGCATATAGGGTGGCAATAAGCATGCTCAAGGAGATGGACGAAAAGCTCCATAAGAAATACAGTGCAAAGGACAAGCTTTTCGACCCTAGCTTTTCCACTTTTGAAATGACGAAGCACGAGAAGAATGTTGATAGCGTAAACATAGTCCCAGGAAGTGATATATCTTATATGGATTGCAGGATACTCCCAAGATACAAGATAGATGCGGTAATAAAAGATTTGGAGAGCATAGCAAGCAAGTACAGCAATGGCAGAGCTCGTGCAAGTATATACATATATAATAGGGAAGACCCTGCAAAGCCGACAAGTGCTGATTCAGAGATAGCTAAGCGCCTTGCGAGCGCGATAAAAAGCGTGAAGGGTATCAATCCCAAATTTGTTGGAATAGGTGGGGGAACTGTGGCAAAATATTTCAGGGATCTTGGCATGCAAGCTGTTGTATGGGCGACGCTGCCGGACAATGCACACCAGCCAGACGAATACCTGATAATAGATGACATGGTTTCCGATGCAAAAGTATTTGCGCATCTTTTTGTTGGCTAGCATTCAACACAGCAAGCCTAGGCAGCAATTAAAGAAAAGATATTTATATTTAGAAAGCGGCTAATGTTAAAGATGCCTAAAAGCATACTTGCATCTGTAGCTAAAAGCGAGCAAAGCCAAAAATTTGCTTCTCTCGGAATTGATATCTTTATAAAAGATGAAAAATTTTATCTTATAACAGGCGATGGAAAGGCCAGCGAATCGATAGAATTCGGGCCAGTGAGCATTCAAAACGCGGTTTTTGTAGACCTCTTTTTGCTCCGCGGGAAGAAAATAAAGGAAAAGCAGATGAACCTAAGCAATGCAGAAATGCTTTTTAAAAGCAGCGATGTCACGAATTTTTTTAGCAGGTATAATGTGATAGGCTTTGAGCCATTCATGTTCAAAGGGCACACATATTCAGTTGTTGCTGCGCTTGGCCAAGAATATGTATTTTCCAATACAACATTTTTTGTGGCAGCTATAGAATTTTTGGATAATAGCGACAGAAAGGGGAAGCATTTTGACATGTACGTAATATTCGACAAGAATGATGAAGCTTACTTCAAGAGAACAGTTGAATTTTTTGGAATGGCACCAACGATACCTATCATTCCCAAAGAGCACATATCACCGATTATTTATTCTAAAGATATCGACAAACTTTTCATTTCTGCTGGCCCATATGAACCAACGATAAAATCCGCAACGCTATACAGGCTAATAGATGTGGGATTAAGCGGAACTGATGTGTATATAAAGTATTTGGAGATAAATGAGGACAAAAGGAATGCTGTCCATATGATGAGAATAGAAACCTATCCGGATAATGCAGGGAGCAAATTCATTGCAGAAAGCGAATTGAGGAGAAGAGGCACCCAGCATGTATACAATTTTTTCAAATCCCACATAAATGATTTCTTTGCCTCGGCAGAAGATATCTACCCTTCAATGCTGGATTTCATGGCAGCCCCAAGCGCATATGGATATGGATTGCTTCCATTCCCAATAATATTCTCAAGCAGGCCTGATTGGCTGGTAAAAAATGCAAAAAGTTACGAAGACAAGTGGAATTTTTTAGATGAGCGGACACCTTCTGCGAGCAGGCAGTTGCATTTCCCTTTGAGGATCCCATGATCCAAATCCAAAATAAAAGGCAGAAATTTCAGCGCTTATCTCAAATTGGCGTAAAGCATTTGCTGTTCGCCCCTCTATGCAAATGTTTTTATATTTTTCTGTTAAGAATAAAAATAGCCCTTGGTAAAAAATATTTTTACATGGGTGATGGTGATATCATGAAGCCATACTATGCAAGAAAAGTTGAGGACGAAGAACCAGAAGATGAAGACGACGAAGACGATGAGTTCGATACTGACGACGAAGACGACGAAGACATGGACGAAGGAGACGACTACTAATCCTTCTCATTTCCTGTATTCCTGTATTTTATTTTTTATGCTTTTTCCTTTGAATCTTCTTATTTTATATTTTATCTTGCTCTGCTTTCAATATTTGCATGCAGCAGGAAAAAGTTAGAAAGCTATATAAATGTAAATAGCATATGATAGATTACAAGGCATCTTTTATAATGCTAGCGATGTAATCATTGCTTTTTGCATTTATCCGACAAAATCAGATTTGGTGTTGATATGGCTGAAGGAATAGAATTGACAGTTGCAGGCGCTCTTGTGCCAGATGACGGCAGAGGCATTGCTAGGATAGACTCTAAGGCTAGGAAGCTCCTTGGTGTCATCTCTGGAGACATTATAGAGATAAGGGGAAAGAGGAAATCGACAGCTGCAATTGTGTGGCAGGCCCATCAGGAGGATGAAGGCCTTGACTTCATAAGGATCGATGGGTATATAAGGCAGAACATAGGTGTAGGAATAGGTGACAGGGTGTTTGTCACAAAAGCGGATGTCAAAGAGGCGGAAAAGGTGATCCTGGCGCCGCCGGCTAACCAGCGAACGCCTATCTCGCCAGACTTTTCTGAATATGCAAAAAACAGGCTCGAGGACAAGCCCCTTGTGAAGGGCGATGTTGTACCAATAGCAATGTTCGGCTACGCTTTCAACTTCATAGTGGTGCAAGTGGTGCCGCATGGAGTGGTAAAGGTAACAAGAAATACCGAGGTTGTGGTAAAGAGCGAGCCTGTATCCGATTCCACAATAAAAATTGGAGAGGTGCACTATGAAGATATAGGCGGTTTGAAAAATGAAATACAGAAGATAAGGGAGATGGTCGAGCTTCCGATAAGATACCCGGAGTTGTTTGAAAGGCTTGGCATAGAGCCACCAAAAGGCGTGCTTCTCTACGGTGCGCCGGGAACAGGCAAGACCCTCCTTGCAAAAGCTGTTGCAAACGAGAGCGATGCGCACTTCATAGACATCTCAGGGCCTGAGCTTGTGAGCAAGTTTGTCGGTGAGAGCGAGGAAAGGCTGAGAGAGATATTCAACGAGGCAAAGGAGAAGGCGCCTACGATCATCTTTATGGATGAAATTGATGCAATAGCACCGAAGAGGGAGGAGGCAACAAATGAGGTCGAGAGGAGGATGGTCTCGCAGCTTCTCGCCCTTATGGATGGCATAACTTCAAGAGGCCAGGTCATAGTAATAGGTGCCACAAACAGGCCCAATGCCATAGACCCCGCATTGAGAAGGCCAGGTAGATTCGACAGGGAGATAGAAATAGGGGTTCCTGACAGGAATGCGAGGAAGGAGATACTGCAAATACATACGAAGAACATGCCCCTCGCAAAGGATGTCGATCTCGACGAGCTTGCGAACATGACTCATGGCTATACAGGTGCAGACATCGCTGCTCTTTGCAGGGAGGCTGCAATGGCTGAGCTCAGGCATATACTTCCGCAAATAATAAACAAGAAAAGCGTGCCGAACGAGATACTTGCAAACCTTAACGTGACAAGGGCGGATTTCATGGAGGCTCTGGCATTGATACAGCCAAGTGCGCTCCGTGAAGTTTTCGTTGAAAGGCCAAATGTGCATTGGGATGATGTTGGAGGTCTTGAAGAGGTTAAGCAGCAGCTCAGGGAAGCTGTCGAGCTTCCTGTGAAGAACCCAGAAGCTTTCGAGAAGATCGGCATAAGGCCGGTGAAGGGCATACTGCTTGTAGGTGCGCCCGGGACAGGAAAGACTCTTCTTGCAAAGGCTGTTGCTACTGAGCGGGAGTCCAACTTCATTTCGATAAAAGGGCCTGAGCTGCTCAGCAAGTATGTGGGAGAGAGCGAAAAGGCAGTAAGGGAGATATTTAGGAAGGCGAAGCAGGCCGCCCCATGCATAATATTCATAGACGAGATCGATGCGATAGCGACAATAAGGGGCGCAGAGGAGGGTGATTCGCTTGTAACTGAGCGGGTTGTCGACACATTGCTCACGGAGTTCGACGGCCTAACAGAGCTGAAGAACGTCGTAGTGCTTGCTGCCACAAACAGGCCCGACATGATAGATCCAGCATTGCTCAGGCCGGGAAGGTTCGATAAGATAATAGAGATACCACTGCCTGATGAGAAGGCAAGGTATGAGATCTTCAAGGTACATACAAGGAAGATGCCCCTTGACAAGGATGTCAAGCTCGAGGAGCTTGCAAAGCAGACCGAGAACTACACAGGGGCAGAGATAGAAAACATAGTGCGCGAGGCCGGAATGAACGCGATAAGGTCTAACAGGGACAAGGTTAACAAGCATGACTTCGAGGTTGCTATGCAAGAGGTAAGGCCCGCAATACCAAAGGAGCTTGCTGAAAGGATTAAACGCTTTAAGGAGGAGCCCGAAAATATGTATAGATGATAAAAGTGGTTCAATGAAGATTGTATATTCTGATCCAAAGACTGGCAAAAGCGCGCAGATGGAACTTTCCGAAGAGAAGGCTACACTCTTCTTCAATTTCAAGATCGGGGATACGTTTGACGGTGCGCTAATAGACCTCAACGGCTACAAGTTCAGGATAACCGGCGGCAGCGATGCAAGCGGATTCCCTTTAGCGAAAAGCGTTCACGGTACTGGAAAGGTCAGGGCGCTGAAAAGGATCTCGTCAAGCGGCAGAAAGAAAGGGGAGTACAAGCGCATGACCATCCGGGGCAATACCATAGGCCCGGATACAGTTCAGGTAAACATGTCGATAATAGAGTATGGGGAGAAGCCTATAGATGTGCTCTTTCCGAAGAAGAGTGAGAAAGATAGCAAGCAATCATGATTGGTGATATGTTGGATTTGTTGCATAGTGCACTCAACATAGGCACGCTTGGCCACATAGATCATGGTAAGACATCTATAACAAGGGCCATAACCCACGTGTGGACAGATAGGCACAGCGAGAGCATAAAAAGAAACATGACGATTAAGCTTGGCTATGCCGATGCAATAATAAGAAAGTGCGAAAACTGCAACATGTATACAACAGAAGAGAAATGCAGCAAGTGCGGTGGCGAGCCAAAGCCCATAATGAGAATATCTATCCTAGATTCTCCAGGACATGAGACGCTGATGGCAACGGCGATAGCGGCAAGCAGCCTAATTGATGGAATCATATTCGCGATAGCGGCAAACGAGCCCTGCCCTATGCAGCAGACAAGAGAGCACCTAATGATCATAAACATACTCGGCATAAAAAACGTCATCATAGCGCAGACAAAGATCGATGTTGTGGGGAAGGAGAAGGCAATAGAACATTACAAGCAGATAAAGGATTTCATAAAAGGAAGCATAATAGAGGATGCACCTGTTGTGCCAGTTGTAGCCAACTTGAACATAAACATAGACGTTCTGCTTGAGAAGATTGCCAGCATGCAGGTGCCAAAGCGCGATCTTGAATCAGATCCTCTCATGTACATAGCGAGGTCTTTCGACATAAATAAGCCTGGATCTTCTGTACAAAGCCTTGCGGGAGGCGTTATCGGAGGTTCGTTGGCAAGAGGCCGGATAAAAAAGGGCGATATAATAGAGATAAGGCCTGGGATAAAATCAGAAAAGACAAAAAGAGAGGTCTACGAGCCCATAATAACAGTCGCAAAGGAGCTCAGCAATGGCACGGATAAGATTGAAGAGGCCATTCCAGGGGGCTTGATAGGCATAGAAACAGAGATAGATCCAACGTTCACAAAGGCAGACGGCCTAGTGGGCAATGTGGTGGGTCACAAGGGCAGGCTTCCCCCAGTAGTAAGCTCCTTTACAATGAACTACAAGAGGCTTGAGAGGAAGGACATACAGGAGATGCAGCTTGCAGTAAATGAGCCGCTGATCCTTGGAATAGGCACAAGCACCGCAATAGGGTTCGTGAAGAAGGTTAAAAAATCTGACGTAGAGATAGAACTGAGGCACCCTGTATGCACAGAGAAGAATGCCAGGGTTGCGGTTATGAGAAATATCGGGAAGAGATGGCGCCTCACAGGCTACGGCTTTATAATTGGGTGAGTATGATGAAGACAACTGAAGTTGGCAGGATAATGGACAGGAGGATTGTGGGAGTGAATGCGAGCACAAAGGTGAGCACTGCGATAAGCCTTATGAAGAATACAAATGTCGGCATCATGCCTGTCATAGAGGATGAAAAGCTTGTAGGGATTCTCGATGAGCATGCTCTGATGAACGAGGCGAAGGCGGGCTT
Organism: Candidatus Micrarchaeia archaeon; assembly: GCA_049966495.1. GTDB lineage: Archaea > Micrarchaeota > Micrarchaeia > Micrarchaeales > Micrarchaeaceae > JAKAWW01. Next base: position 14,520 of record JBMFUN010000010.1, read on the forward strand.
AGGCGAGCTCTCAAAAAAGGAGGTGCGCTCTATAATGAAGGAGCCCCTCTATGTAAGGGTTGACAACACCATTGATGAGGCACTTGATTATATTATAGTGCACAATGCGTCAAGGGTCGCTGTTGTGGATTCGAACATGCGCTGCGTCGGCATTGTCTCAGCTACAGAAATCCTAGACTTAAAGATGCGCGAGAAATAAAAATAGTACGAAGAATAGGGAAATGGCAAAAAACAAAACAAAAAGAAGAGAATTTATTTGGTAAGTGTTATCTGTATGGCGCTTACCTTGGATTTTGTGCCGTCTTCGTTTGTCAGCTCCTCAGACGATGTCTTGATGCTCTTCTCCTTCACGTCAGGAAGGAACCTGTTCTGCACGATCTCCTTGACATCGACTGCCCTGGATATTGCATTGCCTCTGGCCTTTATCGTGACTTCCTTCTGCCCGCTGTTGAACTGGGTCACTACCGCCAGGACATAGTTCATTGTTGGCTTCTTCCCTATGTATATTACATTCTCGTTCTTTTGCTCTTCTTCATGTTGTTCTCCGTTCATGGTATCACATTGTCCAAAGTTGTTAGCGCAATCTGCATCGCCAATAATTTTAATGTGCAATCTATTATTTATATCTATCTGCAGAATCCTTGACTCTCTTTAATTCTTCGTCAGGGTCTACCTTTACACCTATCTCCTTGAGCGTCTCAAACGGATATAATATTGCTATATCCCTTAGGAATTTGACCTCGTATTCAACTCCGGCATCCTTTGCAATGTACATATTGAAGTCTATAGTGGCCAGCACCCTCTTTACAATCTCCTCAGCAAGGTCTATTACTTCGCTGTCGCTGAGCAGGTGCTCTCTTATGATGCGCCTAGTCTCTTCTGCGCCCCACGCAGCATGATATTCGTTTTCAGAGAAGACCTTCCTGAACGCCCTCATGTATTCCGGCGATACCGAGTAGAATATCTTGTAGAGTATCTCGCCGAAAGCTTTGGCGTAGGCATTTCTGAGCACGATGTTCACCGCAATGAGCCTCTTGTACCATGTGTCAAGAGATCCTATATAGTCAAAAAGCCCTTCTATGCCCTTGTCAGGCTCGCCAACCTTATAGCCGAGCCCCTCTATGAGGTTCTTTATTGCGATTGCGTGTTTTGCTTCTGCTTCGGAAAACTCATTGGCGTATTTGGAGTATTTAGAATCATAGCCTACAGGGGCATTCGCCCATCTCTTTGCCACTTTTGCCATCAGATCCTGCTCGTAGAAGATTATGTTCAGAAGCCTTATGAGCGTGTCGAGCTTCATTTTCGTGCCGTTTGGCAGAAGCACGTAGCCGTTTGCTACTGCGCCCTTCTTCCTTCTTGTTTCAATAAAGCTCAATGCAAACTTTACGGTCTTTAGAGGGTTGTGCCTTGCGTATTTCAGCGCATATGGCTCAACCCAATCAGGTATGTTGTATTTTTTCATTATTCCTTCTATAAGGCTTCTTGCGCTTTCCATATTATCATATTGTCTCCTGCGTTTATTAAGCTTTCTCACCGCTTTTCCTTTTCTTTCTGTTTCTGCCCTTCGCCGCTAATGCCGCTATGATTATTATTGCTATCACTGCTACGCTTCCCCATACCTCAGTGCTGTAATCTGCTTTTGTGCTGCCCACTACTGCGAAAAAGTTCTCGGAAGCGGAGAACTGCTGATTCAAGCCTCCATTCGGCTGCCTCCACGTCTCATAGATTGTCACAGGGTATTCGCCGCTGCTTGCCTGCGTGTCAATGTCTACATAGAATGTGACATTTGCACCTTGGCCTGGCGCAATGCTTGCAACGTATGCGTTTGGCGTTATGGGTGTTATAGGATATACAGCTTGGAGCGAGAATGATACTTGCTGGGCATTTTCATTGCCTATATTGACCAGATGGAATGTGATTGGCACATAGGTGGCGCCTGGCATCAGCATTCCGTCCACGCTTGTCACATTAAACGAAGCAATCCCCTCCAGGCTTATCGGTAGCGATATGAGCTTGATTGTCCTATTCTCGTAGTTTGCATCCTCATAGCTTATCGAGCCAGGAAGATAAGAAAGGGTTTTGTTCAGGTTCCTGTTAGCACTTATGTAAAGCTGTACAATCTGCGAGGCGCCTGGCGGCAGCTGGCCTATATAGAAGCTTGATACGCTTCCGATGTTCAGCGCAGAGGTGTTGTAGAAGTTTATGCTTACATTCTTCGCCAAACCATTGCCTGTGTTCTGTATGCTTATCTGTAACGTTTGGTTGCTCCCTGGATAGAGCGCCTGCGGCATCGCGCTCACCATGCTCACAGCAATATCCGGCTTTTGCACGAGCACGTTAAGGTAGAGCGTTTCATTCATTTTTGAAATCTTCCCGAACTGGTCTGTATAAGAGACAGTGGCATTTATAGCATACGTGCCGTTCGTTATATTTTGCTCGGGATAGAGCATTGCGCTGAACCCGCTCATTCCTCCTGCCGGGATGTTGCCCAGGTTGAAAATTGAAGGCCCTACTACTTTGAAAGCGCTTGTATTGCTCAGCGTCACATTGGCATTTTCTACACCTCCGCTTCCCCCATTCACAGCGCTTATCTGAATATCGAATTCCTGGCCTGGCATAATGTTTGCAGGTGTTGCAGTGAGGCTTATATGCGGCCTGCCATAGACATAGAAAGTTATTGGCATCACTGACTGTGCAGGAACGTTTATGCTTGTCATGCCCTGCGTTTGAGATGTCTCATAGCTTGCAACTACATCTATTGTGTAGACACCCGAGGGCGTTGCAGATGGAATGTGGAAGGTGTAATGGAAGCTATTGTAACCTATTCCGCCATAAAGTCCTGTGCCTATTGCATTGATCAGGAAGGTATATGTTGGGGAGACGTTTATGAGCGGGCTTTGAGATACGAGTTGCAGATTGACGTTATTCAGGTTCTGCGAATAGCTGTTGTAGAGCTGGAATGTGATTGTAGCGTTGCTGCCTGCATATACTGGCTGTGGATATATGCCTACGTTGACTAGGGAGAGCGCTCCTGACGCACTGCCAGCAGTCTGTGCTGAAGCTGCTTCTGCCAATGCAAGAATCATTGGCACAATCAATAACAAAATTGTGTTTTTCATACTATCACTGTAGAGTGCTTTTTAGAGCCTTGAAGCTCATAATCATCATCACTATTGCAAATGCACCCAATATTGCAAAATCAACTGTCATTGCACCTGTCGGATAATATCCATAAAGCATCACATCCCTTATGCCGTTTGTCGCATATGTGAGTGGGTCGACTTGGCTCAACGGATAAAGCCAAGAAGGCAGCGAGCTGGTTGGGAAGAATGCGCCTGAGATGAACCAAAGCGGAAGTATCACCGCATTTGTTATTATGGAATAAATCTCTATTTTCGGTATTCGAGTTGCAAACAGCAGCGAAAGAGCGCTGAAGCCCACTGACACCATGACGACAAGTGCGTACACCCATGCAAGCCCCGTGATGCCGCCTGCGAATGATGCTCCATCGAGAATGCCTAGTATAAGTGCGATCGTGGCGTTGATTACAGAAAGCACAGTAGTATAAAGCATCTTACTCACAAGTATGGTCCGTTTGTCTATCGGTGCTATCAGGAAAGCCTTCAGATTCCCAAGCTGCCTGTCAGTTATTATCGACATTCCCCCGCCGAACATTGCCCCAAACACTGATACCATTATTATTATGCCTGCAATAAGGAAGCTCTTGTAGCTTATGTTGGTAGCGAATGTTGGATTTGCAGAAACATTGGATGGTACATTCAATGGCATGTTCCTTACTAGCGCATTTCTGCTTTGAGGCATGGCAAACTGCTCAGCAATTGAAGTTATTGTCTGTATGGAAGTGCCAAGGTTTACAAAATTGTTGCTGTAATAGAGATACACGCTGGGGTTTCCCGAAGGGAAAGAGGGCATTATGACCACAACTACATATATCTGGTTGTTTCTGAGCATCTCTATTGCTGAAGCTTGGCTTGATACGCTTATAACTTTCAGCGAGTGCGTAGCTTCGAGGGTGCTTATGAACTGCGAGGCCTCTACGCTTGTTGCATAGTTGACAATGGCAATGTTTGTCGATGTAGAGCTGAGCCCGCCGATATTGCCAAGAAATAGTATTAATGTGAGAGGGAAGATTATTGACCTTATTATGTTGGCCTTCAAGTTGCTCTTGAATATGAGCATCTCCCTCTTGAATAGTGCTAGCGTGTCATTCCAGAAATAAGCCAAGCGATCACCTATTCTCGACAAGGAAACCCACACTCTTTAGATGGGGATCAATTGTCGAG
>JBMFUN010000011.1:0-9413 GCA_049966495.1 Candidatus Micrarchaeia archaeon
GTAGATTTCGGCGTGTCCCGCCGTATAATACGATTTTGTTGCAAAGGAATATATATTTTTTTGTTCCATATCAATCATACCATCGTTAGCTTGGGAAGCCCACGCCGTTTACGGGTGTGGGAGAACTATTTAAAGAGTTCTTTTATTATTTCTTTTATATTAATTACTTAAACATAAAGGTGCTAAAATGGTTCTCTGTGAAAGATGCAAGAGGGAGGTATACCGCTACGAGGTGTGCAACTACTGCGGAAGGAAGGTGTGCTACGATTGCATAAAGAGCACAAGAAGATATCATAAGACAGTTAGGCTTGTCATATGCAAGGATTGTTGGGGAGACATGAAAAAGAGAAGTGCCTTTAAAAACAATAAACCTCAGGTAGAGATCCAAGTGCATACAGCATGAAGGCACTTCAGGTGTATGCATGGAGCTTAAGCAAAAAGAGGAGCAAATACTGGAATTTTGGCTTAAAAATAATGTAAACCAAAAGGTAAGGGAGAAGAACAAAAACGGCAAAAAGTTCTACTTTTTGGAAGGGCCTCCATATGTAACTGGAGTTCCTGGATTCCATCACGCATGGGTGATAGTGACAAAGGATATGCTCCTAAGATACAAGAGGTACAGGGGCTTTGCCGTGCACGACAGGGCGGGCTTCGACGTTCATGGCCTGCCCACAGAGGTGAAGGTCGAAAAGCTCCTGAATGTTGCCTCAAAGAAAGACATAGCTGAGAGGATAGGTGTAGACAAATTCATTGAGAAATGCAGGGACTATGTCGATGAGGAGATTAAAGCAGACATACAGATCTTCGAGAGATATGGATCTTCTCTTGATTATAGCACCTCTTACATACCATACAAGAAGGATTACATAGATAGGAGCTGGGGCATTTTCAAGAAGATTTTTGAGAAGAAGCTTGTATACGAGGGCAGCGAGCCGCTGGCATATTGCCCCCATTGTGAAACTGTGCTGGCCCAGGGTCCTGAAATAGAATACAAATTAGAGAACGATCCATCGATATTTGTGAAGTTCAAGGCGAAGGCAGAGACATCACGTGTGAAAATGCCTGAAAGCACGTACCTAATTGTGTGGACCACTACACCATGGACCCTTGTCTCTAATGTTGCAATAGCAGTAAACCCAAAGCTTGCATACGTTCTGGTGTCATCAGGGAGCGAGCATTATATCGTAGCAAAGAGCAGGCTTGACGAGTTTTCAGCTTCTACAGGACTGAATGTTATAGTAGTTAGCGAATTTTACGGGAGCGAGCTCGTTGGCACAGAGTATGAGCACCTATTCGGCAATGATGTACCAATGCAAAAAAAGATTGCGAAATACCATAAGGTAATAGAAAGTGAAAGCTTTGTTTCAGAAAGCGAGGGGACCGGTCTGCTGCATGTAGCACCAGGCCATGGCCCGGAGGACTTCAAGCTTGGAAAAGCAAACAAGCTACCCATAATCTCTCCAGTAGACGAGCACGCAAGATACACAGATGAAGCCGGCATATTCGCAAACCTTGACGTGCCAGAAGGCGCAAACAAGGCGGTGCTCAAATACTTAAGCGAAAAAGGATCATTGCTTTTCAAAGGCACTGTAAGCCATAGCTACCCTCACTGCTGGCGCTGTGGTAGCAAGCTGATCTACAGGGCAACAAGGCAGTGGTATATCAAGATTGAAAAGCTGAAGGGCAAGATGCTCAAGGAAAACAGCAAGGTGAAATGGCACCCAAGCATTGCTTCAGAATGGTTTGCCGAGGCGATAAAAAGCTCGCCAGACTGGTGCATATCCAGGCAGAGGTATTGGGGCATACCAATACCAATATGGAAGTGTGACACATGCGGCGCGCTTCGCGCAGTGGGCTCTTCAAAAGAGCTTGCTGAGCTTTCAGGCAAAGAGCCCGAAGATCTGCATAGGCCATATGTAGATACCATAACCTTCAAATGCCAAAAGTGCGGAGGCACAATGCATAGGATTAGTGACATATTCGATGTTTGGTATGATTCAGGGGTAGCGCATACCGCAAGCCTTTCAAGCGACGAGTTTGAGAGACTTTTCCCAGCGGACTGGATCTCAGAGAGCGGGGACCAGATAAGGGGATGGTTTGCAACATTGCTCAGGACGAGCGTCGCAGTATATGGAAAAACACCTTACCTGCATGTGAATTTCGGGGGTATGGTAAAGGATGAGCTCGGCCAGGAGATGCACAGGCATCTCGGAAATGCGATAAACGCAAGCGAGATTCTAGAAATCTCTAGTGCCGACGGCTTCAGGCTTTGGAGCTTGAGCAAGCCAAGGTGGCAGGAGCTAAGGCTGAAGAAGCACGAGCTTGAAGAGGCTAATAGCAATATCATGACAATATACAACATAGCGGAGCTTGCAAAAGAGCTTGCCGAACTTTCTGGGATAGATGCGAGGGCAGAGATCAAGCCCAAGGGCAAGTTTGAACTGGAAGAGCAATGGATTCTCTCAAGGCTGAACAGCCTAATTGCAAACATGACCAATTGGCTTGATTCCTACATGCTCGACAACGCCGTGAGAGGCATAAGGGACTTTATGCTCATAGACTTCAGTAGGTTTTACCTAAAGTTTGCAAAGCAGCGCGCCGAACACAGCAAAAGAGACCTTAGGAGGGTCGCCTTGCTGGTAAACTATATTTTGAAAAAGGCATTGGTGCTCGCATCAATTGTGGTTCCATTCAGCGCAGAGAGCATATACCAGGAGCAGTTCAGCAATGGCCAGAGCATCTTCATGGGCACATGGCCTAAGGCGCAGAAAAAATATATCAACGAGGAGCTTGAGGAGAAATTTGATCTTTTTAAGGATCTCTCTAATATGATACTATTCCTAAGGGAGCAAAAAGGAATAAAGCTGAGATGGCCGATAAGTAGTGCTGTAATAAAGACGAATAGTGAATCCGTTGCTGAAATGGTCGAAGAGCTTGCCCCATTGATTGAGATGTATGCAAATGTGAAGAATGTTGAAGTAAAGATAAGCGAAGTTTCAAAGAAGCAGATAAGGCCGGTATTTGCGAAGATAGGCCCTGCTTTCAAGAGCGATTCACAGATGGTTGCTGACGAGCTCAAGAAGCAAGATGCAGATACTGTAAGCAATGAAGTAGCATCAAAGGGCTACTTTGCGCTGCATACAAGCAAGGGTGTGTTCAACATACTCCCAGAGCACTTTGCGATAGTAGAAAGTGGCAGCGAGGTCGAGCCAACATTAGCATTCAGGGGCAGCGTGATAAGCGTGGGCATAAGCAGCGAGATGAGCAAAGAGCTTCGCAATGAGCTCGTAGAGAGGGAATTTGTGAGGCGCATACAGCTTATGCGCAAGGAGCTCGGCCTCAAGAAGCCTGCAAAAATAGCAGTATATGCAAAAATCCCTGAAGCATATGTGAGTGTTTTAAAGGACTTTGAAGATAACATGAGGAAGATTGTAGGAGCATCAAAAATCTATTTTGGCACGGAAATTCCTGAAAGCATATATAAGAAGGAATGGGAGATAGATGGCGAGCTTTTCCTAATAGGAATAGAGCCAAAATAAATAGTTTTGTTTCTGATTTATATCATGGAGTATAGCGGCAGCAATACTTTCAAATACATTGATAAGCTGATACGCAGAAGCAAAAGCTTATTGATAATCTCTCCTTTCATAGGCAACTATTATGCCGAAATGCTGGCAAAGAGCGGAAAGAGGGCTCTTGTGATCACATCTGATGACACGCTTAGGAAGGTCAAGGCTCTTAGAAAGGGAAGAAGGAACCATGCAAAAGTTGTTGCCTATTTTGTGGTTCTAGATGCATTAATCTTTTACCTTCATATGCTTGCTTTCGGCATTGCAGTGCTTTTGATACTGATTGCAATAGTATTTTTGGCGATCTATTCTAAAGCCAATATTGTTGTGAAGTCGACGGGAAAGATGTTTGTGCATGAGAAGATGTACATAGGCGACAAAGAAGCAATCATAGGCAGCGCAAACCTCACATTCAGCGGCACGCACAGAAACATAGAGCACATAGAGATAATAGATGACATGCAAAGGATTGAAGAGCTAAGAAGGCATTTCTACGATTTGTGGAGGCGCTATTGATAAGCCCTAGAAGAACACTGCGCCATTTTCAGTAACAAGCACATCGTCCTCTATTCTTACCCCGCCAAAGCCCTTTATGTAAATGCCTGGCTCATCGCTGAAGACCATTCCAGGTTTAAGCTTGAACTTATAGCCCTTGCTCAATCCAAAGCCATCGTGCACGTCTATCCCTATCGAGTGGCCAAGACTGTGGATAAACCTGCCTTTGTATATGCCGTTGTAGGCGCTGTTGATGAAGTTCTCTGCAACAATATGTGGAATGCTTGCCTCTACGCCCGGCTTTATCGATTGCAGGGCAAGCAGCTGCGCCTTTTTGACTGTTTCATAGATCCTTTCCATTTCCATGTGCCTATTTGAATTCTTTTTTGGTTTGAATATAAAGGTTCTAGTAAGATCAGAGCAGTAGTTTTTGTATTTCGCCCCAGCGTCTATCAGCACAAACATGTTCTCCCCAAGCTTCGTATTGTCTGGCATATGATGAGGCAGCGCGGTATTCTTGCCGAATGAGACTATAGTGGGGAATGAAGGGCCATCGGCGCCGTTTTCCATCATTAGATAGTCGAAATGAGCTGCCAGTTCTTTCTCGCTTATTCCGGTCTTGAAATAGGCAGGAATTTGCTCGAATGCCTTCTTGGCGATCCTGTTTGCTTTTCTCATGAGTGCTATCTCATCGTTGTCCTTCACAAGCCTGGCTTCCAAAAGGCCTTTGCTTACATCTATTATGCTTTTCGCCCCTCCTTTGCGTATACGTTTTACTAGATTGTATGGCAGAAATGCGCCATTTATCCCTATCTCACTGCCGTAAAGCTCATGCTCTAGTAATTTAGAGAACTCTTTTCCATCGTTTGCTTTGATAACCTCCAGCTCCTTTGGCCTCTCTTCCACAGCTATATCATATTCAAGGGCAAAAGTGATGAGTTTTGCGCCGTTCCTTTCCACGATAAGTGGGGTATCCTCAAAAACCCCGCTTGTAAAGCCTGTTATATAAAGGAAATTGCTGTCTATCTGCCCTGTATTCCATATGAGTAGCTTTTCTGTGCCTATGCTTTCGAAGATTTTTTTCAGCCTGTATTTGATGCTTCTCATCTTTACATCTTTACACATCAAATGTTTCTTCGAGCTTCGGAACTATGGCTTCATATTTTCCTGCTATATCGCGCCTGAATTCCTCGGCTTTGCTTTTTTCGCCGTGCACTATGAAGACCTTTTTCAAATTACCTATGCTTGCAAGCAGCATTTCGAGCTGTCTCCTATCTGCATGTGCGGAAAGATGGTAGTTCTCAACGCTCATTTCAACATTTATCTCCTTCCCATTCAGCCTTATGCTTTTCGTACCCTCGAGTAAAGCCCTGCCTAGCGTGCCCTCTGCTTGGTAGCCTACAAGTATGAGCTTGTTTGCCGGGTTTTGTGCGAGCTTCGAGAGGTAGAACATCACAGGCCCGCCTGTCAGCATACCGCTTGTAGTAACTATTATGCTGCTTTGATCTTCGCTTGCTATCTTGTTGCGCATCCCTCTCTTTTCAACAGGAACAAAATTGTTGCTCTTGAATGGGTCATAGTCGCTCATGAGTATCTTTTTCTGAAGCTCTTCCCTGCAGTAAATCACATTATGCCTGTATATGCGCATTGATTTGTTTATCATCCCGTCAACGTATATAGGCACCTTCCTCATCACTCCCGAATTTATATAGTCATCGAGGAACAAGAGAACTTCCTGCGCCCTTCCAACAGCAAAAGAAGGTATTATAATCTTGCCTCCCATGTCTATAGTTTCGTTTATGCTCTTGAGCATCTCCTTCGCAATTTTTGATTCCCCTGGGAACACATCGCTCTTGCTAGCATAGGTGCTTTCCGTTATGAGAATCTCACTGTTTAGCCCTTTTACATTCGCACCTTCTAGAAGCCTGGTTCTTGTGAGGTGCAAATCTCCTGTATAGAGTATGCTCTTTCTTCCATCACTAACTCTTATCATTGCGCTTCCAACAATATGGCCTGCTGGTATGAATTCAATCTCAAGATCTTTCAGTCTCATCTTCTTCTTGTATTCGATTATCTTGTAGCTTTTGCGCAGCCTTTCCAGGCCCTCTTTTGTAACATTTTTTGGATTGGATATGTGCATGTAGTCGCTAATGAGCACGTTGGTGAGCTCTATCGTGGGCTTTGTGGCAAATGTTGGATTTTTGTAGCCGGCGCTGTACAAATGCGGCAAATAAGCGCAATGGTCCAGATGCGCGTGGGTTACAAATACTCCGTCTATTTCACTGAGCATACGGTCTTCTATCATTGGGTATTCCTCCTTCTCGCCAAGTTTCACTCCTGCATCTAGCAGGATTTTTGTATTTTCAGTGCTGATCATTATGCAGCTGCGGCCTACCTCTTCGGCTCCGCCATAAAAAGTAATCTTCAAATTTAACACCTTATTCATTATTCTGTATCTGTTACATTATATTTTATTTCTAATTTATCCTATTTCTAATTTTTATCTTTGTTATTTTTGCTCTCCTTATTGCTACGCAGCAAAGAGGAGAGGTTATTTGCTCTTCTTCTTTATTACTGCTATATCTTCCAGGTTTATCTCCTGAACAGGCATAGCCCTGTGCTGCTTTTCCACTCTTGGCTTGTTCTGCCATCTTCCGAGTTTCAGCAGCTTCCTTATCTCAGTATAGAGCGCATCAATCTTGGAATCCTTCTCAGCTATCTCTGCATTGTACTTCGAAAGCTCGTTCCTATAATTCTCTATGTCCTTCTTCATGAGCTCTATCTTCCTCTCAAGCCTTATAATAGAAAAAGCCTCATTAAGCTCCGCATCTATCTCATTTATCTTCCTCACAAGCTCCTTCTCGTCAGAGAGAGACGTTGCTTCTGTAGAGACCCTGAATTCAAGCCTCCTCTTCTGATGCTTCAGGTAGCCTATCTTCTTCTGGTCGTACTGCCCTTTGCTTTTCTTCATTTCAAGCAGCTTGCTCGTCGCCGCAAGCTCTGCCTCCTTGTAGTTTATCCTCCTCCTCAGGTCTTTTATCTTGAATATGATTTCGCTCCTCTCCCTTTTGAGCGCGTCTATTTCTGCCTTCTTTGCCTCTGCCTCAGGATTATGCGCTTCCTTTATAAGCTCATTCAGTGTCTTCCTTTTTTCAGTTTGAGCCTTCTCTGACTGAGGAGTCTGCTCTATACTTGCGTTAGATTCTGACTGCTTTACATCCGTTTGCTCTGCATTTTGCTGTTTACTCTCCAGGTAATCGCCTATAATTGATAAGCATTGTTGTTATAATTATTCAAAATTTCCTTGTAAAGGTTAATAAGCATTTCCGTGGCATTCTCTACCGAGTAGTTTTTCGCTGTACTTATTGTTTCTTTATAAGAATCCATATTATTTATAACCTTTTCTATTTTTCTTGCACATCCAGTATAATCTCCAGGCTCGAATTTTTCCCCATTCTTCCCATTTTTTATTATCTCTTTCAGTGCAAGCTTGTTTGCACCTATAACCGGCTTGCCCACTGCCATGGCTTCAAGCACCACCATGCCCTGAGTCTCAAATGTCGAGGGAAGGCACACCACATCAGCGGCAGCATAATACTGTGGGAGCAACTCATCCTTTATGAAGCCCACAAACCTGACCTTGCTGCTCAGATTGAGCCTTGCGCTGAGCGACATGTAGTGCTGCATTGACGGCCCGGTGCCCCCTATTATGAGCATGTAGTTGTCGTCAAGCAGTTTCATAGCCCTAAGAAGCACCTCAACATGCTTCTCCTTGCTGAGCCTTCCAACATAGAGTATGACCTTTTTGTTTCCTGCAAGCTTCCCCCTTATCTCGCTTCCATCAACCTTTGGATTGAACCTTTTTGTGTCTATGCCGTTTGGTACCACGCTAACATTTCTAATTCGCTTCTTCTCAAGAAGGTCTTTTATTGTAAGCGTAGGGGCTATGGTGGCATTGCACCTGTTGTAGAAGTACCTTGCATATTTCCAAGAATATTTCAATGCGTATTTTTTGAGCACCTGCGAATTAATGTATTCGTTTATTACATCTTTCTCCGTAAAGAGAGTATGGAACGAGCCCACTATCGGCTGCTTGTTCATCCTACCCAGCATTAGCGCATACATTCCTACAAGCATTGGTGTGTGCGCATGTATAAGGTTTATCTTGAGATCCTTGTACTTGAAGTATGCCGAGAAGGGAAAGAAAGCTATGTTATATTGTGGGTACTTGTTGAATTTTGCACCTGGTATTATGAATATGTTCTTATCGTTTCTTGTCGCCTTTCTTGTGCGGGAATCGCCGCTCACAAAAAGATATACATTATGGCCCCTTCGCTCTAGCTCCTTCCTTGTGTTAATAATAGAATTGACTACACCATCCATCGCTGGCAGGTAGGTATCACTGTAGAATGCTATGTTGAGGCTTTCCATCTTTATACCTTGCCTATATCTTTATCGCTTCTCCACCCATCTTCTTGATCTTTTCTATAGCATTTTTCGAGAAGCCAGAAGCTTTTATAACAACTGGTCTTTCCAATGTGCCATTGCTTAGCACCTTGTAACCCTTAAGCTCTATACTGCTTTCCCCATTTTTCTCAATCATCTTGCTTATGCCGGAAAGGCTTATCTCTCTAGGCTTTTTTGGCTTCCATGGGGCAAAGCCCTTGCTCTTCCTAAGCCATGGAGCCTTAGCTGTCATGTATGTGAACTTGTGCTTCCTCGAGCCCGCGTTTCCAACTCCTCCTCTGTCTCCAGCTCCTCTTGCATTTTTTATATTGCCAACGCCCCATCTCCTGCTGCCCAGATACTTCCTGTTCCTCTTTTCCTTTCTTACTACCATTTTTACACCATACGCTTTATCAAGTCGTTTATTGCAGGACCCATATATCCAAGGGTGCCTCCTTGCTTGAAGCCCTTCTTTATGCTCCTGTAGCCTCTTCTCGGCGGGTGAAGCCTGAACGTCTTGCTTGCTTTTGCCTTTCCAAGAAGTGCTTCCAGAGGCTGGTTTTCCTCGACCTCTACACCTTTCGATTTCATGAGCCTTTTAAGTGTATCCTCATTTATCTCTCCGTATGCTATATAGTTGTTGCATTTTTCTATCATGCCCATATATGCCGGAGTGAGTTTTAAAACTGCGCAGTTGTTTACGTGTGGTATGTTAAGCCTATCGAGTGTTTCATTGATATCGTTACGCACATTCATGCGTCCCCTGACTCTTATGACTGCGACTACTTTGTTTAGCAGTTCCTTCTTCATAAAAACACGCTTTAATCGCTTATGAAAATTGACTTATATCTATTTATATACCATTATTTATTCCTTACTATTTATAATGCTTTGCCTTCTGAG
>JBMFUN010000011.1:9513-18793 GCA_049966495.1 Candidatus Micrarchaeia archaeon
TCTATTTATATACCATTATTTATTCCTTACTATTTATAATGCTTTGCCTTCTGAGGGCTTTGTTGAAAAAGTCAAATTTTGTTGATAAAGTCTAACTAAATCAACAAAGCCCCTTCTAAGTTTTTAGTTTTTTTAGAATATTGTCATTGCATTTTTACTGGCCAACTGAAAGCCGCATTGCATATAATCGCACAATATCCTTTTTTTAATTTTGCCCCTACTTTCAATTTTAATCTATACTTCCGTTAAATTTTTTTCTGGGCAAAATTTATAAAGGTTTATTAGAAAATGAGAGATGACGACCAGAGGGGAAGCATGTACTACAGCGAGTTTGTAAAGGTCAAAAAGGTGGAGAGCATACTCGAAAAGCTCGCCTACATATCTGTAGGCTTCGATGCGCTTGTTGCTTTTGCCACACTGTTGGTGATGCACAGTTCAAGCAAGGCCTTCAGCTCTCTGCTTTTTATCAGCGATTTCCTGATTTTTACTGAGGTCGCAGTTGCAGCTGTCATAGTCGTATTGCTTATAATGTTGAAATACTACAAGAAGATGCTCGAATCTATAAGCAAGAGCATATTCAAAATAAAGCATGGAAAGTGATCTCAGAATAGCCTCCTCTGCTCATTTCCCTTCCTGCTTTCTGCTTTGAGTGTGCGCTCATGCGCATGCCTATTAAGCAGATCTATCTTACCGAAAACTCCGTCATAGCCGGCTTCTATGTATATGTTCCCATTTCTCATATTCTCTATCGCCTTTGCAATTTCTGGCGTCGAGGCGCCTGCAATTTCCCCTATGCTTGAATTGAGAAGTATGTGGAACTCGCTTCCCAGCAAGCCTATCATTTTTTCATAAAGCTCACTTACCATTGCCGAATATGTGCTCTTCCTCAGCACGTTTGCAATGACCTCGGCAAGCGGCACGACCTTCTTGAATGGTATCGCATCATTCGGCACAAACCCTCGTGGCCTGTCTGCCAAGTCGTTAACTCTGTGAAGCACTCCGATCACAAGCTTCTTCCCGCAAATCGGGCATATGTCGCTTTTTTGAGTTTCTGGATTCGACGAGTAGCCGCACTGCCTGTGCCCGTCATAGTGGTATTTGCCTTCCTCAGGATAGTACTCTATTGTATATTTGAATCTCTTCTTGTCTTTTTTCTTTATTGTATCTACCACTCCATCATATGTGAGCCTCTCTAGCTCAAACACATTAGCCTCCCTACCCATCTTCGGCAATGAATGCATGTCGCTATTTGATATCAGTGTAAATCTATCAAGCTTTGAGAGCCTCCAGTTCATTTCAGGATCGCTGCTCAACCCAGTTTCGAGCGCATGTATGCTGCTTACCTTATCCTCATAAGCATCATCGATTGAATCGAAGCCTGATATCGAGCCAAGCACGCCGAAATATGGGGTCCAGGCATGCGCAGGAAAGATAAACGAATTGCTCTCTATGCTTAATGCAGATTCGACAAGCTCAGCAGAGCTCATCATCAACGTAGGCCTCCCATCGCTATCAAGCTGGCCTTTTTTGCTGAGGATATCGCGTAGCTGCTCAGCCTCTTCTATACTTTTTACAAACACACAGTGGTGGATCTTCCTGATCTTGCCCTTGCTTTCATATACAGTTGAAACCTCCCCGCCTATTGCAAACCTTACGTTGGAGCTGCTTCCCTTTACCTTGTAGAGGCCGTTGCCCTCATCCTCTAGGTTCATCTTGATCTCTGAAAGCCACTGCTTGTGCAGAAAGTCGCCAGTTGCAAGAAGGGATATGCCTTTTTGGATTGCTGTGCTTTCCATGCCTCTTATCGTTATGTTGCTGCTGCTCGCCCTTGCAAATCTCGAATGCACATGAAGGTCTGCGATTACTTCCATCAAACCACTACTAGACGCCGTTCTTGGGGCAGATTTCTTTTAGCGGGCACTTTTCACAATTAGGCTTTATATTACATATCGCTTTGCCATGTGTCTTCAGCACATAAGAGAAGTTAGCCCAGTATTTCTTTGGCACTATCGCCTTAAGATCCTCTTCGACACCTTCTGGGTCGCTCTTTTCGGTAAGCCCAAGCCTGTAAGATACTCGCATAGCCCAAGTGTCTATAGGAATTCCTTCTATTTTGTTGAAGCCGTTTATCAGTATGGTGTTGGCTGTCTTCCTTCCTATTCCCGGCAGCTCGACAAGCTGCTCCATAGTGGAAGGCACTTCACCATTGTATTTCTCTTCTATTATCCTGCAGGCATTGATTATGTTTTTCGCCTTGTTGCTGGCGAAAGTTACCGGTCTTATGTACTTTAGCAGATCTTCTGGCTTTGCCTTTGCATAGTCGCTTGCAGTGTGGTATCTCTTGAAAAGCTCTGAGGTTGTGCTTATTACCACTTCGTCTTTAGTCCTCGCCTCTATTATTGCACCAACAAGCAGGTTCACCTTTGTGTCAAAGCTTAAGAAGTATTTTGCGTTCCTGTAAAGATTTTCAAGCTTCTCAACAACCTTCTCTGCATCTTCTTTGCCAAGATGCTTGAAGTTGCTAGCCATAAATACCACAATAACTTCTCTCCAAAAACATTTATACAACTTTTGAGCAAAATTATTTCTATGCATGACAAGCGTGAATTTCTAATAAATGTCATAAGAAGGCTAAAGGAGAGATACAAGGTTAAAAAAACACGCTTGAGATTCTTCACCCCTTGGCAGCTCCTTGTAGCTACAATGCTATCTGCTCAGGCTACTGACGACTCTGTGAACAGGGCCACTTCAAAGCTGTTCAAAGATTACAGCACAATAGAAGAATTTTCAAAGCTTACGCCAAGCAAGCTCTACAAGTACATAAAATCAATAGGCCTTTATAGGTCAAAAGCAAGGCATATCATAGGTGCAGCGAGGATCCTGAGCAAAGATTATAATTCAAAAATACCAGAAAGCATGGACGAGCTGCTCAAGCTCCCTGGTATAGGAAGGAAGACAGCGAATATTCTGCTATCAAATGCATTCGGCATAAACGAGGGCATAGCCATAGACACGCATTGCATTACAGTTGCAAACAGGCTTAAGCTTGTCAACACCAGGGATCCAGCAAAGATAGAAAAGAAACTGATGGAGCTCCTTCCGAGAAGCGAATGGGGCGAAGTGAACAACCTTTTCATAGCTTTGGGCAGAGACACTTGCACAGCAAGGAAAAAGCATTGCGAGAGATGCGTTTTGAATGATATCTGCCCTTCTAGCAGTGAGGTGAAGGTGTGAGAGCATGCCTTTTCAGCGGTGGCAAGGATTCAACTCTTGCATTGCACAAGGCAAGCGCAGAGAAGAATATTGATTTGCTCATCACCATGGTTCCAGAGAATGAGGATAGCTACATGTTTCACAAGGCAAACATAGCCTATACAGCTCTACAGGCCAAAGCTTTGGGGATAGAGCAAAAGCTCTTTTACACAAAAGGCGAGAAGGAGCTCGAACTAAAGGATCTTGAGAGCGCGCTTGTGGAGAGCAATGCGAGCGAGCTTGTAACAGGCGCCACAGCAAGCGAGTACCAGAGAAGCAGGATAGAAGCGATATGCAGAAAGCACGGGATAAGGCACATAGCGCCTTTGTGGCACATAGATCCGTTGGAAGAGCTGAATGAGCTGAGCAGGGATTACTATGCAATAATAACAAAGGTTTCGGCAGAAGGGCTTGATGACTCGTTCCTAGGCGAGAGGATAAATGCAAAGATGATAGAAAGATTGGGCATTCTAAACAAGAGATACGGGCTTAACATGCTCTTTGAGGGAGGCGAAGCTGAAACATTCGTGCTCGATGCGCCCCTTTTCAAAAAGAGCATAAAAATCGACATGGCGCGCAAGGAGTGGAATGGCATGATAGGTTTTTATGTAATAGAGAAGGCTGAACTCATAGAAAAGCTCAATACTTCTCAACCCTCTCCCTGAGCGCATAGTACTCTTTCCAAAGCCATTTCGGAAGCCTCTCGCCGAAGCTTTCAAGGAATGGCTTGACCTCATCAAGCTCCTTGAGCCAGCCTTCCTTTTCAAATGCAAGAATCCTTTCAATCGCCTTTTTGTCAAGGCCAGATATATCGAGCTCATCGATGCTTGGAACTATTCCTATAGGAGTCATGATGCCTTTGGTGTTGCTGTTTATCCTGTCTATGATCCATTTTATAACCCTCATGTTCTCCCCGAAGCCAGGCCATACGAAATTGCCGCTTTCATCAACCCTGAACCAATTGACATTGTAGATTTTAGGTGGGTTTCTCGCTTTTTCAAGCACCTTTTTCATATGGTCGAAATAATCTGCCATGTTATAGCCGCAGAATGGCCTCATGGCCATGGGATCGTTCTTTACAATTCCAACCTTTCCTGTTGAAGCTGCTGTGCTCTCTGCCCTTAGCATAGCCCCAACAAGTATACCATGCTCGATGCTCAAAGACTCATACACGAGAGGTATGAGGTGCTTTCTCCTTCCTCCAAAAAGGAAGGCATTTATGGGCAAGCCTTCTGGAGAGCCAAAGCTCTTCGAAAGCTCTGGGTATTGCCTTATCGGGCTCGTGAATCTTGAATTCGGGTGCGCAGCCGGGCCTGAGAATTTTCTTTCACCCTGCCAGTTTTCAATCTTCTCTGGCATTTCGCTAAGGCCCTCCCACCACGGTGTGTTGTCATCAAATTTCAATCCAACATTGGTGAAGATTGTATTCTTCTTCATGGTAAGCATTGCGTTGTAGTTGGTGCGCTCATTTGTGCCTGGCACCACGCCGAAAAATCCGTATTCAGGGTTCGTGGCCCTAAGCTCTCCATTGATGAGCAGCATCCAGGTTATGTCATCGCTGAGAAGCTTGACCTTCCACCCACTGTAGCTTTCAGGCGGCCTGAGCATTGCAAGATTCGTCTTGCCGCTTGCGCTTGGAAACGCTCCAGTTATCCCATACCTTTTGCCGTCAGGTGCAACCACTTCTATGCTCATCATGTGCTCCACGAGCATCTCTTTCTCGCGCGCCTGGTAGCTTGCTATCCTCAAGGCGTGGTTTTTCTTGCTCAGAAGTGCATTGCCACCGTATGCAGAGTTTATCGTTATTAGCAATTTCTTCCTTGGGAAGTGGGCGATGTACTTGTTAGAAGGGTCTAGGTTGCAGGTGGCATTTATACCGAAAACGAATTCTCTGCTCATGTGCTCCAGCGCAACTTTGCCTACATTTGCAATAACCATCTCGCTCAACGCCACGTACTTGCTGTCTGTGAGCTCTATGCCTGCGCTAGAGAACGGCGAGTTAGGCGGCCCAAGCAGATACGGCACTATGTAAAGGGTCCTCCCTTTCATCGATCCGTCAAGCATCTTCATGAGCTTTGCTTCCATCTCGTCTTCATCAGCCCAGTTGTTAGTAGGCCCTGCTTCCTCTTTATCCTTTGTGCAAATATATGTGCAATCTTCAGTCCTTGCAACGTCGTTCCGGTCGCTCCTGTAGAGATAACAGTTTTCATAATCCTTGTCGAGCTTTATGAACTCCCCATTCTTGAGCATCTCGTTTACCAGAGATTTGTATTCATCATCGCCGCCACGGAGCAAAATGACCGAATCTGGCTTGAGAAGCTCTATGAAGCTTTTCACCTTGTCATAGAGTTTTTCGTTGAATTTCAATTCCTCCAGTTCTTCATCTACTACCATTGGATCATCTGGCATGCTCATTGCAGAAGGCGTTTATCCTCTCTATCGCATCACCGAGCACATCCTTTGGTGGCAGTGCGACAATCCTTATATGGCCAGGCATTCCAAAGCCAGAGCCTCTTGTCACCTGCACGAACTTCTCCAAAAGGAGCTTCTGCACAAACTCCTTGTCATCTTTCGTGTCAAGCTTGTCTAGCATGACATTTGGGAATACATAGAACGCGCCGCTTGGCAGTGTAGCATGCATGTACCTACTCCTGTTCACCTCTTTTACCGTGAAATAGACTCTTTTCTTTATCTCTGTGCTAAGCTTCTTTACTTCATTCATGTGCGCGCCTAGGTTGCCAAGCCCTGCAGCATACGCAAACTGCGCAGGAGTGTTTGGCGAAAGCCTCATCTGAGCAAGCTCTATAAGCTTGCCCAAAAGCTCCCTGCTTTTGCTATCATCGTTTGGCACAATCATATATCCAAGCCTGAAGCCCGTTCCAACAAATCCCTTAGACATACCATTGAGTATCATGTATGGCATGCCTCTTGCAACCTCCGATAAGCTAGTGAATTTTCCATTGAAGACCAGCTCGTCATATATCTCGTCGCTTATGAGGAAAATGTCATGCTCATTTGCGAAATCAGCTATTTCGGCAAGCTTCTTCCTTGTTATTATATAGCCAGCAGGATTGTTGGGCGTTGTTATGAGCATGTACTTTATTCTTGCCCTGTTGATCTCCTTCAGTTTTTTGCCGAGCACTTCAAGGTCTATGTCCCAGTTGGCATCTTCCTTAGCATCTGTGAATATGGGTTTGCCTCCCAATATGAGCAGATAGGGTATGTAAGAAGGATAGTACGGCCTTATCAATATGGCTCTGTCACCTCTGTCGATGAGTGCTGTGTTGAGGAACTGAATGCCTTCGCTTATGCCCTGTGTAATGATTATCTTTTCTGCGCTTGTATCTAGTCCGTAGAGCTTTTTGTGCCTCCGCGCTATTGCATCTCTTAGCTCCTCGATGCCCTGTGAGTTAGAGTAGTAGTTGTCGTTGTTCTTGAGCGCTTCTATATATGCGTTTACTACTCTTATTGGAGTCTTGAAGTATTTTGCAGGGTCTCCTGTATTGAGCTTTATCACTCTCTTCCCTTCCTTGATGAGCCTTGCAGCTGTATAATCTTCCTCCCTTATAGGGCTTGAAGCGTATCGGCTAAGTCTAGAAAGGAACATAAAATCACATACTAATAACAAATAGGAATTTTATATATTTTTGCTTTTATTATAGAAAGTGCATCAAATGTATTTAGATTATAAGAGGCATTTGCAATATATGGTTTGTAGCTTGGCAAAATTGAAGTAGTGGTGAAGATATGGAAACCATTATATTAGACTTTAATGACACCATAGACGATAATTTTGAAGTTAAAAAGGAAGCTTTAGAGAAAACGCTGAAGGGGTTTGGCAAAAGCAAGGAACTTATAGTGAAGAAGGTGCTAGTAGAAATAGACAGGGTTGATCTGTTGCACCCCGACTGGGATATGATAAAGATTGTATCTACTGCCTTGATGAATATTGTACCAAAAATCATAGAAGAGAAGGCAGTTTCCATTGCAAGTGAATACATGGAGTATAGGGCTGCTCATGCGCGCTTGAATCCTTCTTTTGTGAAGGCTGCCCCTGCTCTCGCAAAAAAATTCAAAATTATAATACTCACAAGCGGAAACAAGGAGCATATAATGCAACTTATGCATAAATACAAAATCTCCAAGTACATAGAGAAGTTTTATTTTACAAATGAGATAGGGCTAAAGAAGCCCTCTATAGAGTTATTGGAGAAGGTTATAAAAGAGAATAAAATTGACAAAAATAAGTGTATTGTAGTCGGCGATGACATTATAAAAGACCATATGCCGGCAAAACTGCTTGGCATAAAGACGATACTTTATTCAAAATTTGTCGACAAATTGATATCCGATTTCAATGAGCTTGCTTAAGATTAGGATTTTGCTCTTTATTGATAATATTCTCTCTTATCCAGTTTTCAATTAGAAATATGAATATCTTCTGTCTTGCGAGGCATTCAGGATCTTCCCTGAATATATCATTGAACGCACCATACGTGGAATAGGCGCATGAGCCGCACATTGCATGGAAGACACAGTTGTTGCATTTCGGAATCTCTTTCCATGTCCTGTTCCTGAGCTTCTGAATAAAGGGCTTTTTGAGCATATCGACAATTTGCTCTTCTAGTATATTGCCCATTTTAAATTCTTCAACGCCTTTAAAGCCATCGCAAGGATATACATCCCCATTCGGATTTATTGAGACCACTTCACGCGCAGCGCCGCATGGAGACCGGAGGCAGATGTAATCCCTAAATGGGGTATAGACATTTTCCTCATATATGTGTGCACTGGCGTTGTCCACTTTTAGCTCTTTCGAATAAAAGTACATTGCTTTGTAAGCCTCAAACCATTTTGATGGGTCTGGAGCGGTGTGGTTTTCTTTCTCCCTGCCCAATATATTTACCGGCCTAGGTTTGAACGAAAAGTTCTCCTTCTTGAAAAATTCCACGATCTCTTTTGGATGCTCCACATTATATTTGTTAATAGTGCATACAGAACCAAGTGTTTTAAAGCCGTTTTTTCTGAGCGTTCTAACGCCTTTCATTATGTTGTCAAACGAGCCTTCGCCATTCGCATATACTCTAGTTGCATCATTTATCCCGTCTGGGCCATCAATACTTACTCCAACCTGGATTTTATGCGACCATAAAAATTGCGCTATCTCATCAGTTATAAGCGTGCCATTGGTCTCTATTCTGTACGAAACGTTTTTCTTTCCATTGTTCATCATCTCCACAAGCTCTACAAAGCGCTTAATGCCTTTAAAATTGATGGTGGGCTCGCCGCCCTGAAATTCAAAGACGATATCTGAAACCTCCGGCATTTCCAAAGCTTGCCTTATTGTCTCTTTCATCACTTCCTCTTTCATATCTTCCCCATAATAACTGGCATTAGCAAAGCAGTATTTGCAGTTCAAATTGCATTTCGTGGTTATGTTTATGATGAAAAGGCTTGGATACTCAGCAGGCTTTGGAAATTCTAAATGTACTGTCTTGTTCCCGGCAATTTTCTTTGCAATGCCTCTTAGGAATAATCCCTCCCATTCAAAGGTTGTAAGTTTGTTTTCCTTCATGCGCTTATAGTCGTCAAGAGACAAAGCCGCCCAAGAGCCTATGTCTGAATTTATTAAAACTACAAATTTTCTACCATCTACTGAAAGAAAAAGAGCTCTCACATTCTCCATAAGCTGGTAAGAATCTTCCAGCCATGGCGAATCAAGCATTCAAAGCCCCAAAAGTCCTCATTAATTATTTACCTAGGCCGTCAGGAGGAGGTGGCTCATGCGAGTGGTATCCGAATCCGTCATAACCCATTTTGTAATCCTTTTTATAAACCACTTTGACGGTGCTTCCTGAGACGTATACTTCTACATCATTCATCTTTCCCATTAGATCACTATATTTTATTGTAAATTAAATATATAAAAATCTTACGAAATTCGTGCTTGAGTCACTACACCAGATACTCATGCAATTTTCTAATGTACATCAGCAAACTTTATTAAAGAGGGTTTTTGTGATGATAA
>JBMFUN010000012.1:0-18240 GCA_049966495.1 Candidatus Micrarchaeia archaeon
TACAGGTACAATTTGACATCAGCTTTCGCGCTGCATGCATACCAGAATATAATCTCATACATGCACGGATTCAAGAATGCAAGCGTGTATTGCGCCGGTGCAGACACATCTCTTTCATGTGCATACCTGCAATTTTTGTCTGGCTACAATAGCAACATAAGTTTCACTACACCAAGTTATTACAGCCAAATACGACCAGTTGTGTTCGTAGTGTATACAAATTTTACGGGGCAGCCAAACAAGGCAAGCGAATGGATTGGAAGCAATCGTTCCATTGAAGAAATATTTAACTACTCAAGCAGAAATTCATCAATATACATATCTTTCTATAAGATAAGCGGCAAATGAAAAATATACTGCTTGCACCTTGACAACAGCAAGTAATATATATTTGGAAAATATAATTTAAAAGGGGGAATAACTTGGCATTGAAGGAGTTACTTAGCATAGCAGGTACAGGCATAAAGAGCAATTTTGTCACTTTGAAAAAGCCATACAAGCTCAATTTTGCAATCACATATCGTTGCAATTCACGCTGCTTGACCTGCAATATATGGCAGATGAAGCCGAAGGATGAGCTAACGCTAGATGAGATAAGGGCATTTGCGAGAAATAACAATTACTTCAAATGGATAGAAATCACAGGTGGAGAGCCTTTCCTGCGCAGCGACATAGTGGACATTGTCAAGGCCTTCAAGGAGCATTCAAAGAGCCTATACATCGTGACGATACCCACGAATTCGCTTACCGATCATAATGCAGTAATAGAGAAGATAAAGGCTATGCTAAACATGGGTATACCAAGGATCGCGATTACTGTAAGCCTGGATGGCTACCGCGAGCTTCATGATAAGATACGTGGCGTGCCTGGCAACTATGATAAGGCAATAGACATGTACAAGAGGCTTGCCGCACTCAAAAAGGAATACAAAAACTTGTATTTCGTATTCGGCTACACTCTTAGCAACTTGAATGCTGGGCAGTTCCAGAAAACCTACGAAGCAGTGAAAAGCGAGATTCCTAACATAACCTACAATGATTTCCACATCAATCTAGCTCAAATATCAGACAACTACTACAGCAATGGAAATCTGAGCATAAAGCCCTCTGGAGATGGCATTGCCGATGAGATAGCATATGTGGTAAGTAGAAGGAAGAAGAGGCTGAGCGCAATAGAGATGATAGAGCATGCATTTCTGAAAGGGCTTTCCACCTATGCAAGGACAGGCAAAATGCCGCTGCATAGCAGAAGCCTTGAGGCATCAATATTCCTAGACAGTTTTGGCAATGTTTATCCATCAATAATGTGGAATGTAAAATTAGGAAATATAAGAGATACCGGCTTTAATTTAGACCCAATTTTAAATAGCAAGCTCTCGTTCTCAATACGCAAAGATATAGAAGAAGGCAGAGAGCCTACTCAATGGACTTCTTGCGAAGCTTACCAAGCAATTATGGGAAAGCTGCCAAGCCTGTTTACTTTGAGCGAGAAGCAAAATGGTAACAAATAAATCTATAAAGCTATCTATATAAATTTCATATTAAATTGTAGTGATTTTATGCAAGCGCTCAGGGTTCTCTTCTATACAGCGATTATTGTGGTTGCAATGCTTCGCTTTTCTGGAGCCATTACTACCGTTTCTCTTACAGGTATCTGCTCCAGCAATACAATAAATGCTACAAACCACTTCCTTCAATTTTCATTGCATAATTCTGGAAATGGCTTTGCTTCGAATCTAGATATTGTCCCAATATTCCACGGATTTTCAACAAGTAATGCAATAGAGACAATACCAGAGCTTGGTCCGAATTCTTCTGCATATTTTAGTTTTGATCTTTACAACTTTTCATTACCGGGAAGTTATGTAGAATCTTTTGTAGCCTATTATCAACAAGGCAGCTCTTCATTTTCAACAATGTATTCATGCCTTGTAAATGTAGGGAGTCTTGCGCCAAGCATGCTAACAATCTCTTCTGGTGAGTTCAAAAATGATATAATCAATGTAAGCATTATAAACTTGGCAAGTTATCCTATAAATGCCACAGTGGAAGTATATGCGCCTCCATCTTCCTTTAAAATAAACAACTCTATCGTAAATGTCTCTTTTTCCGGATATGCATCTAAAAGCATAATGTTCAAAATGATACCTCCAAAATATTCCAATGCGACAATACCTATAGCAGTAGGAGTTTCTTATATTAAAAATGGTATGCACTATGCAAATATCAGATTTGTCACTGTTGTGCTGAGGGGCAGCTCCAAT
The DNA here is from genome assembly GCA_049966495.1 of Candidatus Micrarchaeia archaeon. Taxonomy (GTDB): domain Archaea; phylum Micrarchaeota; class Micrarchaeia; order Micrarchaeales; family Micrarchaeaceae; genus JAKAWW01. Next base: position 2,265 of record JBMFUN010000012.1, read on the forward strand.
AACTATGAGTTCTATATTATATTGGCAACGATAACAGTAATTATAATTATAACAGCATTGATTGTGATATCAATAGCCAAGCATTCCAAGAGAAAAAGGCTCGAAGGCAAAGCAAGTCAGTGATGTAATGCCAAGACTGATAAGCATAGTGATACCAACCTTTAACGAAGAGCATAACATTGGTAAGGTGCTTAAAGGAGTAAAAGCAATTATGGAAGCCCACCACTACAAGTATGAAGTTATAATAGTTGATAAATATTCCAAAGACAAAACTATTGAGATTGCAAAGAAGTATGGTGCAAGAATCCTTTATGATTCATATGGGAAAGGATCAGCACTCATAAAGGGCATGCGCAATGCAAAAGGGGATATTATAATCTCAATGGATGCCGATCTTTCGCATCAGCCAAAAGAGCTTTTATTACTTATAGCAGGCATAGAGGCGGGATATGATGTATGTATGGGTTCTAGATTCCTTACAGGTGGGGGTTCTGAAGACATGTCATTCATAAGAAAGATAGGCAACAAGTTTTTTGTTGCAGTCGTAAATCTAATATATCATATGCACTATACAGATATGTGCTATGGTTATAGAAGCTTCAGCAAGAAAGCAATAAAAATTTTAGACCTGAATGAGAAGGGTTTTGGAATAGAGACAGAAATAAATATAAAAGTTGCAAAGCACAATCTCAAAGTGCTTGAAGTCCCAAGTTTTGAAAAGCCAAGGAGCAGTGGTCAAGGCAAACTACGCACATTTCACGATGGTTGGATAATATTGAGGACGATACTTAAGAATGTAGGAAATTAGGTCAGCTTATCTTTTTCCTACGATCCTGTAAAAACCAAAAGTAAATTTATATACCCCCCTATTATATGTTGCAGTTTTTAATGGCGTGGTGTTATAATCTGCCATTGCCTGTATGCATATGTTGTTTGGTGTTTTGCACCAGTACCCATAATCAATTACAAGGCAGCTATAATTTTTTTCAGCGTTCGCCATAAAAGTGCCATTAAACAGATAAAACATCTGGGCTCCTGCTCTACCATTGATATTGAATAGGTACGGGACATAGGAGAAAACGAGGCAGTTGCTCGGTATCGCAGAGATATTTGTATAAATAAAATTTTCGTCGAATCTTGCACTTCCGGCCTGCGATATCGCTGATGGATTTATTGCAAGTAGAGGCTCAAGGGCATATAGTGGGTAAAATATTACGGCAAATAAAATTGCCAAGCCTAAGATTGCAATGGAGCCTTTCAGTATTTTACTCAGCTTCCTTATCTTAAGAATTTTGCCTATCAATTCATAAAGATATCCTGCCCCAACACCGCTAAAGAAGCAAGCCTGGTATATAAGTGCAAGCATGAAACGCCAGTCAACGCCATATATCACACCACCAGCATAGAATGCGGTATAGAGCACAAAGAAAGTTATAAACCATATAACCATGGCAATTAGTTCATTTTTCTGTTTATAAAATATCATGAATAAGAAGCCAATGATGGCAAATAGCGTATATATCAGAGGTTGCATTATGTAAATGTCCGAATATTTGTTAAACCAGAAATCTACGTTTGCGCAAAAGTTATACTTAAAATTTGCAAATGTTATGGCGCCTGTATAATTCATTGGAAGCATTTCTTTACTGCAGGTGTTTTGTATCATTGTTGCCCCATAGTTGCCGTTTGCATACTCATATGCGGCGTAGAGCAGCTCTGGCGTGATTGCTATCATAAACACTAGCAAGATAAGCAGCGCTTTTGTATTAAGTATGTTGCTCTTGATAAGCGAATAATTGTTTTTTATTGAATTTATTATGCTTTTGTCATCCAGCAAGAGGTAGATGACAAAGAATAGGGGAATGTAAAGTACAGCCTCTATCTTCATATAGGTTAGAATTGTAAGAGAGAAAAGCATATTGCTGAAACTTAATTTGTTTTTATTGTTTATGAATATAAGAAGAAAGAAAAAAGCCACAAGCGAATACGCAAGCGTTGGCATATCAGAGGTTGTAGGAAAAGCCCATACAAGCATGATAGGAGAAAGCGCCATAAATAGCTCGGCAAAATAGCCGATCTTGTTATTTTTCATCATGAGGCTTGTAGCGAAGAAGCTCATGAGCACAGATATTGCAGCAAGGAAGAATTCATCACCATATGCCACGATTCTGTGCACACCAAAAAGCATGAATGCAATTGCAAAGTTGAAAGGTGTTCCTATAGGCTCGTGGAATATTTCACCTATGTAGCATGTGGTTGGTGTGCCATAATCGCACATCAGTGCCTGGCCCATGTGTATAAAATCAATAGCCATACCCTGATAGATGGCATCATCGAAAAAAAGCTGCTGCGTAGGCTTTACAATAGACAGTTCCAAAGCAATAAAAAGTATCATAATCAACAAAGCAGTCAATACTTGTGTTTTGCCTATCCCATTTTTTTTCAACACTTTGGCAATGCCCTTCCTGTCAAGCACTATTCCCAAGACAAGTGAGAAGAAAGAAAGCAGTATACCAAAACTCATAAGGTATTCAAGGAACATATCAACACACTATACTCCTTTCTTGTTTTCAACAAAAATCCCATTTATGAACATGTACCTGGTTTTCGTCTGCTTCATCGTGTTTATTGCATCAGAAGGGCTCATGACAATCGGCATGCCATGGATGTTGAAACTTGTGTTGAGTACAATGCCATAGCCTATTTTCTTCTTAATATTCTGTAAAAGATCCATGTATAGTTCATTTTCGCTACCGACCATGTTTGGCCTTGCGGTCCTGTCTACATGAGTGACTGCTTTAGTAAGTTCATGCATCTCTTTTTTTACCTCATAAGTATTCGTCATAAATTTGTCGGCGCCCTTGTTGTCATAATCAAATATATACTTTGCATCCTTCTCGAGCAGTGATGGTGCAAAAGGCTGGAACCACTCCCTCTTTTTAACATAAAGGTTTAGCTTGTCTTTGACTTCTTCAGAATCGCTCGGGGCGAGTATGCTCCTGTTTCCAAGCGCCCTTGGCCCGTATTCCATCCTTCCCTGAAACCAGAATACATAATTGCCATCATTTATAAGCTCTGCAGCGTGCGAAGCTTGTTCTTCAAGGCTTTCCTGCTGGTATTCCAGGCCTTCTTCTGCCTTTAGTTCTTTAACCGTTTCTTCATCGCTGTAAGAGTCTCCCAGATAAGCACTGAAATCATAATGGGAGATGCCGTTGAGCTCATAGTTGGTATATAGCGCCGCACCCATCGCCATTCCGCCATCACCCATATGAGGAAAGACAAACCAATGCTTCAAACCATCCAACTTCCTTATTTTCATGTTGGCTTTTACATTTGAAAATATTCCTCCTGCAAATGTCACGTCGCCAATTCCATATTCTTCTATTGCATTTTGAGTGAACTTTGTGAGCACATTCTCAAGGAGCTGCTGGGCCATATATGAAAATTGCTCCCTTGGAGTTTGCCATGCAATCCTTTGGAGCAACTCAAATTGCTTGAGTGGCGAATATTTTGCTTTTATTGTAGTTCCCCTTACCTCAAAGAAATCTTTAAGCTTGTTATCATTGAAATCAAACGGGTAAGAGTAATCAGCCATTGCCATTACTTTGCCTTCATCCTCGAGCTCCCTCATACCCACAATATTGGTGACCTGCTCGTACATTATTCCTATCGAATCTCTTGCAGGTATCCCCTTATGCCTTTCTAGTTTACCCTTTTTGAACGTGCTTATGCTGCCAGAAAGCCCATCTCCAAGGCCGTCTATTGTTATGACAAGTGAGCTCTCGAAAGGAGCCGTAAATGCCGCGGTTGCCGCATGTGCAAGATGGTGCTCCACCACATGCAGTTTAAAATCTTTAAAGCCAATGTGCCGCAGATTTTTTGCTATCTCATAGCTGCTTATGCTCTTGCATAATGGCAAAATTCCTATATTTGTAAGCGCATATTTGAGAAGATGCCTTTCATTCTCGAAGCGTGGCTTTAGCATTTTCCTCCTTCTGAATTTGTAGTAGTTTTCCTTCATGTATGGAAAGACACGCTCCAAGGTTTTTGTGAACTCCGTGGTGGCAAATGAGATATGCTCTATATCAGTAGGCTTTAGCCCTGCAAACCTCAATGCCCCATTTATTGCATTAAAAGGAAAGTTTATTTCCAGCTTTCTCTTTGTAAACCTTTCCTCGTTTGCAGCATACACTATCTTATTATCTTCTATCAGAGCTGCCCCTGCATCATGACCGTCCCATACTCCTAGAACATACATAAATTCACTCTTAGATAATCATATGTTATTTTATTACTTAGATAATCATATGTTATTTTATTATAAACCATTCGATTTATTTAGCCAAAAGGACCCCTTGCAGATTTTGGCAGATATTATTCTGTAGAGGCAATAATTATATTTATTTGCTGTTATAATTTATTGCTGTTATAATTATATAAATATCATTGCTGGATTTTTATGAACGCTAAAAAAGCAAAAAAACTTAGGAAAGAGGCAAAAGCCAGGAGTAATGAGGAAGTAATACATTCAAGTGCTGATATAAAGATACCAGAAAAGCTCGTAGACCAAGTGATAGGCCAGAAGAAGGCAGTGGATATAATAAAGAAAGCGGCAAAACAGAGGAGAAATGTCCTGCTTATAGGGGATCCTGGCACTGGCAAAACAATGCTTGCGCAGGCAATGGCCGAGCTTTTGCCAGCGACTGACAATGAAGACATTCTCGTATATAGGAATCCGAACGATGAGAATATGCCCCTGATAAAAACAGTCAAGACATACCCAGAAGGCTATACAGGGGGCGATGGGCAGGGCAGGATCATACTCCAAAGAGAGAGGATGAAGGAGAGGATGAACATGAACAAGAGCAATTCTGTTATAGGCCCGGCAGTGCTTCTTCTTGTAATAATACTTTTTGGCATTACTCTTACAGGCTTAATAAAGGGCTATGAGCTTGTAGTGATGGCTGCGCTCATTCTTGGAATAATGCTTTTCGGTTCTGCACTTCTATTTATGAGCGGGCTTGTCAGACGTGTTGGTATACCTGGAATGTTTGAAAGCAATGAGCCAAAGCTCATTGTCGACAATACTGGTTTAAAGCATGCACCGTTCATCGATGCTACAGGCGCCCGCGCAGGTGCACTTCTGGGCGATGTAAGACATGATCCCTTGCAGTCTGGTGGCTTGGGCACGCCGGCCCATTTGCGGGTAGAGGGTGGTGCAATACACAAAGCCAACAAAGGGGTGCTTTTCATAGACGAGATAGCAAACCTTGACATGCGTGCACAGCAGGAGCTTCTGACTGCGATGCAAGAAAAGAAATATCCAATAACAGGTCAGAGCGAGATGAGCTCAGGAGCACTAGTAAAGACAGAGCCAGCTCCAAGCGACTTTTTACTTATAGCTGCTGGAAATCTACAGGATGTGCAGCACATGCATCCGGCACTTCGTTCAAGGATCCGCGGATACGGCTATGAGGTTTATATGGAGTCTGCTATGAATGATACACCTGCAAATAGGAAGCTTATGCTTCAATTCATTGCTCAGGAGATAAAAAAGGACGGCAAGATACCTCCTTTCGACAGCTCAGCGATGGAGGAGATTATACAGGAAGCAAGAAGGCGTGCTGGCAGGAGGAACAAGCTTACTCTAATACTAAGAGACCTTGGTGGCCTGATTAGGGCAGCTGGTGATATTGCAGTAGAAAAAAATGAGAAGATTGTAACAAGGGAGCATGTGCTCGCAGCGAAAGAGCTCGCAAAACCCATAGAAGCACAGCTTGTTAGCCAGGAGCTTGAATATAGGAAAGATTACAAGGTGTTTGCAACAAAAGGCTTCAAAGTGGGCCGCGTGAACGGCTTGGCGGTAATAGGCGTGAAGAACATGTATTCTGGAATAGTGATACCAATAGCGGCAGAGGTCACACCTGCTAGCTCTAGGTCTGAAGGGAAATTCATACCGACAGGGAAGCTTGGAAAGATAGCAAGCGAAGCCGTTACTAACGTGAGCGCAGTTATAAAGAAGCACATGGGCAAGGACGTTGCAAACTATGACATGCACGTGCAGTTCCTCCAGGTTGAAGGTGTTGAAGGCGACAGTGCAAGCATTTCTGTTGCAGTAGGCATAATATCCGCGATGGAGAATGTGCCTGTCGACCAATCTATTGCGATGACTGGCTCTCTTTCAGTGAGGGGCGAGGTGCTTCCAGTTGGAGGGGTTACCGCAAAGGTAGAAGCTGCGATAGATGCAGGCTTAAGGGCCGTAATACTGCCTTATAGCAACATAAAGGACATATCAATAGACAGCGATAAGCTGAAGAAGATAAAACTGCTTCCTGCAAGGACTCTTGCAGATGTATTGAGATATTCGCTAAAGGAAGGCCCTAGAAAGGCAAGCATAGTAAAGGAATTGAGCAGCTACGAGAAGGGCAGACCAGAATGACCGATGAGAAAAAGGAAGAAAAATATGCAAAGGAGAAGCTGGAGGATTTTGCTTCAAGCATAGTAAACCAAATCTATGCAGGAAAAAATCCCAAGTTTGTAGCTACAGCAAGAACAAGGTCAAATGTGCTGTACAACGACAAAAAAGGTTACCTTCTTCTTGGGAATGCAAAAGAAGAAAGGAATTTCATCAATGTAGCCCAGTCAAAGCGCTTTATGCAGACAATAGCGATAGCGGCAAAGTGCCATAAATTCATAAGCGAAAATTTGCACACGTCAATAAGAGGGCTTTATTATCAGCTCAAATATTCTCTTGGAGAGGACGTTGACGAAAATATCTTCAGCGAACAAGCAGAATCTAATCCTCTTATAGAGGACTTGGAAGTGGCACTAAACCTAAAGAGAGAAGATTTAAACCTAAATGCAAACAGAAAGGGCGTACTTGCTGGCAACATAAAGATCATAGACACATTCGGCAATGAAAAGCTCGAGATAGATGCAAGCAAGATGGGAAGGAGCGGATGGGCAATACCGAGCGATGTCGATAACGACATAAAATTCGTCGACATAAAAGCCAAGTATGTGCTTGTTGTTGAGAAGGATGCGCTTTGGCAGAGGCTGAATGAGGACCGCTTCTGGAAGAAAGAAAACATCATACTTATATCTCCACAAGGGCAAGCTGCAAGGGGTACTAGGCGCCTGATAAGAAAGCTTGCAGATCAAGGCTTGCCCATTTACGTGTTCAATGATGGCGACGCATGGGGCTGGTACATATATTGGACTATTAAAACTGGGAGCATGAACCTAGCTTATATAGGCAGTGACATAGCCACTCCTGAAGCCAAGTTTATAGGAGTTACAATGTCAGACATAGAGCATTATGATTTCCTAAAAAACATGACAATGAAGGCAAGCGAGATAGATCTCAAAAGGGCGCAGGAGATGCTCTCATATCCGTGGATCAACAGGCACAAGGAATGGGTTGAAGAGTTAAAGAAGGTTCTTATCACAAAAAGAAAGCTTGAGCAAGATACCTTGCAAGGCCCAAGGCTCACATTCGTAGACGACTATATAAGAGAGAAAGTGAAGAATGGGGAATTTCTGCCTTGACACTACAATTTCTACACCTTTATTATGGGGTGGATATTCTGAAGGCCGAGCCTCTGGAGTGTTGCCTCCGGGTTGTCATAGTAATCTCTTACAACCTCGCTTATGCTTTTTATATCCCTCTTTCCTAGCTTGTTTATCCTGTCTAGTATCAAAGCCCTTACCCTCTCTTCCTCCAGTATGTCTGGCGGGGGAACACCAAGAATCTTTGCAAGCAAGTCTCTATAGGTTACGCTTGGAAGTATTGGCGAGCCTCTTTGTGTTCTATAGTCAAACTTATAAAGGTCTGAGAGGAGAATTTGCGTCTCTATGCCTGAGATTTCAGATATCTGCGTTATCTTCCTTGTCGGAATCCCATTTACATACACGATAGAGACCACGATCAGTGCATCGATGACAGGTATAATATCCATTGGAACATTCATCGGGGTATGCTGGAGCCTGTTTATTATGTCCCTGCTAGACGAAGCGTGTATTGTTCCCATTGAAATCTTGCCTATATTCATCGCTGTTATCATATCATTCGCTTCGCTTCCTCTTACCTCCCCTATGATAATCATGTCAGGCCTCATTCTCAATGCGTTCTTTACAAGTTCTACCATTGGCATGTCCTCGCTTGTTTCGAGCCTTACGCAGTTTTCCTGCGTGCGCGTATCAAGCTCGTATGTTTCTTCTATGGTGACAATCCTTGCTTCCGGCCTAAAGAAAGAGAACATAGCATTGAGAAGAGTAGTCTTTCCAGCCGCAGGCATCCCGCCTATGAGCAGGTTTGCAGGCCTTACCTTCAAGCCATCAACATAAAGCCACAGCCTTGCAGCTATGCTGTAATCTAGCTCACCCTCGTTTATCAGGTCTATTATGCTTATTGGATTTTTCTTGAAATTCCTTACTGTAATATCATACCCAAGTGGCGATGATACAACATTCGCCCTGCTTCCATTGGGCAGATGTATATCAAATATGTTGCCTTTTGCCGATTCATTTGTTGCATAAAGCTTGAGCTTGTTAACGAACAGTTCGAGTTCCTCCTTGTTGTCTATCTTTTTGTCGATTTTTTTCTTCCCCACCTTTGAATCGTACACAAAGATATTATTTGTGTTGTTTATCATCACATCTTCGATGTTTTCATTTTCAAGCAGTTCTGAAAGGGGACTTATATCCATCATGTCATTTATAATCTCATCAATCTCTTCTTCGGTTATATGTGGATCGATACTTGTAGCAATCTCCTTTATATACTCCCTTCTATGCAATGGTTCAGTAATCGTGGTAAAAGCACCCTTCGCCTTTATCAGTATAAGGCTCTCCAGATCTCTGAGTTTTTGGTCCATAGTAAAACTTTCTAAGGTAAAGTATATAATTATGATGCCGCAGGCAGTATCGAACTCACAACAAATTCTGGATCGTATCTTACAAGTGTATCATAGCCTTCGCCAGTGCCGAAATACAGCAGTGGTATCCCTGTCAGATGGGAAATTGAGACAGCACCGCCACCCTTTGCATCGCAATCTAACTTTGTCAATATTATGCCGTCTATCTTTACAACCTTAGAAAATTCGTTTATTTGGCGAGCTATTGCATTGCCCGAGATGCTTTCACCTACATATATGGTAAGATCGGGTTTGGCGACTCTTGCCATCTTCTCTATTTCTTTTATTAAGTTCTTGTTTGTTTCCTGCCTTCCAGCGCTGTCTATTAGCACTGTATCAATGCCATGCGCTTTTGCATACGCTATTGCATCAAAGGCAATACTTGCAGGGTCAGCCCCATAAGTACTTTTTATTACAGGAACGCCAAGCTTGTTTGCATGAAATTCTGTCTGTTCTATTGCTGCTGCCCTAAACGTGTCGCTTGCCGCCATAACTGCTGTTATGCCATTGTTTTTCAGCATGTAGGCAATCTTTGCGATCGTGGTTGTTTTCCCTGTCCCATTCGGACCAATGAAGAGTATCTTGAGAGGAAGAATGCCTTTAGCCTTCTGCTCCTTTGCATATTGCAGCAAGTCTATGCCTTTCTTCTCGCCGAGCAGCTCAAGAAGCACCTTTCTTGTGCTGTCAAACAGCTCTTTTTCAATGTTTCCAGAATCAAATCTCCTGCTTTTGAGTTCATCTACCATAAGCTTTGATATATGCTTCGCAGTCTCGTATGATACATCAGATTCCATCAGCGATTTTTCAAGCGTATCTACAAACTCATTTATTTCGTTGTCGCTCAGCGAAACACTGGAAAATATCTTGCTTTTTATCTTAGTGCCTATCCCGAGCTCCACCTTAAGCTTGCTTTCCTGCTCATTCTCTTTTGCGCCTTCTTTTTCTTTTTCTTTTTCATTTTCTTTGTTTTCCTTAACTTCTTCCTCCACATTTTTTTCTTCGTGCTTTGCAAAGCCTTTTATTGCTTCAGAAATCCTCTTCTTTATGGCATCAAACATTGCGACCACTTATCGATTCGATCTTTTTTGTAATTTCCACAAGTGAGCTTTCAATCTTCTTTCTGTCACTTATCATCGAATTGACCTCTGCAGAGCTCTTTTCTATCTCCTTTGCAATATACTCTTTAGCCTGCTCCACAGGCATCTCCACAAAGAATCCTCCTCCCACGCCAACAATGAAGCTCTCATTAGCACTAATGCTGCCTTTTGCAAATACGCCAGCCCCAACCCCCGAAAGTACCTCTCTCTGCTGCATAAGCTTGCTGTTTTCCAGCGCCTTCTGCACTATGCTTAGTTCATTGAGCACATTCATTTTCTCATTTATAGAATCAGTAAGCAGCCTGTATTGTTGCTCGTAAAGTTGCTGCATGTATCCAAGCTCTTCTATGCTTTCTTTTTCTTCCATATAATCATTGTAATTTTTTGTTAGTTAATATTTATAATTTATTGCAAGAAAATATAACTCCAGGATGAAAATTGTTTATTAGACGCATTCTGCCATACGGTAGGTTTATAAGGAAAAGGTATGACATTATTTATAATTTCACATCTAAATTCACTTGCTAGTATTGTGAGGCAATGATAGAAAGCATAGAGCTAAAGAACTGGAAGGTCCACAAGCATACGAAGCTCACATTCAAGAAAGGTGTCAACGTGCTTGTCGGGATAATGGGCGCGGGAAAAAGTTCGATACTCGATGCGATATCATTCGGTCTTTTTGGCTCGTTTCCTGCACTGAGCCACAAGCGCGTGACGCTAAATGGCATTATAGCAAACAGGCCAACGATGGAGAACGAGGCAGAGGTTATTGTATCATTCTTAATAGGAGAAGATAGGTATAGGGTAACAAGGAAGATTGTTAGAGATGGAGGCACTACCGCCAGGCTTGAGAAAAATGAATCATATGTGCAATCCCAGCCATCAAAGGTGAACGAGGAGATTGAAAGCATACTCAAGATAGACTATGATACCTTTTCCAGGGTTGTCTATTCGGAGCAGAATAGGCTAGATTACTTCCTGGAGCTCGCCAAAGGGGAGCGAAAAAAGCAGATAGACCAGATGCTTGGCCTTGACAGCTTTGCAAGGGCGGAAGAGAACGTCGTATCTCTTGCAAACAGATTCAAGGACATAATATCCGGCGAAGAGGAAAGTATTGCTAGCATAGATATAGAAAAGATGAAAGCTGAGCTCGAGGATTATACTAAAAAGAAAAATGAATATATGAAAGAGCAGAATGAATTACAGACCCAAAAAGCTCTGCTCGATAAGCAGGCTGAATTAAAAAGAAAAGAGCTTGCAGTTGCGAAGGCGGAATATGAAAGAAAGCAGAAGCTCCAGAAGGAGCTTACAGAGATATCGAGCAGATTAGGCACGATAAGGTCAGAGTTCGCAGCAATCACATCTACTGGCGACAAAGTGGAGCTTTCCAAGCTTTTAGAGGAGAAGAAAAAAGCCATGGATTATTTAGAAAAAGGCATAAAGGTGCTGCGGGATGAAGAGAGATCAGAGAACACAAAACTTATGGAAATAAGATCAGAATTGAAGAAGTTGCAGGATCAGAAGAAGGAAAAGGACAAATATGCAGAGCAGCTCAAGGGTAGGGAAGTAGGAAAAATAGAAAAGGAGATAAAAAGCATCAAAGACTCTTTGGCTATATCAATGGAAAATCTTGCCACTGCAAGAAGCAAAAAGGAGGAGAATGAAAAATGGATGATTGAGCTGAAGAAATCGACAACATCTTGCCCTGTGTGCGGTGCGCCCCTAACACCAGAGCACAAGGCAAAATTGATTGCAGAGAAGGGCAGCAATGTTGCAAGCGCAGAGAAGGAGATAAAGAGTCTTGAAAGCGAGATAGTAAAGCTTCAGGAAAAAGAAAAGATGCTGGAAAAAGACCTGAGGGAAAGTAGCCTTGCGAGCGACAAGGTGGAACAGTATGCGGGGGTTGAAGACAAGATAAAAATTTTGGAGCAGTCAGTGAAAAAGCAGGAAGAAGTCCATGAAAATGTGTTGAAAAAAATTGAATCTGAAACATCTGAGCAAGAGAAGCTCCAGAAGGAACTTGCCGAAATCAGCGCCAAAGCAGCAGAAGCAGAAAGAAAGGAACGCTATACCCACGACATAGAGAAGCTTTCCAAGGAGCTTGCAGCGAAGGAGAGCGAACTGAAAAGCATAAGTGTTGACGACAAGGCTATAAGTGAGCTGCAGGATGTGCTAAAAGGCATGGAGATAAATCTTGCCAAGATTGATACGACATTGAAGAAAAACAGCGATTTCATCAAAAGGCTAGAAGAGGAAATAGCTGAGAAGGCTAAGAGTATAAGTGAAGTGGCAAAAAGAAGGGAAAGAGTGCAGGAGAGGAAGAAGCTTGTTTCGGAGCTGAGCAAGTTTCGTACCATTCTTGCGGATACAGAGGCATTTCTTAGGTCTGAGCTTGTAAAATCAATAAACAGCCTTATGCAGTCAATATGGCCTGAGCTCTATCCGTATCTTGACTATGCATCAATTAGGCTAAATGCCAAACCCGATGATTATGCATTGGAAGCAACTATAGCTGGAAGCGTGGGCGAGCTCCAGTGGGTAGATATAGAGAGCGTAGCGAGCGGCGGAGAGCGCAGCATAGCTTGTCTTGCATTGCGTATAGCGCTAGCAATGGTCATAGTGCCAAACCTGAAGTGGCTTATACTCGACGAGCCGACGCACAATCTAGATGAAAACGGGATAAGCAAGCTTGTGGAGATAATGAGCAATTCGCTGCCGAAAGTTGTTGACCAGATATTTGTCATAACTCACGATCTTTCACTCAGGAATATAAATGCGGCAAGAATATACCAGGTGGAGCGCAACAAAAACAATGACGAATATGCAAACGTAGTGGAAATAGGTTAAATAGGTTATATTTCTCCAAGGCCAAAGTCAGCAGATTTCGATTCTGGTTGCGGCCCAAGTATCTGGGGGCTTTTTACTCCTGTAAAGATTGCTATCGCTTCGACCTTGCCGTTGTATGCAGGATCTATCCTTGCGCCCCATATAACGTTGGCATTAGGCGCCGCCTGCTCGGAGAGCATCTCAGCAATCTCATTAGCCTCTCCAAGAGTAAGATCCTCACCTCCCCTTATGTGTATCAGTATGCCCTTCGAGTCCTCGTAGTCGACATCTAGAAGCTTGTGCTCCAGGGTGTCTTTTACCACACCTTTGACTCTATCCGGGCCGCTTCCCTCGCCCACGCTGATCATTGCAAGCCCACCGTTGTTCATGATGCTTCTTAAATCCGCAAAATCGACGTTTATAAGGCTGGGCGCATTGATTGTTTCTGTAATGCCCTTTACCGCCCTTGATGTGATTTCATCAGCAAGCCTAAATGCCTGCTCTATTGCAAGGTTTGGGTAGACGTCAACAAGCCTTTGGTTGTCTATTATGATAAGTGTATCTACGTTTTTCCTGAGCTCCTCTATGCCCTTTCTCGCCACGTTTATGCGGACTCTTTCTAGCGCAAACGGGAATGTCACAATTCCAATAACTATTGCGCCGTTCCTTTTTGCTATGTCAGCTACAATGGGTGCTGCACCAGTTCCAGTCCCTCCGCCCATGCCTGCAGTGAGGAAGAGCAGGTTGCAGTCCTTCAGTGCGGCCTCCAAGTCTGTCCTAGAATATTCGGCAGCCTTTGCGCCAATTTCTGGAAATCCCCCTGCGCCCAGACCCCTTGTGAGCGTGCCGCCTATGAGTACGCGCTTCACTGTGCTGTCTAAGCTGTTCAGATGCTTTGCATCGGTGTTTATCGCTATGAGCTGTGCCCCGCTTACTCCTATTCGGCTGAGCCTTTGGACGGTATTGCTTCCGCCGCCACCTACTCCGCAGACGTATATGTTGGCCCTGAAGAGATTGTCGCCACTATTATCCGCGCTCAATGCGCTTTCAAGAATCCCTATTCGAACACCTCTTTTAATATAATAAGCATTGGCAAATTATAAAAAATTATGCAAAAATTCTATTTGGCGGGTTGAACAACGCAGAGCGCATATATTTTTATAGTTTAGCGGTATAATATAAAACGCTGCTTTTTGCTTCAAGGCAAAAGTAAAATAATTAAAGAGTGTTTTTATGGTTAGGCTTAGACCCGCGCGCACAATGAGGGATGCATCGGCACAAGCTTGGGCAAGGTATTCGCTCAAGAACCCTAAGAAAAACTACATCAAGGCGTTGCCGCACACTAGCTTGCTTATATTCAAGATGGGAGTTGAAAAGCCCTATGATGTAGAGCTGAAGCTGGAATCCCAGCAGAAGATACAACTTAGGTCCAATGCGCTTGAGGCAGCAAGGCTTCTTGTGAACAAGCAGCTTGAAGCCCAGCTTCCCCAGAACTACCTCTTCAGGGTTCTTGTTTACCCTCATAATGTGATAAGGGAGCATAAGATGGCTACAGGTGCAGGGGCAGACCGTATATCGCAGGGAATGAGCCTTTCTTTTGGCAAGCCGGTTTCAGTTGCAGCAAGAGTCAGCAAAGGCCAGGCAATATTCTCGCTGAAGGTGAGCAATGCCAACAAAAGAATTGCTTCTGAAATGCTCAGAAAGGCAGCGCTAAAGCTTTCAGGCTCATACAAGGTCAGGGCCTATCCTGTAAAGAACAATTAATGGTAAAGATGCGAATCCTATTGCAGTTTCCTGAAGGGCTCAAACAAAAAGCACTGGAATATGCAAAAAAGTATGAGCAGGAAGGCAACGAGGTTTTTATATCCGCATCGCCGAGCTTTGGTGCATGCGATATCGCGATAGACGAAGCCAAAGCCATAGGTGCTGAAAAGATTGTGCATTTCGGCCATACAGAATTTAAGCATATAGACTTCAATGTGGAATATGTGCCATATTACATAGACGCCCCACTTGACATTCTGAAAGAATCGCTGGAGCTGCTGAAGCCCTTTGCAAGAATAGGAATTGTCACAACAATACAGCATGTGCACCAATTGGACAAAATAAAAGAGTTTTATGAGCAAAACGGGAAGATTGTTTTGATAGGAAAGCCCTATGGTTTTGCAAAAGCACCTGGCCAAATACTCGGCTGTGATGTTGGAAGCGCAGCGACGATAGACAAGCTGGTCGATGCATTTGTATATTTCGGCGGGGGAATGTTCCATCCATTAGGCGCGCTTCTGGCAACCACAAAGCCATTCCTAGTTGTGGAGCCTTTCGCAGGCAAGGTTGAATTCATAGACAAGTACAGAGAAATCTACGCGAAGAAGAGCAAAGGGAAGGTTCTTTCTGCGCTTGAAGCGAAGAAGTTTGGCATATTGGTGAGCACAAAAATAGGCCAGTATAACATGAATTTGGCAGAAGTCATAAAGGCGAAGCTTGAGGAAAGCGGGCTTTATGGTGTTATACTAGTTTCAAACACCATAGACTTCGAGTCATTGGACAACATGCTAAATATTGATGCCTTTGTAAATACAGCATGCCCGCGCATAGCAATAGATGATTACGACCGAACAAGAAAGCCGATACTTAGCGCAAGCGAGCTCATGGAACTTCTGAAAATGAAAGAAGGGCTTGGCAAGCATCAGCAATAAGAAATAATGCTATTTTACTCTAATCGCTCAAGAAGAATAAGAAATTAAAAAATAAGAAAAAGAAAGCAGTTATACTGCTTTCAAAGTTGCTGTTGCTATCTGAGTAGAATAAGTTGGGGTGGTTCCACTTGTAGCATACAATGCCCATATTGATCCAGTAACTACAGTGCCAGGAGCACTTGATATCCCGTTAAGGGTAAAGCTTGCATATACTGATTGGCCGCTTGCCAAGCCACTACTCAGCGCATCACTACCTGCTCCAAGACCTGTTGGACAAGAAGTTGCACCTGAAGCAGGGGGGGTCACTCCACTTGGCACGAAGCACAATGTTGTAGCGGTCCAGCTCGTTCCTGTAGCTTGACCTATTGTAGCGCTAAAAACTCCATTGTGCAATATAGGGTTGCTGCACAGGAATCCTGAGCTTGCAACGCAAACTGTCCCT
>JBMFUN010000013.1:0-17381 GCA_049966495.1 Candidatus Micrarchaeia archaeon
AAGAAATGCAATACTTTTTTAATAATTTAGAATCCAATATATAAGCAGTACTCGTGCTGTGAGTGGTTTAATGGAAATAAAGATAGATGATGCCAGATATTGGAAGAACTGCGTCGACTCGATAGTGAACCTTGTTGATGAGGGCACGTTTACAGTCGCAAAAGATGGGATATCTCTAAAGGCGATGGACCCGAGCGGCATAAGCATGGTCTCGTTTTTCATGCCGAACAAGGCTTTCTCAAAATATGACATAGAGAAGAACACACAGATAGGACTAAATCTTGAGAATTTCGACAAGATACTTGCGAGCGCAAGGCCAAACGAGCAGCTTGTGATGAAGGAGTCTGACAACAAGCTCCTTATAGAGTTTATTGGGCAGAACAGCAGACGCCGCTACAAGCTTCCCCTCATAGATGTCAAGAAAGAGGTGGAGAAAGAGCCTAAGATAGATTTTGAAGCCACTGTTGAGGTGAAATCAGAGATGTTTAAGGAGATACTAAAAGACGCTACTCTTCTCTCTACATACATAGGCTTCAGAGCCGAGAAGGATTCCTTTTTCGTGATAGCAAAGGGCGACGCTGGGGAACTGGAGGAGGAGCATGCGAGCAATGCCGACATAATAAAGAAGCTTGAGGTGTCAAAGCCCTCCAACGCAACTTTCAACTTGGACTACCTGCAAAGGATGATCTCCGCCTGCCCGCAAAATTCCTCAATAGTGCTTTCGCTCAAAACAGAAGAGCCCATAAGGATAGACTATAAGATAGGCGATGCATCGATCTCGTATTACCTTGCCCCATATATGGAAAGCTAATCCCAGCTTGCGATCTTTGAATTTTAATTTTGAGTCTTTGCTTTTTCTGCTTTTTTGCGTTTTGTAAAAAGCTTATATATTGATTGCTTCCCAATATTATTTGGTGGTTTGATGCGCCTTCTGGTGTTTATCACGCCAAGGGATTTCAAGGACGAAACGCTCTCAATGCTCAAGCTCTTCTTTGACAAGTGGGGCGTAGAATACAAGATAGGAAGTTATGCAAGCGGCGACTGCACAGGCTACCATGGCGCCGTATACAAGCCCGAAGTGAACCTCTCTAAGGTCTCGACGCTTGATTTTGACGGAATTGTGCTTGTCGACGGCAATGGTATAGAAACGTACAAGATTTACGAGTACAGGCCGCTGCTCGACCTGGTGATGAAATTCAATGACAGCAGGAAGCACATAATTGCTGTAGGCAATGCGGTAAAGGTCCTTGCAAAAGCCAACATAGTAAAAGGTAAAAGCGTGGCAATGCCTGATGACAATGAAATCAAGAGGCTTGTGCTGCTCTTCCACGGGGTGCCGAGCAGTGAGAACCTCAGCATTGCAGACAATCTTGTCACGGTGAAGGATTCAGAGTATTTGGAAGAATCAATGGGCAAGATACTTGCACATCTTGGAGTGAGCTGAAGTGCAGGAAAGGGCAGTTGTCAGGCAGATCGCAAAAGAAAGAATAGAAATCCTTTACAAATACGCAAAGGAACTCACCATGCAGAATAATGAAGAAAGCAGAAAGCTTGCACAGAAATATGTAAAAAGGCTCAGGGCGATCGGGATGCATTATAGGGTGAAAATTCCAAAAGAAATTAAAAACAGCATATGCAAAAAATGCAACTCTGTGCTCCTGCCCGGGCTTAATGCACATGTAAGGATAGCCAGTTCTCATTCATACATAGTGGTAAAGTGCGACAGCTGCGGCGCAGAGAAGCATATTTTCTATAGATAGCTTTGCTTATTGACTTGTCTTGAGCTTTGACATGAGCTCGCTCTTTTCCTTTTCGCTCAGCTCCCTCCCATGGCCATAGTCAAAGCTTCTCCTTGTGCCTGGGTATCTTGGCACAACATGCACATGAAAGTGCATTATGCGCTGCCCTGCCAGCCTTCCGACATTTGTGCCTATGTTCACGCTGTTCGCGCCAAGCACCTCTTTGAGCCTTTTTGCAAAGATCTTTGCAACAATGAACATGCTTGCTATAGCACTGTCTGGCGCATCGAGCATATTCTCATAGTGCTCCTTCGATATGACAAGCAGGTGCCCTTTTTCTATAGGGTATTTGTCAAGAACTACGAAGCATTCCTCATTCTCATATATTATTGCGCTTTTGTCATTTTTAAGCTGGCAAAATATACAACTCTCCATCTATTTCACTGCATGCTTGCTTTACTAATCTTTGTAATCTTTGAGCTGTTCAAAACACAAAGAATGGGCCTGGAGAGATTTGAACTCTCGACCTACGGCTTATAAGACCGCCGCTCTGACCAGGCTGAGCTACAAGCCCATGAAACGTTTACAATATAAGGTTATAAAGATAATAATTTTTATATATTCTTGTTTGCTTTGCTGAAAAGAAAAAATGAGATAAATGCAGAAGAACGAAGAAAACGAAGAAATGGTAGAAAGGTTAAGGGCAACTGGCGTGTTAAGGACAAGCTATATTATAGAAGCTTTTAGGCATGTGCCAAGAAGCATATTTGTGCCAGATAGATTCAAGCGTTTTGCATATGAAGACATTGCGCTTCCCTTTGCCAAAAGTGCAACAATCTCACAACCATCGATTGTAGCATATATGCTCGAAGAGCTCATGCCCACGCCTAATTGTAGGGTGCTTGAAATAGGCACTGGAAGCGGATGGCTCGCATCGCTTATAGGCTATTGCATAGCAAAAGGTGCTATTTATACGCTCGAGATTGACAGCGGCGTGGCAAAAATGGCAAGAGAAAACATAGAGAAGACAGGATTAAGCAATATAATGATTATAGAGCACGACGGCTCTGGCGGCTACCCTGAGAAGGCGCCCTATGACAGGATAATCTATTCTGGAGCAATGCCCAGTGTGCCAGATGTTGTAATAGGGCAGATGAAGAGTAGAAGTAGACTGGTGGCGCCGATTGGAGACGAATATTCGCAAAAGCTTGTCACGCTAGAAAAATCAGGGAAAAGGCTAAAAAGGAGGGAAGGCCCATCTGTTCTTTTCTCTCCAATAGTGGGAAGGTTCGGCTTCGCTATGGCATAGTGTAGTTGTTGTGCACCCAGGAGGGCTTTTGAGGAACCTCTGGAAGCGAGCCGGTGAAGTTGTCTAGCTTGAATATCCTTATTGGATATGTGCCATTGACAAAATTTATGCCAGTGGCGTTTTCAGGATATACTTGAGTAAAGCCAGGAAGATTACCAAGTACATATGCCCTGTAGAAGTTAGATGTATAGAACAATGAAGGTGGATTTTCAACTGTGCCATTGCTTCCAGGAAGGTATATCATTAGGTATTCCACAAAAGGTATACCCTGTACGTTAAGAAATCCTTCATAATAGCCCAATTGTATGACTGCATCTGTCTTGGTGCCATTTGCATTATATACATTGAGAACACCTTTGCTGTTTGGCGAGAGGCTTACACAAACTGTCTGATTTGACAAGGAATTGCCCTTTACAAGGTAAGCTTTCGCATACTTTACTTTTGTGTTTGAGATTGAGCAGTAAAGGCTGAGGTTCTGGGTGGTGTTGGGGTAGAATATTGACTCTATCGCCGCATATGGGACAAGCACAAAGATAGGATCATGTACAATCTCGCACTGCGAAGTGCCCAGCACGTAAGGAACTGGGGGCGTTTGAAGTGCGCCCTGGGATTTTGCAAAAGCCTCGCTTGTCGCATTTACATGTATGCATGCGAGGAAGTCAAGCGCCTGCCATTTTTGTATCAGGTCCTGGTCCAAAAGCACATACTTTGTCTGGTTTGTATTCATGAAGTTTGCAAGCACTTTTGGCGTGTAGTTGTAAGATGGACCTAGGACAAGGTTTGCTGCAGTTGCATAGTCTTCGCTATACACAGCGTTATCGCCACGAAGCACCGCGTTGCTGTTGCCGAACCAGTTGATCCAGTCTCCGTAATCCCACCATGAAAGGATTCTAGGCGCATAAGGCCCGACATTCTGGCGCATCCATTCTGTTGCATTGATCCAGTATTTTGGCACTTGGTTGCAGAACATGTCATAGCCTACAGAATTTCCATGCGAATATATAACACTGCATGCTGAGGAGCCGTGCAATGCGTAGTTGTAAGAAGCAGTAAATACCTGAAGCAATGGGGCGCTTTCCCCTATGGCGAACTGCGGCGAAGCCATCGAGACAATGCTAAGAAGTATGCTCACTGCTATCATGCTGGTTATGTACTTGCTGCGCTCCTTTTTGTATATGTATAGGTAAACTATGTAATAGACAAGGAGCAATAATACAAAAGCTCTCCCGAATATGAAGAAGAGGCCAAGTATTATTACAAAAAGATACATAGTCCTGTGCCTCTCGTATGTGCTCTCTTCTATATAGTCTATATTAGTTCTTTTTAGCCTGTAGTCATTCTGCGCAAGCATCATCAGCTCGCCAAGAAGAATGCCAAACAGCATTATTTCAACAACGCCGAAGTGGGGCAGGTACTTGACTTCGGAAAAGCCTGCAAACATAAGCGGCAGCGAGATTGCAAGATACAATATACCTGTTTTGCTCCTTCTATAATATATGCTCAGCACTATGAGCACTATTGCAATGCCGCAAATAAGCCAGACTGTTATCGGAATGCTTGTTGTTGTGCCAGTTATTGGGTCTGTATATTTTATGGTATAGCCGAGGGCTCCAAAGCCTGACCCGCCGAAGTTGAATAGCATGCCAGAAGGCTCAAACTCCTGCACGGTCATGAATAGGGGTGATGATGGAGTGGTAAACCTTGCGCTAAGGTCAAGATAAGCGACTAAGGGCTTGCCTATCGAAGTAAAGAATACCAAGCCCAGGAGAACTATTATTATGATGAAGAGCCACGCGATGTAATGGGTGAGCGCCAGCTTCCTCACTATCTTGTATTTTTCAAGAGCCTTCGGAACAAATTCATAAACCATCACAAAGATCAAAGCAAAGAGAGGAAGCGCTATGATTGTAGGTATGTGCAGTATTGTGGGCAACCTGTCAGAGAGCGTGGCTTTATATGGAGCGTATGCTGCATAGAAGACTATTATTATAAGAAGCACAATGAGGTTTGTTTTGTAGAATTTTCTTGTATCCTCTTTTGTAGTGACAGATACCACACCCTGCAAAAGTATATATATTGCAAGCACTCCTGCATCGACAGTAAAGTAGTGCGCGCCTAGTATTGTTGCAACAAAAGCTATTCCAGCGAGTATCGCATATCTTGTATGGCCTGGGTTTTTGACAGCAAGCATGTAGCTTGCGAAGAAGAAGAAAAGCGAGAATATACCCCAAGGTTCAAGCAGCTGCTCGCCTGCTATGAAAGTCGTAATGAGCACAGGCATCATGGCGGTGAGCGACGCACCTATCAGCGCAATATTCTTGTCGTATTCATGGTAAAGGAGCATAAAAATAACGAAGACGAGCAATGCTGCAGTGATTGGCGGATATATGCTTCCCACATAGCTCATGAGAGCAGTGCTAAATGTGGAATAATGGAACTTAAGCATATTGGCAAGCTCGTACCAGTATGCCTCAAGATATGGAATCAGGGGCTGTATTCTGTGGTTTGTGCCGCCAAGCACGACAGGCCATGCAGATGGATCCATTAGAAGCTGGTGGCCGTATGTTACTACATACTCGGCATCAATCATGTCGAAATATGGATCGAACTCGAAATATGTAGGTGAAATGCCAATATTCGCTATGCGCGTGCCAAACGCTATAAGCATTAGCGCAAAAAGCACAAACCAATACCAGTTCTTTGCAAAATATGAGCGCATGCTTATCCTGCTTTCTATCCGCGCCTCTTCCTTTTCTACTCTTCCAAGAAAAACGCGCTCTTCCCGCTCATGGATTTTTGCAAGCTCCTCATAAGCCTTCTTGTGGAGCTCAGCTATTTTTGCCTTTTCTTCCTCGCTCAAGCTTATGATATGAAGCTCAGATTCCTGCCTTGCCCTTAGCTCGTTTTCTTCTTTTATGTGCTTTTCTATCACTTCCTGCGCTTCCTTGACATCTTTGAGCTGCTCCCTTAGCGCAGCGAGCATCTCAGAATAGCTTTTTTGCTCTCTTGCAAGCTCTGCGCGCTCTTCCCTTACTACAGCTCTTCTGCTCAGCTTGAAAACACCTTGGTAATAGCAGAGCGCTATGCCAATTATTGTGAGCACTATGGCGTTGAGCTCAAAAAGCCAGAGCGAGAAGCTGAATGCGTGCACATAGTTCTCAAGGTAGCTCTCAAGCCATGTGAGCGTTGGCGTAGCCATTATGCCGAAGATGAAGCCTATTGTCACCTGCTCGAACTTGCTTAAATCAGTGTTCTTGAATAGTGCTAGCGCGAACAGCAAGCCAGGAATAAACAGGCTCAGAAAAGCAATTACAATAGCACTTATAATTCCAAGCATAACCTCAGCTGTTTAATATAGCTTTGGGTATCTCTATAGCTTTTACCTCCCTGTCTGGGAACTTTGTACCAGGAGGCACAATTCTCACTTTTACACCTATTGCGCCGTATTTTGGATATGCTGTTGCAACTGCCTCCCTTACAAGATTTGTAACATCTCCTGCTTTTGGTATATAGCCTACGCTCTTCCTTATTGTCTTGGACCTTGCGCCTTTCGCCGCAAGCTTTCCGCTTGCAACTATCTCTGCGCCTATTGCGCCGTTTTCTATGATCTCCTTGAGTGTGGACTGTATGACCTTTCTCGCATTTACCCCGCGCTCAAACTTCTCCGCTATGCTCTTTGCTACAAGCAAAGGCTCAAGCATCTTGTTTTCAACCTCAAGCACATTGATCTGTGGATTTTCTATCTTGAACTTGTCTTTCAGCGTTTCAGTTATCTGATCTATAGTCCTGCCAGCCCTTCCAATTACCCTGCCTGGATTAAGCACATAGATTGTTATCCTTGTAAGTACTGGCGTTTTTTGTATTTCAACTCTTGAAAATCCTGCTCTGCTGAGTTCGCTGCTCAGGAACTTGGCTATGTTGAGCTTGATCTTCGAATCATCAATAAACTTCTTTTCTATCGTCAACCATTCACCTTTTTATCTTCCTTCCTGCCTTCATTCTTGCTTTCTCCCTTCTTGCCTTCTTCTTTCGTGTTTTCTTCCATCCTGCTTTCTGTTTCTGATTTTGTTTCTGATTTGTTCTCTGGAATGCTCTTTGCTGAATCCTTGCTTGCAGTTGGCACCTCAAGGGGCTTTTTGAGCTTGGACTCCTTTGCCACCTGCACGGGCTTTGGCTTCTCCTTCTTAGCAATTTTGCTTGCGTGCTCCTCCTGAAGCCTTACAGCGTTGAAGATCCTTGAAAGCCTTCTGCTCTTTTCAGAGTAATCATTCGAAAGACCTATCTCCACCTTCGCAAATTCAAGGTCGCTTCTTCTCAGCGTTGCGTAGCCATAACCGCCGCGCATTACTGTCCTTACTCCTTTTGATGGATACCTTCTGTTTATAACACCTTTGTTTGCGCTTGCATGCACTACATACATATCCTCTGGTAGGTAGCCTTTGTTGCTTGCATTTGCGTAAGCATTTATCAAGACCTTCCTCACTATTGAGGCAGCCTTTATTGGATACCTTCCTTTTCTCCCATTCAGCTCATGCCTTGAGCCCATGCCCTTGTTGAATTTCCTGTACTCTATAGGCTTGCCCTCGCTTATTATGGAATCGAGGATTGACATTGCTGTGCTGACTTTTTTGTAGCGTATTGCGTCGCAAACTGCTGCAAGGTCCTTGAAGCTTGCGTTAAGCTCCTTTGCGCCTGCGAACACAACATCGCTTTTGTCAAGATTGTAAGAGTACTTCATCATTTCACCGATAGGAACTTGCTTCCGCGCGTTGCCTTTATTCCTGGCGCAGAATGGATCACGCGCTTTGTTGTATATACAAACTCGCCAAGCCTGTGGCCGAGCATGTTTGCATTTATCTCGATAGGCACGAACTCCTTGCCATTGTAGACAGAAAACTTCAAACCTATCCACGAGGGCAATATAACTGCTTCTCTCACGTGGGTCTTTATCTCCTTGCTTTGGCCTTTTGTCCTCGCCTTTTCCACCTTACTCAGCAGCTTCTTGTAAGCGATTCCAGCGCGCTTTACGCTGCGCCTCTGCCTTGATTTCAAAAGGCTCAGGAATTCCTGGTCTGAAAGCTTTGCAAGCTCCGAAGGAACCCTGCCTCTATAAGCAACTCTCTCTGCCATGATATTACCTCTTCTTCCTTCCTACGCGCCTTGCCGCTATATTGCCCACTTTTCTTCCTGGAGGCGCATTCCTTGATGTCATAGAACTCTTTCCCTTGTGGTGCTGCTTGCCGCCGAATGGGTGGTCGACAGGATTGCTCTTCACTCCGCGGATCTTCGGCCACATCCTGTTCAATGCATGCATCCTGTAGTGGTTCTTGCCTGCTTTGAGCAGTGGCTGCTCTGTTATGCCGCCGCCTGCCACTACGCCAAGCTGGGCCCTGCTGTTGGCGCTTAGCGCCACCTCCGCCTTTGAAGGCAGAACAATAATCGCCTTGTCGCCGATATGAGAGGAAAGCACTGCTGAAGATCCTGCCGCTCTCACATATTTTCCCCCGTCGCCGGGCTTTGACTCTATGTTGTAGATAGGCGTGCCCTCTGGAATGTCTGAAAGCTTAAGCACGCTGCCAAGCGTGAAATTGTTTGAATTTATATATACCCTATCCCCAACCTTTATGCCTTCTGGAGCAATCAGGTAGCCATATGAAAAATCTTCATATTGCAGCTTCATTATGGGCGCTGAATGGCCGGTGTGGTTGAAGATTTCTATCACCTCCCCGGAAATGGGCTTGCTTCCATAGCTCACACTAATGTCGAAAGTACCTGGCAGCTTGGAATAGGCGTTTGAGCCCTTTCCGCGCCTTTGTTGCCTCAGTTTCTTTCCCATTCTTGCACCTTTATACGAGCTTGAGCTTCACAGCGACATCGCTAGCCTTGAAGCCTTTTGCAAGCTTTATAAACGCCTTCTTCTTGTTGGTTGGCATGTTTGCAGTCCTTACCGCTTGAACCTTTACCCCAAACATCTTTTCGAATTCGCTCTTTATGTTGCTCTTTGTTGCATCCTGGCTTACAATATAGGTGATGACGTTTTCTATCTCGACCTTCTTTATTGCTTTTTCCGTTGCAAGCGGATACATAAGTACTGGCATATTAACACTTTATTTACTAATTGCTTTTAACCTTTCCTTTGCGTCTATTATGCTATAGTTTTTCAACGCTTCTGTTATTGAATTTATCGCTGACTCGCTCCAAACGCTGATCATGCCCGTTTTTCCTCCTGGGGCAAGCGCATTTGCAGTCAATGAATTAACATCGCAAACATAAACGCCTGGTATGTTCCTTGCCGCATTTATCACTTTTGCGCCCTTGCTCACAACGATGAGCAGGGATTTCTTGAAGTGCCTCAACCTTGAGGAGCGCCTCAGCCCTTTCCTGAGAACAGGCTTCTTGCTTTCCTCCATATAAGATTTCAGCCCAAGCTTTTCAAGCACATTGGCAAGCTGCTTTGTCTTCCCTATATTTTCTATCTCGTCGCTCACTATTATGGGCGAAGATTGTGCACCAGAGCCATGGAGCTTGAACTTCGTTGAAGCTATGGCGCTTGCTATTGCCTTCTGGTACTCCTTGTTGTTCATCCTTTCTATTATAATTTTTTCAACCATGTGCGGATGCGCACGGCGCCCTTTTACTGCAGAAGGAATCCTTTTTACCTTACCTTGCACTCCGCCGCCAAGCTTCTCCCTGGGTCTTATTGCTATTCCCATGTGCCTTCCTGTCCTGTAGGAATTCATTGCCCCGAAATATGCTGCTGTCGTCTGCATGCCGGCGAGCACATAATGGCCCTGTGGCTGCAACATATAGGTTGCCTCGGCAAGCACAGCCCTTCTTATCACGGGCTCGTTGACTTGCTCCTCGAATACCTTCGGCAACTCTATCTGCTTCTTCACATTGCCATCAATCTGGAAAACATTATACATAAAATCACTTTGCTATGAATGTCACTTTTGGCTCTTTTATGGCTTTTGCAGCGCCCATGCGGATTGCCTTCCTTATCCTGACAATGCGCTTTGCAGGGCCGGGCACTGATCCATCTACTATAATAAAGTCGCTGCTCACCAACCCATAGTTCGTAAAGCCGCCGGGCTTGTTGATCTGCGCCGCTTCGCTCTTTGATCCTATTTTGAGTATCATCTTGTTGTGCTCAGTCCTATAGTTGAAGCCGAGCTGGCCTGCTTGGGGAACTGTAAACATGACCTTTGGGGGTTTGAACGGGCCTAGAGTTCCTATATGCCTGACCTTCTGCGTAGCTTTGTGCGAAAGCCTTGCTGTTCCAAACCTTTTTATAGGACCCTGCCAGCCTTTTCCTTTTGTTATAGAAGAAACATCTACATATTCGCCGTTCTTGAAGAATTGCTGTGCAGTTACCTCCTTGCCCAGCATGCTTGCAGCGAAGTCGAACTTTTCCTGCATGCTTTTCCCGCCAATGCGGCTTTCGAACCTCACAACATGCTTGCCCATGCCCACGCTTTTTGGATACGCCACTACGAGCGCCCTGACATCCGAATATTCTCCTATCCTGTTTCTTAGCTCTGGTAGTTTCGACTCGTCGTTCTTTATGTTCTTTATTTTCAGCTTGCTTGCTATCGCCTTGCTGTATACCTCGCCAGAAGCCTTCTCATAGAAGTTTTCATCTTTTTTATAAAGCCTTATTCCATATACTTCCATCTGCGGTACTTCTAGCACTGTGCAAGCCCTCACAATTTCTGTGTTCTTTGTCGCAGAGTCGCTCGTATCCATAATGCCTAGATGTGACATCCCAACCTTGTAAGCAATAATGTCGGACAGCGACTGCTCTGCTATTTTGGGCGCAGAGCGTAGCCTAGGCAGGCGCCTGCTTGCACGCCTTTTCTGCCAATACTGCAAAGAGCCTCTGTGCATGCTAAAAACCTTCGAGAAACAGCAGAATTTACTGCTTCTTCTGCCTTGTGTCTATAAATGTAAGTTCACAATTTTAATCCTTTTGATTAATCAACTCTTAACTTATTGCTTGCATATTTATAAACTTTTACTTTTTTGCCTTTTTATCGGAATTTTTGCCGATGCAATCTGAAGATCGCGAAGAACCGAGTTTATTGTCGCCCTCATCGCCGTAAAATCCCTTGCGTGTATCTCTATTACAAATTTGTGGCCTTCAACCTTGGCACTCATCGTACTGCGCTTGTATCTTGAAGTGCGCTTAATGCCGAGTATTTTCTTGTAGTTTCTGTCTTCTGTTTTGAGAACCGCAACTACATCGTTGTCATTGCTCATGCTCTCGCTATTTCCTAAATGCAGACCTTTTGCTCGGTCTAAGAGTTGCCGTGCCGTATGCTTTTGCGATTATTCCCCTGTGCTTTCTCCCGGCGCTTGTAAGGCCCCTGAATGCCCTACCTTTTTGGGCGAGTATCTTGCTGTAATAGGGGTCTGACAATAGTGCGTTTGACTGCCTGTCGAGCATTATTACTTCATAGTACTCGCTGACGCCTGCTTTGCCGACAAAATATGAGTTGAGGACTTCGAAGTTCGAATATGCTCTTGCGGCGCGCTCTTCTGCTATTGCCTGCGCGGATTTCGCCCTCGTGAAGAACCTTCCGCTCTTTGAAGGCTTTCTTCCGCCACCGTGCTGCTTGCGCTTCCTGCTTCCGCCGTGCACCCTTACTCTCACTACTGCTATCCCGGGCTTTGCCTTGTAGCCAAGCTCCCTCGCCCTTGCTATGTTGGTGGGCTTCTCCACTTTGATTATGGGAGGCTGCGTGCTCCATTTTGTGAGCCTATTTCTATATTCTATACTCCTCTCCTTATACTCGTTTTGGAATGTCTTCTTCATATGCTTGTATGAACTCATTTGGACCAACTTCAAATTTTAAACACGAAAAGCCAAAATCAAATTTATAATATTTGCCCCAATATATTTATATTCCTATATACTTTACTATTTCTTATTTATTCTCCTATTATATAATTTTTCAATTAGTTTCATTTACTGGAATTTGTTTGCTAATGTGCCAATATTTTCAATTTCGATGCGAACCTCGTCATTGTGCTTAAGCCATACTTGCTTATCCTTTGGCATTCCGTATATGACTCCAGAGGGTGTTCCTGTCAGTATTATGTCACCAGGTTCCAAAGTAAAGAAATTTGATATGTATGAGATGAGTTCGTCGCACTTGAATATCATGTCAGAAGTATTTGAATCCTGCCTTATTTCTCCATTCACATATGTTTTAATGGTCAGGTTATTGGGATTTGGAATGTCGCTCCTTGTTGTGATATAAGGCCCAATAGGAGCAAAGCCGTCAAGCGTTTTGCCCAATAGCCACTGCCCTGTCATGAACTGGAGGTCTCTTGCAGTGACGTCGTTAGCTATAGTATAGCCAAAAACATAAGCAAATGCTTCATCCTTTTCCACATTTCTTGCGCTCTTTCCAATGACTATTGCCAGTTCCCCCTCATAATCAAGCTCTTTTGTAACATTCGGAATTCTTATTTCTTGACCATTGGCAGCTATTGCATTGTTGAATTTACTGAACAAGATAGGCTCCTTTGGTATTGCCATTCCTGTCTCTGCAGCATGCTTTCTGTAGTTGATTCCTATTCCTATTATCTTCCCAGGCTTTTCTATTGGAGGATAATAATTTACACTATCTTCTTCAATTATGAAGTCTTTATATAACTCCTTTTTCTGTAGTATCGCATTAATCTCACTTACCGTTTCGTCGTCCAGCAGCACCGAGCCGGGGGAATCAATTTTCAACATGTCTAGAAAAACCTCCAATGGCACTATTCCAGAATCTGCCTTCACCGCAATGGTCCTTTTTTTATTTATTGAAACTATTCCGATTTTCATATTTATCACAGAATTTTTTCCAAACATTTTATGAAAATAGATTAAGATTATAAGATTATGGTACATAATAATTAATAATGGGTGCACAAATGAGGGCAAAAAGTGAAGACAGATTTGTATATGTAAAATTTGACAAAGGCGAAGACTTTTTCAAAACACTAAGCAAAGTATGCGAGGCCCAACACATAAAGAGTGGCTTTATAGTGTTTGCAATAGGCGCTCTGAAAAACTTTGAAATAGGATACTTTAATGGCAGGAAGTATGTTAAACAAAAATATAAAACGCCCCACGAGCTTGTTGCGATGCACGGGAGCATCGCCAATGCAGAGCAAACATTTCATGTGCATGCCGCTTTGGGCGGCAAGAATCACAAAGTAGTCGGTGGACACCTCTTTGGTGCAACTGTGGATCCGCTTGTGGAGATGCTCATATTGAAATCTGGTACAATGTTTACCAGAAAGAAGAACAATGAAACTGGACTAAACGAATTATTTTTTGAAAGGTGATCCCATGGACATTGACAAATTGAAAGGGATAATAATACCCATGATAACGCCGTTCAGGAACGGCACACTCGACCGTGAATCTCTTGAGAAGATCGTGGACTTTGCAAGCAGGATTGGAGCAAAGGGAGTATTTCCAGGAAGCTCTACAGGCTGCTTCCCGCTCATGAGCTTTGATGAACAAGCTGCACTCATAAGTGATGTTTCTAATATGATTAAAGGGAACCTTGCTTTTATACCTGGAGTGGGGCGAAACTCTGTAAGCGAAACGGTAGAGATGGCAAGGCGATCCGAAAATGCCGGCGCAGACGCTGTAGTAGTTGTGACTCCATATTACATAAAAATGAATGATATTTCTCTTCTCAACTATTTTGATAAGATAGCAAGCGCTCTTGGCAGCATGAGCATCATAATGTATTCAATACCACAGCTTACTGGAAATAATATAAGTCCAGATGTTGCCTTCAAGATTGCAGAGAAGCACAAAAATGTGATAGGCGTAAAGGACAGCAGCGGCGATTTCAGGAACATGGCAGGGTTTTTAGCTAGGAAACCTGAAGACTTTCTGGTATTCCAAGGACAGGACGATCTTCTGCTCCAGTCTCTAAAGCTTGGTGCTGATGGTGGTGTGTGCGGCACGGCTAATTTCACTGCGCTGCCTGCAGAAATTTACAAAGCATATACAAATGGTGACTATGGAAAAGCGCTTGAAATGCAAAACAAGCTCACTGGCCTGATGAAGCTGCTAAGCAATTTCTCATTTCCTGTGGGATTCAACTTTTTGTTCAGCAAAGTGATGTATGGAAATGACACTGTTGGAATGATACCACCAATTGCAAGCTTGAATGAACGCGAAGGCGCACAGCTTTATGAGGAGGCAAACAAATTTTTGCAAATTTTGTGAGCATGCAAAAAGCAGACAAGGGCAATCATAAGAAGAATCTCAACAATTGTATGCAAATCTGTGTGTAATGCAAAAATTTAATGCAAATGTTATTTATGGAATTATTCGATATCAAAAATACTATATTGCCTAAATTTATCGACTTTAAGGTTTTATCAACAAAATTTGACTTTTTCTTTTTCAACAAAGCCCCAAAAAGTGAAACATTTAAAAATGTATCTTGAGAATAAAGAAAAAGGGGGTAATTGGATGGTTGAAAAGAAAAAACATAGGGCAAGATATTGGGCAATGTTTTGGCCTGCATTCATTGCGATGATTGCGTACATGGACCGCTCAAATATCGCTGTTGCAAGTGCACAGATAATACCAGAGTTCCACCTGACGCTAGTGGAGTTCGGTATGATAAGCTCGATATTCTTCTGGGCTTATACTGCAATGCAAATACCTGGAGGAATAATGTCTGAGCGCTACGGTCCAAGGAAGACGCTTGGAGGTGCATTTGCATGGTGGAGCACATTCACGTTGCTTACTGCCGCGGGCTTCAGCTACATATCGTTCCTAATCATAAGGGGGCTGTTTGGATTGGGTGAATCACCAATGTACCCTAGCACAGGGAACCTTTACAGCAGGTGGCTGAAAAAGAATGAGATAGGCATAGCTGATGCGTGGCTTTATACAGGCACTTGGCTTGGCCCACTCTTCAGCACAGTATTATCAACATGGATCATGCTTGCGTGGGGCTGGAGGGCAATATTCATAATATACGGAATTATAGGCTTAATAGTTGCAATTGGCTACTATGCTGTAATGAGAGACAGGCCGGAAGAAGCAAGCTACGTCTCTAAGGAGGAGATAAAGGAGATCAATGCAACATATGCAAAGCCAGAAATTGAAAGAGGCAAAACCATTAAGAAGTGGGCACCATGGAGAACGCTGCTCAAAAATGGAAGATTCTGGGCATTTGGCTTTACACATGGTGCTGCTGATCTAATGGTATACGCACTGCTTACAATGCTTCCTCTGTACCTGCTTGACGCCAGGCACATAAAGCTCTCGGCAATGCCTGCATTTGGGGTACTGCCATGGATCATGGGAATAATAGGCGTGCTGTTCTTCGGCTACTATCTCGACTCCAGGATAAAGAGAGGCACAACACTAAAGCACACATATGCATATCCAGCTGGTGCAGGGCTTGTCATCGGTGGCATTTTATTCCTTCTTGGGGGCTGGGTTGCAAGCGCAGTAACTTCAATAGTACTAATTGCATTGGCGATGCTCTCAATATCGCCGCATGAGGTAACAAGCTTCAGCATAGAGGCAAGAATGGGACATGAATATTCAGGAACATACAGCGGATGGCTCAACTTCTGGGGCAACCTGTTTGGCTCGTTCTCACCGCTTTTGATAACTGCAATAGCCACTTCGGTGAGCTGGTCTGCAGCAATAATGACACTAGGCATAATGATCATCATTCTCGGTGCACTGTGGTTTGTAGTAAACCCAGACAAGAGCTTTGCTCCAAAAGTTATTCCAAGCTACATACCAATGAAGGCGAAGGCAGGTGAGTGATGGCCTGCTTGCCTTTTTATTTCTTTTCTTTTTGTCTCTTCTTTTTATATTTGCTTTTGCATTTAGGTGGTTAAATGGATGTATTGATCATTACGAAAAAGGACAATGTGGCGGTGGCACTGAAGGATCTCAAGAAGGGTTCTGTGGTCAAAGTTGATAGCGACACACTAAACGTTCTTGACGATATTCCAACAGGCCACAAAATTGCCTTGGTAGACATACCGAAAGGTGGTGAAGTGATAAAATACGGGGAGGTTATAGGCAAAGCCACGCAGGATATCAAAAAAGGTATGTGGGTACACGTGCACAATGTGGAAAGTGAGAGGGGCAGAGGTGACATACACAAGGGTGAGGTAGAATGAAAGAGATATATGGGTATATCAGGGAGAACGGCCAGGTAGGTATAAGGAATTACGTGCTTGTAATTCCATCTGTTGTTTGCTCCAGCGAAACAGCTGCAAGGATTGCATCACACTTTTCCAACGTTCCGTATATTGCGAACCAGCATGGCTGCGTGCAGATTGGCGGTGATGAAGAGCAGACGGAAAGGACTCTTGTGAACATAGGCAAGAATCCAAATGTTGCAGCTGTGCTTGTTGTCGGATTGGGCTGCGAGACAGTGCAGGGTAGGAGAGTTGCTGATAAGATAGCTGAATCTGGAAAGCGTGTAGAGTTTGTCAATATCCAGGATGAAGGAGGAACTTTGAAGGCAGAGGAAAAGGGAGTGAGATTGGTAAAAGACATGATAGAGGACTTGAACTTGGAAAAAAGGACCAAGATAGACTTCTCACAGATCAGGATAGGCGCAGAATGCGGTGGCTCTGATGCCACTTCTGGCATTGCATCAAACCCTGTAGTTGGCTATGTGATGGATAAGATAGTTGAAAACGGCGGCATAACGATGTTCTCTGAAGTGCCTGAAATAATCGGCGCTGAGCACATATTGGCCAGGCGTGCAGCATCCAAGGAGGTGAGCGACAAGATATTCAATGTTGTGAAAAAATGGGAAAATCTTGCCTATAGCGCAGGCGTAGACATGCGCGGAGGCCAGCCAACCCCAGGGAACATACAGGGAGGCATAACCACTATAGAGGAGAAATCGCTTGGTGCAATACACAAAGGGGGCATGTCTACTGTGCAGGATGTGCTCAACTATGCAGATATACCAAACAAGCCAGGATTGTATGTAATGGATACGCCTGGCCAGGATATAGAATCAGTAGTTGGAATGGTAGCAGGAGGCTCTCAATTGATCCTGTTTACCACTGGCAGGGGCACCCCGACAGGAAATCCGATTGCTCCTGTAATAAAGCTTACAGCAAATGCCGAAACCTATAACAAAATGAAAGACAATATCGACTTCGACGCGAGTCCAGTCATGTCTGGCAATGAAACTATAGAGCAGGCTGGCGAAAGACTATTTGACCTGCTCGTAGATGTGATAAATGGTAAAGAGACAAAAGCCGAAGAATTGAATTACAGGGAATTCGGCATTTACAAGACAATTTCAACATTCTAACCA
>JBMFUN010000014.1:0-16644 GCA_049966495.1 Candidatus Micrarchaeia archaeon
CTTGTGCTCTTGTTAAAATCATAAATATTTAGGACCATCAAATACGAAATACCTAAATTTACTTATATAACTTTTTACTTTTTGCGTCTAATCTGTAGTTAGGCTTAAAAGCTTTTCTTTTGAATATCTATCTAGAGGTGAGAAAATATGGCCCACAAGGAAACAAATGGTGGGGTTTTCGCATTGGAGTTTATAGGCAGCCTGTTCTATCTGTTCGTAGCCTACGAGCTAATAAGTGGCGCAGTTGGAGTAAATGCATTGTTTGGCGGTACTGGTGCATTTTGGCTTCCGGTATTTGCCAGTTTGGCGGTGATATCAACAATAATCCTATTCTTCTACAGCTTCACATACCTATCTAAGTACCCGATCAGGATGGAGCTGGGAGGCTGCACAATCGATGCAGTTGTGACTGCAGTGGCGGCAATAACAATGGTGGCCCTCACATTCTCTAATGGAGGTTACCTCGCTTTGACGCTGATAGGCTTCATAATAGCTTTCATCGGCGTTATGCTCGCATATACAAGGAAGTAATTTTTTTCTTTTATTACAAGCGCCACTTTTTAGTGGCATTTTTGTATTCTGTATTCCATATTTTGATTCAATAGCATTCTTAGCATTCTTAGCATTCTATTTAGTTGCCTAATAACCTAAATAAGTAGAAGGTTTTAATACTCTATAAGAATAATTTACTAGTTATTGTTTTAGTGGTGTGTGAAATGCTAAAAAAACTGAATGACTATTTATGGGAAATAGGAAAAGAGGAAGATCCAAGCATGAAAGTGCCTGTGCGCATATATGCGAATGAAGAGATAGCAAACACAATGGGAAAAGATCGTACATTAAGGCAGGCAATGAATGCGGCTACTCTGCCTGGAATAGTAAAAAATATGCTTGTGATGCCTGACGGCCATGAAGGCTATGGTTTTCCTGTAGGAGGTGTTGCAGCTTTTGATGCTGATGAAGGTATAATCTCTCCAGGTGCCATAGGTTTTGACATAAATTGTGGAGTCAGGCTCATACGCACAAATCTTTCAAGCAATGACCTTAAGCCTTTTGCGAGTAAGCTGATGGACGAGCTTTTCAAGAATATACCAAGTGGCGTTGGAAGCAAGGCAAAGCTCGGCTTTACAGAAAGGGATCTTGAAAATATCGCAATTGAGGGTGTAAAATATACAATAGAGAAAGGTTATGGGTGGGAGGAAGACCTAGAAAGGATAGAAGAAAATGGAACTATAGAAGGCGCAGATCCAGACAAGGTAAGCAAGCTAGCAAAGCAGCGCGGAAGCCAGCAGCTCGGGACGCTTGGTGCAGGCAACCACTTCCTAGAAGTGCAGCGCGTAGAGAGAATTTTTGACGAAAGGCTAGCCAAGGCATTTGGGCTTTTTGAAAATCAGATAGTGATAATGCTGCATAGCGGCTCAAGGGGCTATGGCCATCAGGTGTGCAGCGACTATCTTGAAAAGCTTGATGAATATAGGAAAAGGCGCAATATAAAAATTGCAGATCCAGAATTGAGTTTTGCATATATAAATGACAGGGAAGCGCAAGACTATCTTGGCGCTATGAGGGCCGCGGTGAACTACGCATTCTCAAATAGACAGATCATGTCTCAAATGATACGCAAGAGCTTTTCTAATGTTATCGGCAAAAGCGCGGAAGAGCTTGAGATGCAGATCGTATATGATGTAGCGCACAACATAGCAAAGCTAGAGGAGCATGTTGTAGATGGCAAAAAGCTCAAGCTCTATGTGCATAGAAAAGGTGCAACGAGGGCTTTCGGCCCTGGGGAGCGCGAAGTTCCTAGCATATACAGGCAATTCGGCCAGCCAGTGCTCATACCCGGAAGTATGGGTACTGCAAGCTATGTGCTTGCGGGAAGGCACGAGGCGATGATAGAGACTTTTGGCTCTTCCTGCCATGGTTCTGGCAGAGTGATGTCAAGGCACCAAGCCATGAGGGAGATACCTCCATCAAAAACGATGGGGGAGATGGAAAGCAAGGGCATAATATTCAGGGTGCGTGACAGGAAACTCATAAGCGAAGAAGCAGAATGGGCGTACAAGAGCGTTGACAGCGTAGTGGAGAGTGTTTCCGGGGCGAAGATCTCTACGATAGTAGCAAGGATGGTACCAATAGGGGTTGTAAAAGGCTAAAGCGAAAAAGGAATAAAGGAATAATAATTTATCTTCAGAGTTATTAATATAAAAGTGAATTAATGCCTTTGAAGCTTCAGAGCGCAATGGAATATCTTATCACATATGGCTGGGCGATACTTATTATAAGTATTGTTCTTGCTACTCTATATATGATGGGGTTGTTCAGCCCAAGCTCATATGTTACAAGCACCTGCATATTCCCTGCTGATTTCAGCTGCCTAAGCGATTTCATGAACACATCAGGCATGCTGACCATAAATATAGAGCAGTCTACTGTTGGACCTATTGAAATCACTGGCATAGGGTGCAATTCTAATGTTACATTATTAAGCATGCAGCAGTTTACAGGAAGCAATGCGATATATGTGCCAATAGGAGGCAACTATACCTTTAACGTACAGTGCTACAGTGGCTCTTCACCCTATTCTGGCACCCCGGGGAGCATTTTTAAAGGTTATGTGGTACTGAATTATACTGATACAGAAACAGGTTTCCCCCATACGACAGTAGCGACACTAATCCAAAAGATCGGCTAAAGATTAGCACATTCTGAGAGCAGATTTCGGTGCATTCCGCTGCATAATAAAAAATATTGTGAAGGTATATATGCTTTTTTATTCAATATCAAGTATAACATTGCTTGTTTGAAGCAAGTTTAATGTGGGGATGTTTCATATTGAAAGAAGGTGATAGAATGATAGAAGTTGGAGATTTAGCACCTGAGATTAGGGCGAAGGCGTATTTTCCAGAGCAGAAGGAGATAAAGGAGATAGACCTGAGGCAGTATAGGGGCAAATGGGTCATACTTGCCTTCTATCCTGGAGATTTTACATTCGTCTGTGCAACTGACATAGAGGGGTTTATGGAGCAGTACGATAAGTTCATAAAGGGCAATGCAGTGATCCTCGGAGTGAGCACAGATAGCGTCTACTCGCACAAGGCATGGACAGACACTTCACCAAGGGTGAAGAAAAGCAAGATTCCTTTGGTGGAGGATTACACTAAAGAGATAAGCAATGCATATGGCTTTCTAAATAGGGAAACTGGGGCAGCAAGGAGGGGCCTTGTGATAATCGATCCTGAAGGCAAGGTGCAATATTATGCCATGTTCAATGACGGCCTTGGCAAGGACATAGAGCACATCTACAATGCATTTATGGGATTGAAGGTCCTGCACGACACTCCAGCAAAGAAAGGGCACATCTGCGTGATACCAGCAAACTGGAAGCCAGGCAAGAAGACCCTTGACATAGACGTTGTTGCAGACATAGGAAAGCTTTGATTATTCTATTTTTATTTCCATTCTTTCCTTTGCTTTTATCCTTAATTCCTTTGTTATCCGCTTCTTTTTATCTAAAAGCTGCAGCGTGTAGGGTCTTTCTGCTAGCATTTTTATCTTAATTTCGCAGCTGGGCACTTTTATCTCAAACGTTCCTATCTCTTCGCCAAGGAACAAAATTCGTGCAAACGCATAATCCTTCTCATTATTTGGAAGTGAAAGCGAGATTGCTGCATCGATAAAATCACTATTGCCATTATTGCATTCATAAATTGGTTGGTATTTCTCCAGGTTGTAGTGCATAGTCTTTATGAAAACGGTGCTTTGAGGTATCTTTGAATTGCCTTCTTTGGTTATATAGCTCAAAGCGCCAATACCCGCTTCGAGTGTCTTGAGCTTTAGCGAGGCTTCGTCATCATTCGCTCTAGCAAAGAAAAGATCTCTCACAGCTATTGGCGCAATATCAGAAGCCTGCCTGAAATAGAGCTTAAGCTGGCACATGCGCCTTATGCCGCTCTCTATTTCGTTTACGCTGTGTGCCATAAATATAAGCCCTATTCCCTGCTTTCTGAAATCTTGGATTCTTTGGTTCATGTCTTGGACAACGGTGGATTCTTTATCGCTAAAAAGTATCTCTGCTTCTTCCAGCACTATCAGAAGCTTTAGCGTGCTTTCATTATTTATGTCAAAATTTGCCGCAAACGCATATACAAGATTCAATATCAGGGCATAAAGGTACTGCCTTGTGCTTATGCTTGCATTTGAAAGATCAAATACCACTCCTTTCTCCATAAGCTCCTCAATCTTTACTCCCTCTTTTGTTGAGTATTCTGGCCTGCTGAGTATGAGGCGCAGATTTTCTAGCGCTGATTTTATATTCTCGCCATGTTTCGTGTATTTTATGCCAGTGTTTGTGCGCTTGGCATGCAGTTTTACTATAGATTCTTCTATTTCATCATATACCTCTACTGGATTGGGAAGATCTGTCTGGTCATAAATTCTCTTGAAAGCGTTGAGCATGCATTTTTCCATGGGGTTTCTGTAGGGCCCCGCATTAGATGCTGAAGCCAGCACCATCGCTAGGTTTTCATAGAATTTCTCCTTGCTGATCTGTGGCGGTTTCCTGAAAAAGTTTATTGGTGTGCAGTCAAAATAGGGCATTAAAATATTCATCCCGTGGCTTTTCGCAAAGCCATCCCATTCGCTTGTTGGAGATATTATTACAATTTTTGTGTTTGTGCTGTTTTTTGAGGCAATTTGGCTGATGATTGACATCGCTTCTGAGGTTTTCCCCATTCCGGGCAGGCCGGTGATTATAAATCCAAGGTTGAGCAGCGATCTGTCAATTTTTATCTGGTTTTCAATACCTTTGATTCCCTCCATCGTAGTGCCAAGGATCAAATCACCTGATGATTTTGGCTCACCGGTCTCTATCACATAGTTTGTCCTTACTCTGCCCTTCAGGCTTATGAAATTTGACAGGTAAGACCTGCTGAAAGGAAGCGCAGGATATTTGTAAAGTGCCTTTATGTCTTGCTCATCGAGCAATTTTACCGCTTCCCATAGGACAAGTAAGTTTGCCTTTACAAGCTTTTCTAGCTGCTCTGCCTCCTCTTCTATTGCAATGAAAAACCTGTACATGCTGCCTCCCTTGAGGATTGATTCATCAATCATATTGAGTATATTGGTGAGAATAAGTGCCTCGTCCGTATTATCATATACGTCCCTCTGTGATGAGACCATCATGTGTGCAATACCATTGGATTCGGAGTTCGATTCCCTCACTTTTCTTGCGGTTAACTCCTTCTCTATGAATTTTTTAAAATGTTCAACATCTCTGATTGAAATGGGAATAAAGAAGATTGTAAGCGACCCGGCAAATAGTGGCAAGGCAAATAGCCCATCAACAACGCCCTGAGGGTTGCTCGTATAGCCGGAGAAGAGTTTTGATCTGTAGGGATTGCTCTTCCTTTCTATCTTTGCCAATTTTAGGCCCTGCATCAGGCCTTGAAGTTGCTGGACCTTTAGGTCGCTATCCTTATAGATGCCAAAGATTGTGCAGCGTTCTGAAAAATCGTACTTTATTACAAAGGGTTCTTTATCCATTATCTCAAAAAAGGTTTCCTTTTTTGTCTCTTTGTTGGGTATTTCTTCTATCCTGTAGAATTCCATGCTATCACATTATAAACCATACGCCGGCAAGCGCACAAAAAAGCGCCACTACGATAAGCACCTTAAGGGCTTTGTCTACTGCGCAATATCTTCTTTTGCTTGTTAAAACGCCAGCAAAGAACACCAAGATTAGCAAAAGTGCTGCCTGCCATATGCTTATTTCAAAACCCAGTATGTGCAAAATGGTAATTGCTATAGCTGCCAGCGAGCAAAGTGCCAAGGAAAAGAATATCTTTTCCAGATTTAGCTGAGAATTATAGTATGACTTCAATGTTTCCATCATTTGGCACCACCTAATATCATGTAAGCAGATATGCTGCAGAGTATGAGCATGATGCCGCTGGACAGGATCCTTTTTGTTATGCATGCTTTCTTGTTTTGAGAAAGAAGCAGTGCGGTCGCGCTCGACTCTA
The DNA here is from genome assembly GCA_049966495.1 of Candidatus Micrarchaeia archaeon. Classification (GTDB taxonomy): domain Archaea; phylum Micrarchaeota; class Micrarchaeia; order Micrarchaeales; family Micrarchaeaceae; genus JAKAWW01. The sequence continues at coordinate 6,021 of JBMFUN010000014.1, forward strand.
CTAGCAATAAGCCCACCATGTCGCCAAAGAGAAATATGCCTTTTGCTATCCATAGCATTTTACCACCTCAAGCCTATCCAGCGAATGCATATACATCATAAGTGCCCCCAATTCTGCTGGCGTGCACATCATTGAAATCATCTCATCATATTCGCAGTGGTTCAGCGCCATAATGCGGATTTTTGTTGCCTTTCTGGAGTTGTATAGCTGCTTTATTCGGCAATAAGGCAGGACATTGTTTTTTCGCATAGTTTCAGCAGCGTTTCCAACTCCAACCTTGTAAGTTCCATTTTTCAGCGCCTCATCTATTATGAATTTTGATATTTTGCTGGAATAGGGTTCGTTTTTGCAAAGCCTGCTCGTATATGCCTTGCTTGGGCTTTCGGGCTGAGCATTTTCTGATTCCATGTCAAATTCTATGCATATGCGCCTGTTTGCTTCTGCGAAGTCAGCCACCTTGAGAGTCGAGAATAAAACAGCGGCGCCAAAAGGGATAAAAAGCAAGGAAGCAATCATTTACTCATCAAATTCCAGATGTTAAATTCCGATGCCTTGCTATTTAGCATGTTTGCAATTTCGGTATTGCCCTCCTTGTTTATGAAGTCGACCATATAGCTTATGAAAAGCCTGCACTGCCTATTGATGTTTTCCAGTCTTTTCTTTTCATCATTGGCTTTTATCAGCGCTATTGCAAGGTTGTGATTTGCAGAATTTACCACAGATATGCGTTCCTCAAAAGCCTCTTCATTTTCTCCTATGTAGGGGCGCTCTTGTCTTTTTACCAGCGCATATGTTATGTAGTGATAGAATGCATCAAGCTTCACATTATAGTCCTCTCCAAGCATATGCAAAATTGGCAAGAGTGTAAGCAAGTTTTTTGAGTAAATGGCAATGCTTGGCGTATCAAAGTAGTACCTATACAATATGCTTTTGCTTTCAAATTCTATGAGTGCATCTCCGGCCAACCCACTTATCTTATAGCCTAATTTCGACCCTTCGCTAATGATGCGTGCATATGGCAATCTGTTCAGCTTATGCTTGACAGAGCTTAGGCTTGAGATAAGCTCGGCATTTACATGAAATGCAGAATAGAACGAATTAGCGCACAAGTTCATCACCTGGAACTGACCTCTCATATGCTATCGCTATGGATAAGCTGTCAACGCCAAGCTTGGCGAGAAAGCTCACTATCTGGGATCTATCCAGGCCGCACTTCACCAATTCCTTTATCAGCGCTACCAAGTCAAGCCTTCTGTTGTTCTCAATGGCTAGATTGCTGAGTGCTGTCTTTGCATTTTCTCCAAGAGATTCTAATGACTTGAAGAACTTATTACTAGGCACATAGATTTGCATTCTACCACCACATATGCAAAAATATTCAATTTCGAAGCCATCGACGTGGCTTATAACAAAGTTCCTGCTTCCTCCATATTTTCTGTTTAACCTTATCATGCAGGAGCCCATCTGGAGCGAGGCAAGCTTAGGTACCATATCTCCAAGCCCTATGCTTGATAGGATCTTAAAATCCTTTGGGCTTTGCAATCTGAACGAGATTATGCACCCTGCGTTTGCAATCACCGCATTATTGATATCATCAAGCAATTGAGTCGATATTATAATACCCACTCCATACTTCCTGCCCTCTCTGAAGAGCGTAAGCAGCTCATCCGAATTGGAGAGCATCTGCCATGCTTCGTCTATCACAATGAGGGCCCTGACCTTGCTGCTTATGCCCATTTTTCGCATCGCCTTGATAATTGCTTTGAGCAGCAACCTGCTTATCAGTGCCTTTTGCGCGTTGCTTTTGATATGCGACAGATCTATGCTCGTGTTGCATTTGAGCAGGCATTTAATGTTGAAGTCTGTTCTTGCTGATAAAGCTGGATTGTCATCGAGCAGTGAAAGCTTTGCGGCAAGTGTGGTGTTTGACTTCAAGGCTGAAATCATGCTGTGTAGGCTTTGCTTCTTTTTGCTGTTTAGAAAGGATTCAATAACTGAGAGCTCTTCCTTTTCAAGCTTGAGCTCTTGTGCCAGCATATAAGCTATCTCCTGCCTGTCCTTCCTGCCAGCAAGATCAAATATATTGATATGATTTTTTGTTCCAAGGCTTACTATTTCACCACCCAAGAATTCCATAAGATCCGCATACTCGCCAGTCCAATCGAATATCACCAGCTTGTAACCATCAAAGCTAGCCGCTCTTGCTGAGATGCTTTTTGCAAGATATGTTTTCCCTGAACCTGTCATCCCAACTATTGCTATATGTGGATTTATGTTTGAGCCTATATCAAGCATGAAAGGTACTTTGTAGATGGCTGTTTTTCCTATGTATATGCCTTTCTCCCCTATGCGTGGCTCGGATTCCTCTGAAAGGAATATGCAATTGCTTGCAATTTCGGCATTTTCCAATACCATCCAAGCACCTTCATATACTTATTGCTTCTATCAATTCATCGCCGCTGAGCATTCTGCATCCTGCCCCTGTCAATGCACTGAAGTGGCTCATGAGCTCGCTTAGCTGCCTCTTTGCCCTCTCTTCCGCCATAATCTTGCTTTCTGCACTTGCCTCTGTTGAAATGTACCTTACTATTTCGAACGGGGTGCTTTTTTCTATAGTCTCTATCTCATTATTCAGCGTCTCAATCTCTCTCTTCAGCGCCCCAATTTTTGCCTCATACCTCTTCTGGTTGCCAAGTTTCGAGAGGTTGAGCTCTTTCATCGCCCTCTTAGTTTTCAGTGAGTTGAGCAGCTTTTGGGCGTTTGCCCTCTTCAAATTCACAATGAATTTGAATGGAAAGTTTATCCTTGATATCATCTCCTCAATTGAATCCCTCTGGATTTGCCTCTGCGATCCATCAAGCTCAGCAGCGACAACCACCTTATAGGAGTTTTCCTTTTTTATGAATGCTGAGTCTCGTGCGCCTTCCAATTCGTATTTGGCACATACTTCAACCAAGTTGCTGTGTGCAAACAACAGCGCCTCAACTATATACCATCCTCTTGATAGAGCAATAGAAAGCAGAGCGAGCAGCAATGAGATAATGCAAAGTATAGCGTTTGTGCTGGCCACTCCCAAGATAAATGCAACAAGCGAAATTCCCAGTGTATAATATAATATTAGGTTTCTATCTCTCATATATACCCCCAGTGTATTTCCGTCATCACTTCGCTGCCAAGAATTCTTGCAATCTCCCTTATGCTTATCACTGTTAGGACTGCGCTGAATAGCGGGAGAAGGAATACTTCAACAATGAGAAGCGCTACGAAATTCAGCACTTTTTTTATTGCATTCATGAACATGCTGTAGATCTTGCCAGCAAAGGAGATGAAGCCGCTTACAATTCCCGTGGAATTCGAGTTGTTTGTCAGATTTGCGCCTGAGTAGCCCTGCAAGCCAGAGCCTGCATTCTGGCCTGTTTCATTAAGCAAAGTCGCCAAGTTTGTTATCGCAGTTTCATTTGAATATGTAGAATAATTATAAGTGAGTTCGGCATTGAATGCATACGTGAGGGGCATAACGCAAAACAGGCCTATTGCAATCGCAATGAGTGCCCCTCCAAGCCTTCTTGTAAAGTATACAATCCTGAGCAGCATGCCAACCGGAAGGATGAGCTGGACAGCAGTGAGTGCAATGAACTTCAGCAGAATAGCCTGCGCCTCTATACCTATTATTGCGGTTGTAAGCATTGTTATTAGCCTGCTTAGCTGGTTTAATAGCGGCGCAAATAAAGCAGAAAGAGATATTCCAACAATGAAATTGAGCTTTATGGCGCTTATGATTGCAACTGCCACATATACTGTAGATACAGATGCCAGCATCTCTGTAGAAACCGCAAGGAGCGACTGGAAAGCAACGCCATTTATCCTTATAGGAGAGGAGCCGACGAGATACGCAGATGCAAAGCAGATTGCCGGATTGCTTGAAAGCATCTGCTCGCATGTTGCGTTTAGATTAGCGCCAGAAAGCATTTCCTCTATTATTTTCATAGCAAATCCATTAGGCAGGAATATCAAGAAAATAATGCCAAGTATTGCGCTATTTATAATTGTTTGAATTAGTTCATCCTGGCCGAATTGCCTAAGCTTTTTGTCATTTAGCGCAAATCCAAGCCCTAGCAGTATGCCCCCGACTGAGAACATTATAGATAAGAGCGCAATCGCTATGCTGTATATGTTGCCGGCCATCTTGACACTAGCTGGAGTTGGTGATGTTAGTCAAGAGATGCGAAGAAGCAAGCGCCAATGATGTGGAAGCAACGCTTAGCGCGCCAACGACTATAGCGCCTATTATGATATTTATTGCTGCTGTATGGAAATTTGCCTTTTTATCTGGAGGAAGCATCTGCCCTACTGCATAGAATATGCCTGCAATTACGAACAGCACAGCGCTTAGCGCGGGGCCTATTTGCACAAGTAACGCCTTTATACTTTCTATTGTTGTAATAATTTGCGTTGAACCCGCGTATGAAAACCTGCTTGCCGTCAGAGCTGCGACCAGTGGCAGTAATACATATTTTGTTATACTGCCCCATATATAAGCCCGGTTTCTCATCCTACCACCATTTACTTTAATACTTATAATTTTACTTAAATACATATTTAAATATTTCTGTATATTAAGAGAATTGCGTCCAATTGCAAATAGAGATACTTTGCATCGGTTGGATCAAAATCAGATAAGGTTTTAGCGGGAGTGGGAGTTGAACCCACGACCTCTAGATTTCTCTTCATCGCCTAGCCTATGGCTCAAAACTCATAATGCTACGCATATGAGTCTAGCGCTCTACCAGCTGAGCTATCCCGCCGTGCGATTGTCGGGATTTGAACCCGAGTTTTTGGCTTGGAAGGCCAAAGTCCTAACCAGGCTAGACTACAATCGCCCAATAACTCTTTTATTTATTACTTTTTTATACCTTTCCCAATGAGTTGCCGAAAGGCAAAAGCAAAAAAGGAAAAGAAAAGAAAACCGAAGAAAAGGCCCACGGGGAATGCGGGCACTAATGAGAGGTCTTATAAATCAAAGCAAGTAGCCGTACAAATAAGTATACATCAATTGAAAGCTAGCGCTGCCTGTTTCTACCCAACTGCCGGAAGCAAAGGCAATGTCATGGACCGGGGAACGGGCTTCATTATGCGTTTCGTTATACATACTTTCACCCTGCCTATTTATTCTTCTCCCTCAGCAGCTATTATCACTGCCGATGGCGTTATCTTGCTGCCCCTTTTCTGCGCTATCTTTCTGCTTTTTATTGTGTATTCGGAGAGCTTTTCCGCCATTATTATCTTCAGTGCCGCGTCTATCTCTTTGCTCTCCCCCGCGCCTATCAGCTGTAGTATTCCTGACAGGTCGCTTCTTCCTATTATCTCTGATGCTTGGCGTCTTATCTCTTCAGATAAGTCCTCCTCTTTTCTCTTCCCTCCTTTCGGTAGACCTCTCATCTTCTCCACCCTATTCTCATTCACCCCTTTGATTCATTAAAAGTTATAAAATACCCTATATTTAAAGCTATTGTGGAACTTTCTAATAATTTGTTGGAAAATTGTTACAGCTGCAACATGCTTTTTAATTCCCCACCGTCTATATTGAGCCTGTATTTGGACATTATATAAGAGATAAGTTCTTCCCCATTTCCTTTTCCTGCCTTCTTTGAAAGCTCCTCGACAAGCTTCTTCAGCTCTTCACCCTTTATCCTAATTAGCTTGTTTTCTTCTATTATCTTCTCAACGCTTGCTTTAGTGCTGACAAGCTTCTTAAGAACTTCTGGAATTGCCTGCTTTGTGATCATCCCTTTTTCAAAAGCCTTGAGAAGCTCGAGCAGTCTCTCATTGCTTATCTCATCAACCATATAGCCTTCTCTTCTGAGCTCGGTGGAATGTTGAAGAAGTGTGTTTGCTATGAGCTTTGGATCCACGCTGCACCCGCTCACAAGGAACTTGAATGTGGTGAGCTTTGTGGATTTTATGAGCTGCATCGCGAGATTTTCTCCGACAAGCTGCTTGATGCTGTCGAATTCCTTTTCAAGGTCAGGCTTCTCCTTTTCGGCCTTTGCGAGCATTTCCTTCGTTACTTGTATAGGCCTTATGTCTGTTTCGGGATACATCCTGGAGCCTCCAGGAAGGGGCCTCTGGAACCTTGTAGTGCAGAGCTTCGTATCATATGCTATCCTTGTCTCTTCAGGCACGCCCTCCAGCGCTAGCTCTGCCCGCAAGATCGCAAAGCTCATGGCTTTTTCTACAATATCTTTGCCTCCGCCTATCATGACAAAGCCATCATATGCTCCTAGCCTAAGCCTCTTGGCGAGAGCTTCAAGCTCCTTTTCAGAGATCTTGTACTTTGCCATCTCCTCGTCGCTGTGTATGAGTCCTTTTACACCTGCCTTCTTTGCATACTCGCTTATCTCTGTGCCTAGCCGCGTGTCTGGATTAATCTCATAGCCAAGCAAGCCCTTGAATCCAAGCATGGGCACTGCCACGATCTTCTCCTTTGTGTAATTCCTGAGCAATGGGCTTTCAGTGTTTGAAAATATATCAGTAACATCTATGGGCTTTCCTACTTTTGCATTTCTTTCCTTCAACATGCCCGCTATTTTGATGAGATTCTGCTGCCTTGTTATCTCGTTTTCGACAAATTTGTCTATAAGGTCAAGATCTTGTATGCCCTTGAGCTCGACCCTTGCCCCTCCTTTAATAGAGACATTTACATCCTGTCTTATGGTGCCTATACCCCTCTGCACCCTATTGCTTATCCTCAAGATGAGCCCTATCCTGAGCGCCAGCTCCTTCGCAGCTTGCGGGGTAGGTATATACTTGTCTGTGTCTATCTCAACAAGAGGTATGCCAAGCCTGTCTGTATTGTAGACAACGCTGTTTTCATTGCTGCTCTCTATTCCGCACGATTCCTCTTCTAGGAATATCGAGGGTATCGCGATTTCTGTGCCATCGACACTGAGCGATCCATCAAGCCCTATAAGAAGCGTGCGCTGGAAGGCGCTTGGATCGCTGCCGTCTACGACCTCCTTGCGCATAGGCTCTATCTCATCAACAATGGTGCAGTTGAGCGCCCTTGCAATCTCAAGCGCTATCTCAAGCGCCTCCATGTTGAGTTCATGCGGCGGCTCCTCGTCTATGTCTACAAGGCATGTATGGTCTTTGTAGATTCTGTATATAAACGATCTTTGCTTTGCAGCCTCGAATTTTGTCGACTGGTCTATACTTCCAAGCTCGCCTGCTACAGCCCTTTGGTGGCGCACCACTTCTCCCATATGCTTTTCATCGCTGCCTGCAGGCTCTGCGGAGCACGAGCAGAAAAGCTTCTCCTTGGTAGCAAGCCTCTGGTGTATCTCCAGGCCACAAAGGAAGCCTATCTGCCTATAGTATTCAGGATTTTTTTCCATGTGCATCAGTTTGCTTACCACTATTTATCAGCTCTATGCCGAGCTTTGCGATCTTGTAAGAGATGCTTGCAAAGGCTAGTATTATGATCACTTCAAGGAATATTATCGCATACTGGTTCAGTGGCATGGCAGCCATGAAGCTGCTCACCAAAGATCCTGCGATGTTCGTGCTTGTGCTGTTTGTATGCTGCATGTTGACTGAAGAGAGCACCTGGCCGCTTGCAACATAGCTGTAGATGCCATAAGCCATGTAGAAAGTGTAGAGAAGCAGCGCTATCCCCAGCGCGAATACTCCAATTCCAAATCCTGTTTTGCTATCCATCTATTCACCTAAATCATGAATTCATCATAGCCGGACCTGCTGCTTATCTCTCCAGCAATGTTCTTGTTTAGAAGCTTCTTTGCCTGCTCCTTTTCATAATTGCCAAGAAGCCACCCCAGCTTCACGTATGCTGTTTCTGGAAGCATGTCTTCGCAGTATACCACTCCTGCATTGCTCAATAGCCTCAAGTTCCTGTATACATTGGGGTTCACCCTTCCATATATGCATTGGGATGTCATCCCTATAACCATTCCTTTTTCTATTGCTTCTTTTATCGTTGGCAGCCAGGAGTAGCCCTCATGTTCTATCGATACTGGCGTATGGCCCAGCCCTGTGCCTTCTATTATGATGCCCTTGTAGCCTTTGCTCTGATAATAATCTATTATCCCAGGGTCGGAATTCGGATAAGCCTTTACTAATGCAACCTTCCTCTCGAATCCTGTCATGGCTACAACCTTTTTGCTGCTGCTTTCAATTTTCTTGTATTCGCTCATATAGCTTATCTTGAAGTCTTCTCCAATATATGCGATGGGCTTGCTGTTTATAGGCCTGAAGGCATCCCTTCTCGATGTATGCATCTTTCGCGCGCGAGTGCCCCTTATGAACGCGCAGCCTGTATCAGAGCTTGTGGCGTGCATGCATATGCCGACTTCCGCTATATCTGAATGGGTTGCGAGCTCGACCGCGCAGGAAAGATTTAGAAACGCGTCGCTCGAGCCCCTGTCGCTGCTCCTCTGCGCCCCTGTAAGCACAACCGGCGCATTCAAATTTTGGAGCATGAAGCTTAGCGCAGAAGCTATATAGTGCATTGTATCAGTGCCAGTGGTAACTACCACACCCCTCTTTCCCCTGTTGAGCATCTCTGCAACGCTCTCCGCTATCTTCTGCCATTCTATATAAGACATGTCTTCGCTTGCAATGCTGAAAAGATTTTTTACTTCTATCTCCGCCACGCCTCCTATCTCTGGCACCTCATGGATAAGCTCGCCGGGCTTGAGGAGCATGTAGACACCGCCAGTCTTATAGTCTATCTTGCTTCCTATCGTTCCTCCTGTATAGATAAGCCCTATTCTTGGCTTGCCCTTTGTGTTTATTACTGTCTCAGGAAACGCTGGAATTGTACCACTTTTGAGCTTCTTAATCTTCATGTCTTCTGAATACTTTATGCCTATGTTATATCCGTTGTGGAGCTTTACAACAATCACATCTGGCGCATTGTTCTCGGTCTTGGGCATAAGCTCTCCTTCGATGCTTATACTTCTTGACTTCTCTTCTATTGCTATAGTATCGCCAGGATTGGCTCCTGCGCTTTTTAAAAGCTCTTCGATTTTATCCCTCTCTTTGCCCTCATTCTTCACGGACCTCACTCCTCAATTCTTCTACCGAACAGCACATTCGAAGATGCGCCGTCTATCAATACCCTGTAGTGCTTGCCAAGCTCCTCATTGCTTTTTGCCCTAAGTACAACCTGCTTGTAGTTGTCCATCCTGCCATTGAATGATCTCTCATTCTCTTCTGTTATCAATATATCCACCGAACTTCCTATAAACCTATTGTTTGCCTCTGCCTGCAGGCTTCTAACGATTCTGCTTGTCTCTATGCTCCTGCTTCTTACCACACTGCTTGGAAGCTGCTCCATTTTTGCGGCTTCTGTATGAGGCATAGCCCCAAACTTTGATACGTTTGTTACATCCGGCCTTGCGGCCTTTAAAAATTTTATGGTTTCCTCGAAGTCCTCTTCGCTTTCGGTAGGGAAGCCCACTATAATGTCAGTCTCTATAGTTATTCCTGGCACCGCCTCTCTCATGTACTCTATGTAGCTTTCAGTCTCTTCTACGCTATAATACCTTTTCATCGCCTTTAGCACCCTGTTGCTTCCGGATTGGACAGGAATATGAATGAACTTGTAGAAATGCCTATCTTTCATTATCTCGCCAAATTCTTCAATGTGCTTCCCCAAATGCTCAGGATTGAGCATACCAATCCTGACCTTGAAATCGCCCTCAAGCGCTGCTATTCTGCTGAGCAGCTCGCATATGTCAGTGCCTATATCAATGCCATAAGCACCAACATCCTGGGCGGTAAGCTCTATCTCCTTTGCACCCCTTTCCACGCTCCTCTTTATTGCTTCTATTATGAGGTCTTCAGAGAAGCTGTTCAATGGGCCTCTTGCAAATTTGGTCTCGCAGAAGCTGCAATTCCCTGTGCAGCCATCAGCAATAGGTATCTTTGCTATCACCGAGCTTCCAGGTCTGAAGAGTGTAAGCCTGTCAAGCTTTTCATATGCGTCAAAGACAACGCTTTTGCCTCTTTTTGCATATTCTACTGCTTCTGCTATCTTCTGCATGCTGCCTATTGTGACTATGCTCGCATCAGGGGCGAATTTTTTCACCAGGTTTGCATCGGCAGAAGCGAGGCAGCCTGTCGCTATGATCTTCTTCTTCTGCATGCTCAGTCTTTGCAGCTCATATGAGATCTTTTGCACAGTAGGTTTTTTTACCGTGCAGGTGTTTATGATGCATATGTCTTCGCTGCTTGCACCTTCAAGATCGCTTGTAAGGGCAACGTCATAGCCTGCTCCCTCTAGAATGCTTCTTATAATATTGCTGTCTGCCTGGTTGAGCGTGCAGCCATATGTTTTGATGAGCACTTTCATAATATGAAAATAAGGTCTTTGCCCCTTATAAACCTATCGCGTGCGATTTTCCTAGCTACGTTGAGCATCCTACTATTTATGCAATCTTATGGCCCTGCTCTGCAAGAATCAAAGCTTCGTCTTGTCTTGCTTGTCTTGTGCAAGGAGAAAGGTTTATAATTTGTTAACTTTAACAACGTGAGCGGGAAATCCCACACTCTTTAGAGGTAGGATGAAAGCGAACCACAGAAATCGGTGGGCATTTGCTTCATC